>NZ_JH636434.1:3352715-3482311 GCF_000255655.1 Schlesneria paludicola DSM 18645 | reverse complement strand
GGCCCAATGTTCGACGCGATCAATCACTACGAGCGAGCCTGCGCAATCAATCTCGATCACGTCCTCCTCCTCTTTAACGTCGTTGATCCGAGGGCCGACGTGAGTCACTAGTCCGCACTGAACCTGTATGCGGAATTCGCCGCGGTCGAAGCAGGCCCACCACTGCGGGCTGCACACAGGGCCGAAACGGGCCAGATAGGATTTGCCTGCCTCACTCTCTAGGTCTCGGTTCACACGCGCAATGAAATCAGAATGGCAGTCGTCGGTGCGGATGTCGAAAACAATCACTCCAGAACCACTCCCTAAGAAACGATCAGCGCTGGGACACACCAAAATGCGCAGCGTATCCATCCGCTGGCAGATAATAAATGAAACGACCGGTTCGCTGTGGACCGGACAGGAGGGGTATAATATTAGATCTTTCGCCCCATGCCTGCCGGCCGTAACGACCAAGCACAGCTGTGGAGTGGGCACCGGTGAGCTACGAACCTCGAAAGGCCTGCTCCTCCCCGCCGACTGCTGCGGGACCTAGTTCATCCGGATTGTGGACCAGCTTGAGGATGACTTGCGAACCATCCGGCACGTCCTGGAGCTGCTCGTGGATGGAGCCGTATGCCCCCAAGTAATCCCAAACCGAAAGTGGCCCTACGTTCTCGACGGTATAGACGCCGCCCAGCACCGGCGGCGTCTTGAATCCGTAGCACTTACCGGGCTGGAGAACCGCGCCTGCGGCGACCATCTGGTCCACTAGCGGGATCATGAGCCACTGATTGGCGTTATCATCCTCGTCGATTTTGGCACAGAACTCGTCTCGGCTGTCGGCAAGCTTTGTCAGCGTGCCGCCCCCAACATCCAGCATGTGGACCGTGCCGTTCGGCAAAACCAAGAACAAGTCGGCGAACCGATTGACCAGCCATATGGTGAAATTTGGCGGCAATAACCACGACCACGAAGCCAGCACATTGGGCCATTCGATGCCACTCTGGTCAATCAGGTAGTCAGCGACCGAGATAGCCATAGCGACCTCTTACTGCAGAACTTGTGAGCACCTTATCTGAAGTGGATTTCGGCTAATTGGCCGCCTCTTCTAGAACGAAGTGAATATGAATCGCATTCGCGGGTTAATCAAGCCCGGTACCTTTGAGCGCATCGCCGACCGGTCTGTTAATCAAAGAACGAAACGACCGGTCGAAGGCTGTAACCAACGACCGGTCTAACACGTCGACCTTGTTGCAGGCCGACATGCACGTCCCACCAAGGGCCGCGTTATGTCATGCGCAAACATAGGTCGACCTTCCATGCCTGCTCGCGGGCCGCCGCTTCAGCGTGATTGATTCAACGACGTCAGTTCTGGTTGTGACGGTTTTGAAGATCATTCACGTTGAAGGAACAACATGAAGCCTTATTACGAACGAGCAGGGATCGCTCTTTACCACGGCGACTGCCACGAAGTTTTCCCGGTTCTTGAGCCTGGCAAATTCTCGGTCATGCTGACCGATCCGCCCTACTGCAGCGGTGCGGCAACGTCCTCAGCGAAAACGGCTGATCCGGTCGCGAAGTATTGCCAGAACGGCGATGCGAAAGGTCGGCCAACGTTCAGCGGTGATGCAAAGGACCAACGATCATTCGTCGCTTGGTCGGTCTTCTGGATGTCGGCTTGTCGACGACTATTGAAGGATGGTGGCTATGGCCTGGTGTTCACCGATTGGCGTCAATTGCCGTCTGTGACCGATGCGTTCCAGGCCGCCGATTTCACTTGGCGTGGATTGATCGCCTGGGACAAAGGCCTGTCATCACGATCCCCGCATAAAGGCTACGCACGCCACCAATGCGAATACCTGGTCTGGGGAACGAACGGGAAATGTAGGCCGCGCGCCGATGCAGGTCCGTTCCCAGGCTGCCACCACGAATCGGTTCGCCAGGCCGACAAATTTCACATCGTCGGGAAGCCAACGGAATTGATGGTCAAACTGGTCGAATTCTGCCCGGTTGGTGAATCACTCATCGACTGTTTTGCGGGCAGTGGTACGACACTGGTCGCCGCTGCCAAATCGGGCCGGTACGGTGTCGGGATCGAACGCGAGGAAGCGAACTGTGAAATTGCCGCGAGACGGCTGGATCGCTTTTTCGAATCGCCAGAGCGCCAAGAAAATTGAAGCGATTTCCGGGAGCGTCACCGTCAATTATGGCGGTGACGCTCATCTTGACTTACCCGCAAATCGTCAGTTTGCGCTGTATCAGTGTTGACGATTGTGAGGTTCTTGCTTCGGAAAATCCTACCCCGCACAGGACTGAAAATCCTGGTGTCGGCGGTTCGATCCCGCCCCCAGCCACTTGCTAGATAAGAACTTACGGCGAACTTCGGTTCGTCGTTTTTTATTGATCCATGTAGAATCCATTTCCACCGTCTGAAACTCACGCGGTTTCAGTGTCCCGAATTTCTGGGACGAATAGGTTGGAAACAGCTCGATTCAGGCGCTTCGCCATATTCACATAGCCCCGGGTTGTTTCAAGGGACTTGTGCTGCATCAGCTTTTGCAGCTCGAATAGGTCCATCGATTCCGCGTTGAGCGTCGCAAAGCCTCGCCTCAGATCGTGGAACCCATACCTGCGACCGTTCTTCCCCCTTTGGGTAGTGGCGTTCCATCCGTCAGTTTCGCGGCTTGCTGGATCTTCCCAAACTCAACCCACAGCGTTCGGCGGTTGTGGTCCCATGGAAGCAGTAACTCACTGAAGTTCCCAAGCAATGGCTTCAGATACTCGGCGACGAACGGGTGAAGCGGAATCTCTTCATAGCGACGCCCTTTGTTGTGTTCTGCCCGACTTAGAACCGTCATGGCGGTCAGGTTGACGTCCTCGCGCCGCACGTTCAGCATCTGCTTGATTCGCCAGCCGTTCATGTAAAGCGAGATCAGAAGTGCCCGCCACCATTCCGGTGCGGAGACATTGGGCAAGTTATTCGGTAGCGTCGCGGCGGAGCACGCGTGCATGATCGCAGCAAAGTGTTCTGGAGGCGCGTACGTCGGAAGCTTCTCGTGAGTCTTCAGAAACCTGAACTTTGGAACCTTCGAAATGTAGCCCCAGTCCTCGGCGAGTCGGAGTGCGGCTCGCACGTACCGAAGTTCACGGTTGACGGTCGCAGGTGATACTAACTTGTCCGTCTCCAGCTTCTTTTTGGTTGCCCGTTCCTTCCGCCGATCCGCGATGAACCTGTCCACCCTTTCCGTCGTGATCGCCTTGATCAACTTTGGTTTCGCGACACGGGCGAAGGTCTCGATTGATCGAAGAGCAGTCTCTCGCGACAGAACGTCAAAGGTGTCCTCAGCGTGCTTCTTGTAATGTGCGAAGAAACTATCCCATGAGGACTTCTTGACGGATTGGTACGTCCCAGTGACCAACTGCGCATGGATCGTGTCAGCCAACCTTCTCGCGGCCGACAACCCAACTTTTCCCGGACCGCATGACTTTGTCCGCAGGCCACCGTCAGGATCGTAGTGGCTCACGTACCATGGGAGAGATTGCCCGGGAACATCCGAGCGGGTCGAAAGACGGATTGACTCTTAATTCAACTGCGGTGCATACTTTCGTCGGTTTTTGGTCAGGTGTGTTGAAGGATTAAGGACAAACCATGCGGAAGCAAATCGCTTTGGGAATTGTGTTCACGATCGTTGGTGTGATTGCCAGCCAGGTCGTTTCTACGGGGCAGGACAATCGATCCCCAGGCTTTTCATTCAATAATGGCTCGCCGATTGAGCAGCCGCCCCAAGACATTTATGAACAGATGCGAACCCTTTACCAAACCCTGCAAAATGACGCGGAGCAGAATCGAAAACTAAATCCTGAAGTAGCTGAGAGGTATGCAGATCTGCGAGCTGTATTGTTGAATCACATGGCGGAGCAACAGTTGCGAGTTGCCAGCGGTATCCTTGCAGCGGTTGCCGTCGATGTGCAGGGCACTCCTCAAGCAACGCGGGCTCAATTGGCGATGGAAGTTCTGAATAAAAAAAACGTCCTGTCGGGCGCTTCTTCTTCCTTTCCATTAAATGAGAAGGCTCCGGCAAAATAGAAGTCATCACCAGCCAGTCGTGCGGGTCCTACTGACCGAACGAACGAGCTCCGTATACGAACTACCTACCGCATCAAAGACTCTTTGTTTGTTTTTCTCCCTGAGACTGAAACGGGTCCTCCCGTCCGATCGATTTGACGTTGCATAGGGCTTAGGTGCGCGATCAAACACACTTGCTTAGCTTTTTTGACGTCTACCTAAATTGTCCAGTGTGGCGCTAAAGAAAGTTTGTTGCGCGCTGCATCCATGTTGTATATGGGGTCGAATCGATCCCTCGGGAGGACCCGTAACCGTTCACAGCCCGGGGGCAGGCACATTTTCCTGGTTCAATTGGAATCCACAGTGCATGGACAAGGGTAAGCCATCCCTTTACCGCGGGAAAATGAGCCAGTCCCCGGGCTGTGAACGGTTACCTCACACTGTGATCCTTTGTAAAGACGATTCCGTATGAAATTGACGCCCCGAAAATAGGCGTTAATGTCTTTCGTTTGCAGCAGGGTTACTATTGAAGTAGGATACCATCGCGTCTTGTGGCGTTAAATTTCGAGGACGAAAGTCAGGTTACTCGCCTACATAGAAACAGCGCGTGGTCAAATTTTTTTATGGGTGGCGACGAAAGACGGGCCTTGCGATGCTTGTGCTGGCTTGCGGCTTCACTGGGGGATGGGTGAGGAGTTTCATTTGTGCGGATTCTTTGTTTCTTAAAGTAACAGACCGCATTACGAATTCTGTCGCCTCATACTGTGGTCGCCTTGAATATCACATCACGATCAAAGAACAGACCCGTGAATTGTTTCGAGTCTCTCGATTCCACTTGGAGTCTGAGCCGATTGGAAAGTTCCTGAAACGGCGTGAGCGTGAGGCGCGAATTCCCTCTTCGAGTCGGTCGATCGGCTTGTCCCATTCGGTGTTCGCGGATCCTCCAACTCGGATCAAAGATTGGCGGCTTCTTGGTTTTGAGTTTCGTGAAGCGAGCTTCAACGGGTTCGAGCTCCCGTCGCAGAGAGCGATTCCAAGATTGGGAGTTCCCGGGTCAGAGGGGTTCAAATCAGGCAAATCCAAACGTTTTCACGTGAAGGTTCCCTATTGGTCGTTCGCCCTACCCCTGGCGCTGATCTCCGCATGGTTGCTGCTGCGTCAGCCAAAGAAACGGACGATACCCGAAATCGCGGCCACGTTTCCGGCGGAGATCAAGGCCAGTTCGCCGACCGCCTTGATAACCACCGACCAAAGTGAGCCAGCGTCATGTGACCGGTGTACCACGGCGGCTGTCATGACGCCCGTGTCGGACTCCGTTGCGAGTTAAGTCGGCCAAGGGGCCTGCCGGGCCGATGCTCGTTATTGTTCCTCGCGGACTTTATCGGACTTATCTTTGTTTGTCGTGTCGGTTGGGGCCGTTGCGGGAGTTGAGTCTGAGTCTGCAGGACTCGCCTTCGATGCGGTACTGCTATTGAGTATTCCCGAGAGCCAGTGCATCACATTGATCGCCAGTTTTCGATTGTCGCAGCCGGGAACGTTCATCCCCATCGGTTCGGGCGGGTTGCCGTACACTTGTGCGGAAAGTTGTGCGGCTTCACCCATGACGACGACGCGGCCTTTGCCAAAGTTGAGTGCCAGTCCCTGGCTGCGGCCAGCGGCCGAACGATCATCCATGGAGTACTTCGCGGTGTCCGCAAACTTCAAGAGTGGCACACTTCCATCGGGACCCTTCAGCGATTGCCCCGTGAAGGTCAGCACGCGATTGACACGTTCGGACTCGTTGCGTCCGGTCGTGATTGGATGTTGTCCGATTTGATGGGCCTCACGCACAAACTGCAATCCGACGTTGGATTCATTCTTGGGATCGACAGCCACTTGCAGGCTCATCTGCACGCCGAATCGCTTCCCCAGCTCTTCGGACGCCGACGCGAACGGCTCATGGTCCGTGATGAGCAGCAGCGAACCGCCGTCGCCGACCCAGTTCTGAATGCTATCGCACTCGGCATCCGTGAAGGCGGACTTCGAGGTTTCGTTTGCGGCGCAGGCATTTGCAATGATCAGGATGTCGTGACCTGCGAGACGTTCCGGGGTGAGGACCTCTTTGTTCGGCACCACCTTGTAACCGTCATTGGTCATCAGATCGGCGTACGTTTTGTATCGTCCCGTGGCGGTATGGAAATTCTGGTGCGCCTCATCAAATAGAACAGATGGATGTTTGTCGACATAGGCAGGCGACTCAATGGAGACATCGAAGTTGGGGTCGGATCGCTGCCCACCTCCTCCACCGCCTTCTCCCTCTGGCCCAAGATTGTGGCGCATTTCGGGAAGGGCTTCGCTGAATTCCTTGACGCCCGCATCCGTGACCGCCGTTCCAATCAATCCCACCATTTTTAAATTCTTGAGCTTTGCCAGTTCCTTGAGTCCCGCATCTGAGATTCCCGTATTCCCGACGCGAATCTCCTCCAGAGCCTGCAGGCCTTCGAGTTCTTTCAGTCCTTCATTGGTCACGTTGACGCCGATGAGTCCGAGATACTTGAGGTCCTTGAGTTTGCCGATCTGTTTCCAGCCCGCTGCAGGAATCACTGCCTCATGAAGATGCAGTTCTCGCAAAGTCGTTAGTTGACTGAGCAATTCGAAATCGCCGTCTTCAAGTTTCGTACAACTCGAGAGATCGACGCTGACGATCGGGCTGCCGGTCTCGTTCCTGTCACGCCCAAAATTTCCGCCCAACGCCACAATTCGAGCCATCACGTCGGTGGGTTCAACAGGGTTGGTCTTACCAGTGAGTTGGGCCAGCGTGTCATATTCAATGACTCGGGCGATCTCGCTGACAGAGATCCAGATCCGATTGCCTGTGACTTTGCCAGCATCTGGTGTCGTACCGGTGACAACCAGTTTTCCGCCGACGAATCGTTGACCGGCAATCTCGCGAATTTCTGCTTGCTGGATGGCGTCTGACGACCCATCCTTCGAGATGACGATGATGACCTCACCGGTGAACTCGGCCGCATGGCTCGGTTGCTGGTTCGCGATCAAGAACACGATTGAGACTCCGAGACATCGAAACATGGCAAACTCCACTTTGATGAGGCAAGAGGATCTGAACCGTCTGACGGGGTGTTCAGCAGTGGTAAACGATTTTCATCGAAACTTAAGTCGCTATGTCTTTTTCTTGTGGTGTATGATTGTCCGCCTCACAACAAAAAAACAGAGCTTGAATTTGATCATCATCTCGAATCCGTCGTTGATCGAATCTTGAAGAAAAAAACGTTGACAATGCTCGCCATTCATGTATGTCACAATGTCTTAATGTTTCACGATTCCGAAGTGGCATGGAAAGAATAATGGACTTTCGGTGGAAGCCAAACCTTGGCGGCTGGCTGACGATTCTGAACTGTGCCGCTTGGCCGGTGCTCATTTCAAATCTGCAGACGGCCGAGTCACCCGTCTTCGAGATCGTGATCGCATGTCTGTTTCTGGTGGGGCTTCCATTTGCCTGGATCCTGCTGTTGCCTTCCGCGGAAGGTGGGCCCACGTATAACGGTGTCGTCATGGTAAGCATCGTTGTCGGAATGAATAGTTTTGCCTGGGGATATGGTCTCGCAACAATCGCGCGACTTTTGTTCAAGCAGCGAGTTTGTCAGCATGCGCGAGCGGCCATCGATGAATAATGGAGCATGCTGACCGTAGAAAGGCCGATTGCGATGCGGGAAGTATTTATCACTTTGACGGCGATATCTTTTCTTTCCGTTGGGTATATCTATCCCTTCGTTGTGTTATTCCGGAACGGAACGTTTAAGTCGGTCGTCGGCAAATCGTGGGCGATGCAACTTGTCATGATTATTGTGCTCACGCTGGGTGTTCCCAAATTCGCCGCCATGGTCAATCCTGAGTTCGGTCTGACGATGCTTGTCGACAATTGGGTGCCCGACTCGCCCGCAATTGTTCCCATCATGGTTACAGGATGGATCCCGGCTCTCATTGGGGGGGCCGTGGGTCAGTTCGCGCGGGGACATTGTCTGCGGAGGTTTCCCAGATGGATGAACCGCATTTCACTACCATTCGCCGCCGAGAAGCTCACGTAGCAGCGCGTTGACTTCAGAAGAACAGGTACGGTGGCATTGAACGTGTCATGACAGATTTGAGTTCACGACAAGCAGGCTTCCGCGATTTCAGTACGCTGTGAGATTCTTGAACCGATTGTTTCATGGTCGATTGCGCAGTAGCCTTGTTTGCGATTGGCGAACGCATTCCCAGATGAGTCAAAGGTAAGGCATGCTTCGGATCTTGGGCTCACGCAAAACGTTCTGTGATGGACTATCTCGTCGCGATCTGTTGCATGTGGGAGGGCTCGGCGCGTTGGGATTGAGTCTGGCCGATTCGCTGCGATTGCAGGCGGTCCAGGCGGCACCGAAACCGGTCGTCAGTGGGAATTTCGGCAAGGCGAAGTCGTGCATTTTGCTGTTTCCATATGGCTCGCCACCTCAGCACGAAACCTTCGATCCCAAGCCGGAGGCACCGGTCGAGATCCAGGGCGAGATGAAGGCGATTTCGAGCAACGTGCCGGGTCTGGATATCTGCGAATACCTGCCTCGAATGGCACAGGTGATGGACCGCGTGACGGTCGTTCGCTCGATGACGCACCCCTATCCGGTGCATGGTGTCGCGTATGCGACGACTGGTATGCCGACGTACGATCCTTCGCTTGAGACTCGACCGCGTGACCCTTTACACTGGCCGTTTATCGGGTCGGTGGTGGACTACATCGAAGAGCGACGCGGAAATCGAACCGACGGCGCGACACCTCGAAATATTGGTATGCCCTGGATGTTGGGCGCGAAATCCGACCTGGTACCGCTCGCGGGGCCTTACGCGGCGTTTCTGGGCCAGGCGCACGATCCGTTCTGGGTCGATTTCGAAGGACAGGGAACTCATGTTGTTCCGAAGCTGAGCGATGCGCAGACCAAGCTGGTGCATGACCCCTTTGGAGGTGTGACGGCTTCGGGCAAATTTGTGCTCCCTTCAACAGGCCAACTGCCGCAGCAGATGACGCTGAATCGCCTGCACCATCGCCGCTCGCTGCTCGAACAGTTCGATCGAGCACGGGTGAACCTTGACGCCGATGCACGAGGGCGGACATTCAACAAGTATCAGGACAAGGCGTTCTCCCTTCTGACGTCCACGAAGCTGCGTGATGCGCTCGACATCAGCCGCGAAACGGAATCCCTTCGCGCCCGCTACGGCATGACGCTATTCGGGCAATCGTGTCTGGCGGCACGACGACTGGTCGAGGCTGGCAGCAAGTTCGTCACGGTGTTCTGGGACTCGTACGAGATCTTCGCCGGTTCCGCCTGGGATACGCATGCGAATCATTTTCCACGGCTGAAAGAGTTTCTGCTGCCGGGTGCGGATCTCGCGCTCAGTGGGCTGATTCTTGATCTGGACGAGCGTGGTCTGCTCGATGAGACACTGGTTTTGTGGATGAGCGAACATGGGCGTACTCCGCAAATCGACTCGAAGCCGATGGGGGCGGGACGACATCACTGGTCACGAGCCTATTCGATCATGATGGCGGGGGGCGGTACACCGCGCGGCGGCCTGATTGGCAGTACAGACCGGATTGGCGGGGACGTCAAAGATAACCCAATATCGCCCAAGGATATTCTTGCAACGGCCTTTCACCTGCTGGGGATTGACCCGCACACGATGGTCCATGATCACCTAGGGCGCCCGCTGCCGATCGCCGGTGATGGAACGGTTCGCGAGGAACTTTGCACAGGTTAGTCGATTCTCTGAGTTGAAATCGGCCCCGACGATCACCGTCGAATACACGATATCTTCAGACCGACTGGTCGCATTCAACTTTTGGACATCCCTTCGGCGTCGTTATGAGCTCGCGTCATGACAGCCCCTGCCATTTCGATAAACTTCTGTGGAAATCGACTGTCCGCATACTTCGCCAGAGTTGGCAGAAACGGATTGCTGGAGGGATCGTAATTCTCACATCCATCATACCGTTGCAGGTGATTCGCCATGTGATCGGCCACCGCCACGAGTGCGGTCAGCTTCTGATTCCCCCTCGACAGTTCTGGTTGATGGTGAAACAGAATCACTTCCTGCAGAGACTCGGGCAGTTGTTGATGAATGGCATAGTAGGCGCCGAAACGGCAATGATCGGTTCCAATCAAAACCCGCTCCTGACTCAACAGGTCGGGCGTTTCGTCGAATTCCAGCGGATCAATTTTGATGAACAGATCGGGCTCGGCAATGGCCAGTAATGTGCGACCAAAATCATGAATCAAACCCGCTGTAAACTCTTCGCCGAGAAATCCAAAGCGAAAAGTGTGGTTGAGCTGCAGGGCCAAAAGTGCCGTCGTGAAACCATGTCGTGCCAGAACTTCACGAATCACCTTCTGCCCCAGCGAAATTCTCTTCATCATGCTCGTGGCACTGGCGGTCAAAATCAAATTCTGACATTCCACCAATCCCAATCGAAGAACAGCCTGATGGAGACTGACAATCGGAGTGGTGGGGCAGTACATCGCACTATTCGCGAGCTTCAACATGTCGGTCATCAGCTTCACATCACGTTCGACGACTGACGAATATGAAGAGATCGAGCAATCCGGTTTTTTCGCCAACTGCATCGCTTCGATCGCGATGGAAGGCAACATTTGTAGCTCAGTGGCTCGCGACTTGAGCTGAGAAATCAGGGCCTGCGGCGGCAGAAAAAGATCATCAACTTCAGCGGTAAGCGGCGCAACCACGGGGACGTCCTTATCGAATTGCAAAAAGCCAACAACACGTCGCCTTGCTGGTCAAATTGAGCCAGTAAAGCTGGTCGCAATCGAAACTGCTCCCTGAATATTCGCCGCGTTTCGATCTTGTGCAAATTGATCGTTGTGTAATTCGCCACGGTGGCACAAATGCGAAAGGGAGATTCTCGATCTGTCATCTGTCGGGGGGTGGCTGTGGTAATCCACGTCGAGGTTAATTTGCTTTTGGAGTGGAGATCATCGAATCAATCCACGGCTTTCTGGCGATGCGTGAAAAATCGAGTTAATCCGATCCGTAATTCTCGGATTTTAGTTGAACTGACTGAGTCGAACGATTCGTACGATGTCGTTTGTGTTCGAACGGATGCGATCACCTGATTGGATCGTCAGAAATTCTCGCCAGAGGGGCAAAGAGAGGGCAATTGATTTGAGGACGTCGATGGAAGGGTTAATTTTGTTGACCGGTGCCACGGGTTACATCGGCGGGCGGCTGCTGACACGGCTGCAACGTGATGGTCTGGCCGTGCGTTGCCTGTCGCGACGTCCCGACGCGTTGAGTCATCTTGTCGCGGCCTCTACCGAGGTTGTGCAAGGTGATGTCTTTGACCCGCAATCACTGACTGGGGCATTTCAAGGAGTCCACACGGCTTACTACCTTGTTCATTCGATGGGCGCTGACTTCGATTTCGAGGAACAGGATCGAATCGCTGCCGCGAACTTTGCGAAAGCCGCAACAGAGGCGCGTGTTCAACGGATCATTTTTCTGGGCGGCTTGGGTAATCCCGATGAACGCCTGTCGAAACATCTTCGCAGCCGACAGGAAACGGGCGATATCTTAAGGGCTCATCATTCACAGGTGATCGAATTTCGAGCGTCGATCGTGATCGGATCGGGCAGTCTCTCGTTCGAAATGATCCGGGCACTTGTCGAACGACTTCCGATCATGATCTGTCCCCGTTGGGTCCAAGTCAAAGCCCAGCCGATCGCAATTGAAGACCTGCTGGAGTACCTTCGCGCCGCATTGGACCTGCCCGCCACCACTTCCCAAGTTTACGAAATTGGCGGGCCCGATCATGTTTCCTATGGTCAAATCATGCACGAATACGCATCCCAGCGTGGTCTGTCGCGTTGGATGATCCCGGTGCCCTTTTTAACCCCCTACCTTTCCAGTTTATGGCTTGGACTGGTCACGCCACTGTATGCGCGCGTCGGACGAAAGTTGGTGGAAAGTCTGCGTAATCCTACTCTGGTCTCAAACAACCTCGCCCGATCTGTGTTTTCGGTACGACCCCGGTCTGTCCGTGATGCGATCGCCCGGGCCTTGCTCAACGAGGATCGAGAGTTCGCAGAAACACGTTGGTCCGATGCGCTCTCATCGGCCGGGCGTAACCAGGCTTGGGGTGGCGACCGGTTTGGTTCACGACTTGTCGACTCGCGGACGGTGGAGGTCGCCGTTTCCCCCGAACAGGCCTTTACGCCGATTCGCCGGATTGGTGGACGAACAGGCTGGTACTACGGCAATTGGCTTTGGTCACTTCGCGGATTCTTGGACTTGATCGTTGGCGGAGTCGGCGTGCGACGAGGCCGACGGAGTCCTGACACCTTACGCGTGGGAGACGCTCTCGATTTTTGGCGTGTCGAGGCCTATGAGCCACCTCGCCGGCTAAGACTTCGAGCCGAAATGAAACTGCCAGGACGTGCCTGGTTGGAATTCGAGATCGTACCCGGAGAGCACGTTAGCACAATTCGTCAAACAGCCATCTTCGATCCGTGTGGAGTTGGTGGACTGCTGTATTGGTACGGAATTTATCCGCTCCATCAATTTGTCTTCGCTGGGATGCTTCGAAACTTAGCGCGTGCCGCGAACCAACTTCGAGACGATCATCCTGTGGCTCCCGTCGGGAATGTAGACCCAATTCACAAATTGCCATCCTCGACTTGATTCGTGTTCTGAACAGTTGACCGTGCCTTGCGAATTCGGCATCCGAATGATGCAATCATCACAAAAGATGGCGTCCTTTGATCCGCATGTATTCGGTGATCAGAGGAGCGGTCAGCCCTTCCGGGAAGCAGTCGAGAGTCAGTGCGCCGGAGCGTTGCAGGTCCGACAGGACCTGACGTCGCCAGCAGAGAATATCTGCTGCAGCGGCCGCGCGGTACAAAACGCCTTTGTCCTGTTTGATTGTATCGGCCTCGGGGTCGACTCCTTGCAGAGGATCAAACAGTTCGTGATCTCGAAGGAGGACCGTCAGTGGCAGGTGGCGTCCGACCAGGGTGGCGACGTGGGCCTTCATTCGTCGGGCGTTCTGATCGTCGATCACGTTTGTGATCAGGACGACCAGCGTCCGTTTGCGACAGTTTCGATGCAGGTGCAAGAACGCTTCGTCGAACCGGCTTTCGACCAGGGCCGGCGCGATGTCGTGAACGGCGTGAACCATGCGATTGAGTTGTCGACGACCACTTTGGGGTGGCAGCCATCTCAGCACGCGATCTGAAAAGCAGAGTAACCCCACCTGATCGTTTTGCGCCAGCGTGACGTAGCCGAGTGTTAACGCGGCATCGAACGCGGCATCCAGCAGTGACTGGCCATCGAACTGATTAACCATCATGCGACCGCAGTCGATCATGAAGACGACTCGCTGGCTTTGATTCATCTGGAAATCACGGACGGTCAACTTCAATCGGCGACCTGTCGCGCGCCAGTCGATCACGCGGAACTGGTCATCGGGCGTGTAGTCGCGCAGTCGCTCAAATTCATTGTCGGTTCCGATTCGTCGTTGTCGTCGCACGCCCAACATTGACGTCCGGTTGAGCCGCGCATACATCGCGTATCGCCGAATCTGCTTCAACGCGGGGTACACACGCAGCGCGTCGCGACAGGGCAGGCGAAAGTATCGTTGCCATAGCATCCAGCGGCTGTCTGTCTTCAGTGACACATGTACCAGTTCGAATCGGCCGCGATGCCGCGGAATCAAGGTGTAGTGCACCGCCGCGCGCGACTGCGAAGGGATCTGGATCGGAAACTCATTCTGGTCGCCAGTCAGTCCGGGCGGTTGATCGTCGCGTACGAGCCCCACGAACGGGCGACGAGACCGATTCTCGATGGTCAGGAAGATCGGATGCGTCTCTCCGCGCGTCGCCACATGTCCAAGCGTTCGACGCGCGGAGAGTTCGCGCCGTGTCGGCAGCGTAAGTAAGTCCCACGCGGCCAGCGTTGCGATGCTTAGATTCAGCATCACGAAGATCGGCCACCCGCTGGGGAAGGCGTAGAGTGCCAGTGTCAGGACAGCAACGCCGCCCATGATGACGCACAATGGTCGTGCAGGAGCAATCATAGTCGTGGGACTTCAATGGTTTTGAGCATCGACAACAACGAATGATCGGTCGTTTCTCCTTCGACTTCGGCTTCGGGCGACAGGATGACACGGTGCCTGAGAGCGGGGACCGCCAGATCGATCACGTCATCAGGAATCACGTAGGACCGCCCCGCGAAGGCGGCTTGAACGCGACAGGCATTCAAGATTGCGATCCCGGCGCGCGGACTGGCTCCCAGGTAGAACGGCGACCAGTCGCGCGTCTTGCGGACGATGTTGCTGATGTAGGTGATGATCTTTTCATTCACCAAAACGTCCTGACACAGCGTTTGAATCTGTCCAATTCGAGCTGCATCAAGCAATGCCGAAACCTGTTGATCGACAGGCTTTTCAAGAAAGTCCTTGCGGCAATGCAGTTTCAGAATGTCTTCTTCCTCTTTCGGAGCGGGATAGTCCACGACCAACTTGAACATAAAGCGATCGAGCTGGGCTTCGGGCAGATTGTATGTCCCTTCGGACTCCACCGGATTCTGCGTGGCCAAAACCAGAAAGGGAGGCGTCAGTGGATAGGTCACGCCATCGACCGTCACGCATCGCTCTTGCATGATCTCAAGGAGAGCGGCATGCGTTTTTGCTGGCGAGCGATTGATTTCATCGGCCAGGAGAATTTGCGTGAACACGGGTCCCTGGCGGAAGCGAAAATCCTGAGTTCGAGTGTCGAACACGGGCTGGCCGGTGATGTCCGAGGGCATCAGGTCGGCAGTGAACTGAATTCGACCGAACTGACATCCGAGGATCTGTCCCAGCAGGCGGACGAGCAAAGTCTTTCCCAGTCCCGGCACGCTTTCAATCAGCACATGCCCGCCGGCGACCAAGGCGATTAGCGTCAATCGGACGAAATCGCCTTGCCCGACGTACACCTTTCCAACTTCTGCCAAGACCGACTCGATTGTGTCACGGACTTCGATCAGTTCCGCACGCTGTTCCACTATGAATACCTTGATCTTAAATGTTTAGTTGGGCTTTGAAGGAGAGTTGGGGGAATTGGATTGCGGACCAAGCCAATCTCGAATGCGCTGTCGCGCGTAGTTCGTATTTCGTGTACGACGCAGCAGATTTCCCAGTGCCTCGACATGGCGTCCGAATCGTGCGGTCTCGACCGAGATCGATTCTCGGGGGCGTCCAAAAATTGGATATCGAGACCAGCAGAATAGCAACATGGCCAGAATTCCTTGTCCGAAGACCCAGCCATTCGGATGCACCTTCAAAAATTGGAGAATGCTGGGACTTTCTGTTTCGTCACTGTCGTGCCAGCGGCTCGACAGGGCGACTGCGACGCGTCCTGTCTCGGGAATGAACTTTGTGAACTCGGCTGCCAGCCGACGATTTCCGGGATCGACCAACCCACCATTGAGCAGCGGCGTGGCTGAACCCAAAACGAAGACGTCATAGGCCTCGTGAACTTCATACGTCAACAAGGGATCGTCACCCGACTTCCAAAACAGTTCCGCAGTGCTTCGCGGTTCCAGCCGACGATTGAGCAGCCAGCGGGCCTCAACTGAAAATGGGCCCTCGGATGATGCACACTCGATTGTTCGAACCGTGGAGTCAGTTGATCGGTCAACGCGCTTCAAGCCGTACCATGTTCCCGAATCAGAATCGAACTCTGGCCGAGCGGCCGCTTGGAATAACGCTAACTCGGACCGGAACGATTTGTCTGCGGCTTCGCGATCCTTTTCCGATGAGTCCGATCGATCGCGCATTTGCCGCCAGTAGTCTACGGCCGCATCACTGTCGCGGACGACGACCACAAGTGTCGTTAGCGTCCCGTCGATGATCATTTCTTCGAGGTCCCGGCAGAGTCTGGCTGGCAGCGGATCAAATTTCGAGTCAAAGACGATCAACGTCTGATAGCGGTACTGCATCCGAGCCGAGATTGCTGGCCAGACATCGACATTGCGGCCCGACTGCCGCAGGATCTCGACAAATGCGGAGACACCATTGATGCTGGCTCCGCGTGAATCGGCATAGCGCGATTCCAGCGTCGGTGCGCATCCAACAACCAGCATGCTTGACCAGAGGAGTGCGGTTGCGAGCCGCCTATTGCCTTGTCGATCGTATGACGACATTAGCGGCCCTTCCTGGAGTTCGCCTGAAACTTGTCTCGGTCGGCCCAGACCTGCTCAAACGCGTCTCGTGAAACAGGCAGCTTTCCGAAAAATGTCTCTTCGAACAGCCGGATCGAGGCACCGAAGACCTCATTCAATTCGGGTTTCGTCAGGCTGACTTCCCGGCGGTACTGTCGATTTGTTTTTCCCTTCTGCACTTCAATCCATTGCTGGCGGTCCAGTTGAACGAGCTGCCAACCGAAGTAAAAGGTGATCGCTTCGGCGAAGGCCTCCTGTGCGGCAAGGCGTTCCGCTGTGCTCAGCAAGTCGCTGACGCCCCGGACCGGTTCTGGCAACGCGTCGAGTGTCTCAAGATCCACGACAGGCTCGTCGGGGCGACGGTCGTTATGAATCTGCGGATCGATAACGCCCATCGATCGCGCGATCAATACCAGCACCGAGAGAATTGCTACGCCCAGGATGATCCACATCACCACAAGCAGAATCGGTCCGGCCGATTGACCGAATGACAGGTACGAGTTGTCTTTTGAAGGCTGTCGATCGTCGATTTCCCGAGGAGGCTGCAGCGGTCGGAACGAGTCATTCTTCGCGTCGTACCAGGGATAAGTCCGTTTCGACAACGCCGATTTGGCCGTATCTGGCGGCGGTTCATTCGCACGCGCGGATGTCGCGAACCCGATGACACTGAGCAGCAAGGTTAACACGGTTGTGATGAATTGAGTTCGCAAGGTCATGTCGTGGCCTCGCGCTCGCGATAGAGTTCGGCTTGAGCACGAAGTTTCAGTTCCACATCCCAGCCCTCGCGTCGAATCCGGTTGTCGAGATACGTCATGAATCGAAAGACCGTCAGAAAAATGAGAATCAGGTTTGAGGCCAAGATTCCCTGCCAGTCGTCCGTCAGAAGCCAGTTCCAGATGAACTCGTCATCGTCCGTCAACCAGGAGGTCTCCAGGTGATCTTCCCACAACGCTGTGACGGCACGAAACGACAGTGCCAGGATCAGGGCTCCGCCCATGGCAATCAAGGTGTCGATGAGGCAGAGAGAGAAAATTCGCCCTATGATGCCGGAGTTCATCGCAGTTCGCCGCTTCCAAATGCGTGAAAGACGTGGCTTTTCGAGCAGGATGATTTCGTCCAGGTAGTACATTCCGAGAAACACGATCGGTGAAAGGATCACGCTTGCCAGGCAAAGTCCTTTGAGCAACAGTTGAAACGCAAGATAGGCGGGAAGTGCCCGCCCGGCATCGCGCAAGATCCGTCGTAGCGACAGTGTCGGCGAGAAGATCACCTGGCCCAGATAGAGCGTCACAAACATGGTCGCCCAAGGCTGAAGCAGCGTGGCGATCAGCAACGAAAGATAAAGGTTCAACTCGTCCGATGGATCGATCCACCAGGAGAAAAACTCGGCAGGAATCATTCCCGCCGCACCCGCCAGCAGCAACCCCAGCCAATGGCGACTGCAAAACAGGAAGGCCAGATCCAGACATTCCAGAATCGAACGTGGACGGATTTCGAGTTGGGTGTCTTCAAGCCTCAAGGTTGACTCCTTGAATGCAGAAATCCCAATCCGAAGACGTACGCGGCCAGCACCAACGTACTGATGATGGCCACCGCGGCTTTGTACTCGTAGGGTAGTGTGGACGGAGAGATGAACCCTTCGATGTACGCGGCGAGCAGGAACAGGACTGTCGCCACCCCCGCTACTTCCAACGCCACCGGTGACGCCTTGCGTAGAGACTCGCGTCGGCTTTGCCCCTGGGTATCAATGATGGCCCAGCCTAGTCGGAGCCCGGCGGCCGCAGACAAGACCACCGCCGTGAGTTCGAATGGACCATGTGCCGTCACGAAGGTATTGAAATTCTCAGCCGACGCCGATCGGTTCATGTGTCCAAAGATCGTGCCCAGCAGGACTGCGTTAAACGCGAGTGTTACCAGGCTGCCAATCCCCAGGAAGATGCCACTGGCAAAGCAGCGCAAGCCAATCCCCGCGTTGTTGAAGAGGTAAAAGCCTGTCATCCCGGCGCGTGAACTATCGAACGCTACTGTCTCCATGGGATGCGAGTACATCATTTCGACGTCCTGGAGGGACTGCTCGCCCGCGATGGCGTTGGCGAAATCATCGCTGGCATAGCTGGCCAGCATGGCTCCTAGAAAGAGTCCCCAGAACAGGATGAACGAAATCCACGTGCAGGGATCACGCAGAATCCGCGCGGGAATGTCCGCCACGAATCGACGTGCCCAACGTTTCAAGCGAAACGTTTCGGCTCGATATAGCTGCGTGTGAGCGTTACCCACCAGTTGATGCAGATACTCAATCGTGCTGATCGGAAATCGCATCGACATGGCCAGTGACAAATCGGCACACGCGGCCCGATATCGTTTGGCGAACTGCGCGACGCGAATCGGATCGCGGGCGCGCCTGCCGCGGCTCAGCCAGCGGATATCCGCTTCAAGTTCTTTCCATTCGGGTGTCCGCGCGGTGATGATTTCAGCGGCCTTCATTGACGCTCGTCCCTATTCTGATTTCGCCGCGGATACGACTCTTGCAGCTCGGCCTGGATAGTCGGCAACACCCGAGGCGGGTAGCTCGTCGTCGTCGCGCCGGAAGTGATCCATCGTGGCCCGATCATACAAGGCACACAGGAGCAGATCGGGATCCGTATTCGGTGGCAAGCTCCAGGCACGAATGAAATGCTCGGCCAGGGTGTTGGCCAGTTCACGCCGCCGCGCCGTCGACAGATCGTTTCGCCGGCCTACGTAAGCGGCCAGGGCATCCACGAGTGCGCTGTCGGGGCGAAACCGGGTTGGAATCCGTTCTCGGAATTCGCGTGCGAGTTGAGCGCCTCGCGGGGGGTGTGGCCTCAGGCGTGCTCCGTCGATCACAACGATCGTTTCTGCTGCCAGATCGCCCAAGCGTTGAAATCGGCGAGTTAGAAACATGGATGCAACGCCTGGAAACACCGGCGGCAGTAGATCCGCATAACGAAGGATGTTCCGCAGCAGCGCCTGTCCGGCGTTGATCGCCAATCCCGAATCTGCCACGACTCGGATACCGAGGGCCTTTTTACCAAGGGTCTGCCCATTGAGAAGTGTTTCCATCAAAGCGCCGTAGCCCCACCATCCGACGAATGCCGCGAACAGAAATAATCCAGATCCCGCGTCGCCGAATAAACCCAATAGGACGGCAAAGATCGCGAGCGTGACACCAAGTAGTGCCAGATCGACGAAGAGCGCGACGAAACGCGGAAAGGGCCCCGCCAACCGAAACTCGAAGGCCACGTTTTCGGGTGTGGCCACCATGATGACTGTGTCGAGTGGCTTCGGGCGGCGAACATTTGATTCCGTCACGCTTAGCCCTTAGTCACCAAGGTTCCAGCCATCATGTCATGCAATGCCTGTTTCTTGTCATTGAGGGGCTGAATCAGAAATCCAATCATCAGAATGATGGCCGAAAAGGTCTTCGCAAAATATCTCCCACTCGCTCGCGCGAAGTTGATCTTCCTTCCTGCCAGATCGACAACCTTCAGTCCCATGAGCTTCTTTCCCAAAGTGGCTCGTCCCTCTGACGATTCCTGCAGCGCGTTGTACAACCAGCCACAAATGAATCCGATCAGCAGTACGATAAGAGTCGCGAGACCCTGATCGATTGAAGTCATTCCCGCGACCACGAGAATCACAGTGGCAAGCACGATCATACAACACTGAATCATGATTCCATCGACGATCGTTGCCACAAGTCGCGCCCAGAATCCCGCATACTCGACCGGCCCCGAATTTTGGTATTCGAATTCCGGTTGCAAGTCCGATTCGGGTGCGGCGAATGGATTCGCATGGAACTCATCAACTCGCGGCATGTCCCGCTTCCTCCAAGAATTGACTAACCAGCAAGAAGCACGAATTGATACCCGTCATCGAAGGCCCGTGCCATCACGGAATGATCTGCCATGGCAGCGCCGGCCAGAGACGGATCGTCATCAAACAGGATACGCTTCATAGCCTGCCGAATGGACGAACTGCAACTGACATCGTCGACCCCCAGTCGATTGTGATTGGACCGTCCGATCACAATCGTCTGGTTCCATCCAAGTGAATCGATCATGCGGCTTCTGTCGGTTATCCGTTTTCCTTCGTGGCTGTTCGCGAGACTCACCTATCACCAGGATGAAGTCCGAAACCAGTAGTGAATATTGAAATCAGAGGGACATGGTCTGTCCATTTGGCAATTGCTGTGGCGACCTGCGCCATGAGGTCTGTCTCGATCAGATCGGCATATTGCAAGTTCTCTCTCCCAAGGAATGGGTCAAATGCGCTGGATTGCGCTTGTCGTTCTGATCGGCTTGCCGGGATTAATTTCCATGGCGAGTTCGGCGGAAACTGCCGATCCGATTCCCCCTGCCCCTGATCATTCGGAGGCTGCGGCGGTCAGCGCGAGGATCGATTTGGATGAATGCGTCGCTCTGGCGCTTGCCAGCCACCCGCGCCTGACGGAATACAATGCCCGCATCTCAGAAGCACACGGCAGCGCAGTACAAGCCGGGCTGTATCCCAACCCGCGTGTTGATAGCGGCAACCCACAGGTGATCGGTCCGACTCGGACCGGTGTGTATTCGATCGGATTGACTCAAGAAGTCGTTCGTGGCGGGAAGCTGAAGCTCGATCGCGCCGCGGCTTTGGAGGCTGCCCATCAGGCAGAATGGGATAGTGTTCGAAAGCGATTCGAAGTTTTGACGAGCGTTCGGCAGGAGTTCTTTTCCACACTGGCCGCACAGCGACGCAAGACCCTGTTGCAAAAGCTGCTGGAGATCTCGAAACAATCGGAAAAGACCAGTATGAATCTGTTCGATGCAGAACAGGTCAGCGAAACCGACGTCTTGCTGCTGCGGGTCGAGCGTCGCAAGGCGGAAACCTCACTTCAGGGAGCGGACATTGCTCTACTGGGCCAACGACGACAATTGGCGGCCAGCATTGGTGTGTCGGTCATGATGGTCGGTGAAGTGGATGGACAACTGACGGCAAAAGTTCCCGACTTCAATGATGACGAAGTGCTGGCGCGTGTGATGACGACGAGCCCCGTGATTCAGATCGCGAATTTGGATGTCAATCGGACCGTGCTGTTGTTGCGACGCGCGGAAGTCGAACCGATTCAAAACCTCAGCGTCCAAGCTGGTACGCAATATCAGGAATCGACGGCCAACTATCAGGCGCTGGTCGGACTGTACGTGGATGTGCCACTCTGGAATCGAAACCAGGGAAATATCATGGCCGCTCATGCGGCAGTGCAGCGATCGATGGCCGGTCGGCTGGCGTCGCAGCAAGAACTGACCAAGCACCTTGCGGATTCTGTGACGCGCTTCCGTGTCGCCGAACAGGCTGTTGAAAACTATGAAAACGGAATCCTGCCCGACGCAATGCGAACGCTCGAACTGGTCCAAAAGGCGTATGGCCGAGGTCAGTTCGAGATCTCGAGACTGTTACAGACGCAACGGACTGTGTTCGAAGCCAATCTCGATTACATCTCGGCGCTCGAAAACCGCTTGAACGCCGCGGCCGACATCGCCGGTTTGCTGCAACTTGAGCAATTCCCGTGATCAGTGGCTGAATGTCGATGTCGTCTTGAGTCTCTTCTGTTGTTGCCTCGATCAGGAACGTGACCTGGATCGAGACAGGCTGAGGATGACCGGGATTGGCGGGAATTGCCGAAATCCCGGGTCTCCCGCGTCTCAATTGTCCGTCACTCGCCACCCGATATATGTCCGAGTTGAACTCGGCTGCATTGTCAAAAGTGACGAAGTCTTAATGCCCGACGCCGCCGCCTTCGGGCGGTTCTCGATGGCCATAGAAGCTGTAGAGCACGGGAATCAGATTCACCATCAGCATGATCGTGATCATTCCGCCCACGACGACAATGGCCAGTGGTCGTTGCGTTTCTGAACCAATCTGCGTGGAAACGGCCGCGGGCAGCAAACCGAAGATCGCGGTCAATGCGGTCATCGTCAGTGGTCGAATTCGCTTTTCAATGCCGTCAATCAATGCTTCTTGCAATGGCACGCCATGCGAACGGGACTTATTGAACCATGAGACGAGCAATAAGCCATTCATGATCCCCACCCCCAGAACCGAGATGAAACCCACACCGGCTGAAATATTGAAGTGCTCGCCCGTGGCATACAGTGCCCAGACACCACCCATCGACATCACCACGACGTTCGAGAGGACAACGAAGGCATCGAGCAGCGAACGTAGCGCGAGATACAACAGAACGATGATGAGAACCAGTGCCAGCGACGAGGCAATCACCAGGCGGTGAACCGCCTCTTGCATTTCTTGGAATTCGCCGCTCCATTCCGCGCTGTACGGTGAATCGAAAAAGTTTTGTGTCTTCGTCTGAGCTTCCGCAACGGCCCCGGCAAGGTCCCGGCCCCGGACGCTGAATTTCACGGCGATCAATCTGCTGGACTTTTCGCGATAAATCGTCGACGCCCCAGAACGAACGAATGCACCATCAGGATCGGCTTCGCCATTGGCACCAATCGGTGTCACGAGATCGCGCAATCGTCGCCGCGGCACGTGCGCCAGGTTCGAATAGGTCATGTTTTCTCGGCTGCCTGTAACGGCGAGATTCGTACGGCGACCACCCGCGTAGTCAATCTTGCCCGAGTTGCCGTCTGATCCGCTGCCTTCGTCGGCCGCAAGCACATTTCCCACGACTTCGACGGGAATGTCCAGGATCGTTTCTTCGTTGTAGCGCAGGCGCTCTGGCCATCGCAGGGTCACATCGAACTTCCGCTCACCCTCAACGACTTGAGTCAGCGACTTGCCGCCCACGGCCGTTGCGAGCACATCCTGGACATTGGCGACGCTGACATTCCACAGGGCACATTTGTTGCGATCGATCGCGAACTCGAGGTTGGCCTGTCCCTTGATGCGGAAGATTCCGACATTCTCGATGCCACGAACGTTGATCAGGGTCGCTTTGACCTGTTCGGCGATTTCTTCGAGCTTGTTCAGATCCGGGCCAAAGATCTTGACGGCGTTCTCGCCCTTCACACCGGACAACGTTTCCATCACGTTGTCGCGAATATATTGCGAGAAGTTCCAATCGACGCCTGGTATCGAGGCATTCAATTCTTGGTTCATGTCTTCGATAAGTTCGTCTTTGGACCTTGATCGAAGGGGACCATAGATCCAGCGGCGCCATCCTTGATTGGCAAAAACCCGTGGCCAATCGTCATGATTTTTCAGCGGCACCGAGAACTCGCAGTTATAGAAACCGGTGGGATCGGTCCCATCGTCGGGACGCCCCATTTGATTCAGGATCAATAGTGTTTCGGGATGTTTTTGGAGCAACCGACGAGCCACAGCGGCCTTGTCAGAGACTTCGTCAAGTGACACGTTCACCGGAAACGTCCCACGGACATAGATGTTTCCTTCTTCCAGTTCTGGCATGAATTCCGCTCCCAGGAACGGAATGATCACGGCAGTCATGGCGCACATGACCAGGAAAAGTCCCAGGCTGATCCAGCGGAACCGCAGTGCCAGTTTCAATTGCCCGCCGTAGAATCCTTTGAGAGCCTGGACGATCAGGTTGTCTTTGACCGGTTTCACATTGGCGAAGAATGTGCGGCAGAGCACGGGTGACAGTGTGAGGGCGAGGATCAACGCCCCACCGAGCGCGAACGCGTAGGTATCGGCCATAGGGCCGAAGATCTGACCTTCGGGCCCCTGCATTGTAAAGAGCGGTAGCAGGGCGAAGACCATGATAATCGTGGAGTAAAACAGTCCACGTTCCACATCACCCGATGCGGACAGAATGCGGTCCTTCAGGCTGAGATCCGCTTTTTCACCCGCACTCAATGAACGATAGATCGCTTCGACCATGATCACGGACGAATCGACGATAATGCCGAAGTCGACTGCCCCCAGCGACAGCAAGTTCGCGCTCTTCCCGCGAAAATAGAGCACCGACATGGCAAACAGCAGTGCGAGCGGAATATTCACCGCGACAATCATCGCACTCTGAAAATGGTTCAAAAAGACCAGCAAGATGAAAGAAACGAGCACGATCCCGAGAACGACGTTTTCTCGCACGGTATGCGTCGTGAGATCAACCAGCCGTGTGCGGTCGTAGATCGTTTCGATCATGGTCCCAGGCAGCATCTTGCTCGAGTTCGAATTCAGGTCTTTGACTTTCGCCTTCACGTCGGTCAAAGCTGGAAGCGATTGCTCGCCCTTGCGCAGCAGCACAATTCCCTGCACGACATCGGGGCGATCTTCCCAGATGCGGGCGCCGTTCTCGTCCAGCCGATCTTCACCGTCGTCGTCAACAAGCGGACGACTGACCGCCACGCGGCCCTGCAACGGATGTGCCCCCACGACCACGCCGCGTTCACCGGTCACAGTGTCCGACGAATAGCGTCCCCCGCTGACAACATCTCCCAGGCGAATCGGCACATTATTGGTCGCAGCGAGCACGATGCTGCGGATCTCACGCAGACGACGATCTTCGTTCTTTCGCAGATGCAGCGCGACTGCGGCCGGATCGGCCCCTGCGGGATATGTTTGAGTGGGATCAAGTCCACCCCCGATCAATCCCAGTCCTCGCACGGCCTGGACGGTCGGACCTTGCACGACGAAATCGCCACCGACGTTTGAGTTACTGTCGGTGATCGCCTTCTGCAATTGGTCCAGTGAGATTCCGTACCCCTTAAGTCGCTCGGGATCGGGTTGAACCTCGTATCGTTTCATGGCCCCGCCAAACGAAACGACATCGGCGATGCGGGGAACGCGCCGGAATTCACGCTCAAGGACCCAGTCCTGCATCGATTTTAGATCGGCCGATGTGTAAAGGTCGTGTTCCAGCGCATCCTTGGGGCCTTTGACAATGTAACGGTAGATCTCACCTGTCGGCGTCGTGTTCGCCAGTGTCGGAGTCACGCTCGGTGGAAGTGTGGCCGTGTAAATTCGGTTTAAGACTTCCAGTCGCGCACGAAAGAAGTCGGTTCCATATTCGAACTGGTTTCGGACATGCGATAGTCCAAACAGCGATTTGCTGCGTGTCGAGTGCAAACCAGGCATTCCAGCAAGCGCGATTTCCAAAGGAATCGTCACCTCGCGTTCGACCTCTTCGGCCGAGGCCCCTGGGTATTGACTGATCACCTCGACGATCGCGGGCGCAGGATCGGGATATGCCTCGACATTCAGATGAACCAGCGAAAATCCGCCGACTCCAATCAGCGCAATCGTTAGCAAGATGACGATCAGGCGATTATCGAGCGCCCAGCGAATCAGGTTACGAATCATGCCTGCCAACCTTTTGCGAGGATCTCTTCAAACCGAACGTCCCGCCGACGGCAGAAAATACCGATTCGCCAAACTCAGTACGTGTCGCGACGTTTATTTCACCTAGCACCGGCACTGCCGATCAGACCGACATCGCCATCAGTGACGAACCTCGGCGGAAGCTCGCGACCCGAGTTCCGCGGGGCGATCTTGCAGAAAGCCATACAGCTCCAGATTCCCCGATGTGACGACCAGTTCGCCTTCCAGCAGCGCTTCGAACGCCGACGTGTCCGGCCGATTGGTCGGTGTTCGTTGGATTAAGGCAAAATCCCGGCCACGACGGATCACATTGACGTTACGTGCCCGGACATCGCGCATGCTGGCATCGGCAGAAATCAGAACCGTGGCTTTGGTGCCCTCATCAATGACGGCGGAGTTGGGGATCACGACGGCATCCGTGGGGCCAGGAATATCGACTGTCGCCGTGATGAATTGCCCTGTTCGCAGGCGATGCCCAGGGTTTTCGATCCATCCGACGACAGCGGCCGTGTGCACACTGGGATCGACGACGTGACCGATGACTTCAAACCGGCCTTCGATGGGCATCGATTCGGGCTCCGCCTTCAGCCGAACTCTCCACGATCGTTGCTCCGGAAGCAGGTTTGCCACCTTGTGGATATCTTCTTCGTAGATATTGGCCAAGACGCCCATTCGGCTGAGATCGGCGATCGTGAACAGATCCGTCCCAATTGCAATAATTTCCCCCACGGTTCCATTGCGTTCCATCACAGTGCCGCTCAAGGGAGCGCGGATTTCGACGTTCGCCCACGTTTGTCGGACCTTGGAATCCGCATATGTCACTCCACTGACGATTCGCGCGGATTCCGCGTAGACTTCTTTGATTTCCTCGTCAGTCTCACGCCAGGAGCGAAGGGTTCGCTCGGCACGTTCGACCGCGATCACATCGGACTGATATTTTTGCTGTGCCTCTCGAACGACTTGGCCCGAAACGCTGCCCTTTTCGAGCCCTTCGAGACGTTCCACCGTCGCTTTAGTGGCTGCTTTGCGAGACAAGGCTTCCACGAGATCGCTTTTGGTTTCGCCAATTTCTTTGCTCCACACGACGGCGATGAGCTGCCCCTTCGTGACATGGTCACCCGCCCGTAGTTGACGCATGGAAGGGACCCCCTGAGTCATTACGAGGTTTCCATGGGCATCGGTTTCGGGAACCTGTCCCACTTCGACGATCTCGCCAGGAAACCGCGTATGCACAACCGCCAGATGGCTCGAGTCCAGAAAGAGCGACCCGGTAAGCACCAGCGGTTCAGTCAACGGGGCCCGCCGGACCGCCGCCACTCGGACTTTCAGCGACTCGATCACTTTCGGATTCAATCGAAGATGCGCTGAATCGCCTGAGACCGATTCAACACCAGGCATTTTTTCGGGACGATGTTCAAACCTGGCGGTGTTCGTACGTGATCGTTCGTCGAATTCACGCAGCCGTTCGCGCGTCTGACCAATCCACAAGCCAACACCGAATGCGATGCCGAGAGCGACTAAACCCATCAGAACGACTTTGATTGTCGATGTCTTTTGCATATACGATCACGATCAGGAGTAGTTGTGACGAGGCACCGCGACCGGTTCGAGCTTGATCCCGCTTCGCAGACGACCTGTTGAAATCACGATTGCAGGCGCGGCCAGGCAAAAAAACACCAAGGCAATGACCGTCCCTTTGTCGAGGTGTCGCCCCTTCCCGATTTCAACAGGATGTGATTCGGATACCCACAAAAGTACGGGGGAGGTTGCAAGATAGTCATACGTGACGATTCGAGAGACAGCAAAACGCTGACAACTTCGAGAGGTCGCATGAAACTGACGCACCGGCCCTAAGATTCTAACAGAGGAGGCTGCCCCCTCGATTGTGGCGACGAGATTGATTGTAACACAAAACTTTGAAAGCAGTTACATGCCAAATGCAACTGCTCTAGGTGGGTTTTGAAGGGAGATCTATACTGCGGGCGTTCACTCAGAGTGTTTTTGGCAAGACTTCGCTTTGGGTGGCCACGTGAATCGATTCGACAGGTGTCACGATGTCCTCATTTCTCCGATTTCAGACGCAGCCGCGGAAATATCTCCGAAGGGAAATGTTCGCGCTGGTCCTGTTGGTTTTGAGCACTTCAGCCACCGGCTGCGTCAGTCGCCGCATGACATTCGTTTCGAATCCACCGGGAGCGATGGTGTTGCTGGAAGGACGCGAAATTGGCTACTCGCCGGCGTCGGCCGACTTCCTGTACTACGGAACACGACAAGTCACGATGATCAAGGACGGATACGAGACCAAAACGGAACTCGTCACCGTTCCCGCTCCCTGGTACCAGTGGCCGGTCATCGAGTTCTTCGCCGACAACTTCTCACCACGTCGAGTCACTGATCGTCGTGTGTTTTCGTTTGACCTTGCGCCAAAGAAGATCGTTCCCGACGAAGAACTTCGTGCCCGGGCACGGCAACTTCGTAGCGAGAATCAGATCGGTCAGTGACTTTGCTGAATCCCTGTGACGACGATTATGGCTCCCCACACATTGACGCGAGGGGAGGCACGAAGACACAGAGTTCGCGGAGGACTGACGATCTTGGGGCATTTGAGATGCCCAGAGGCACCGACCATGCGTTCTTTCAGCAAATTGTCTGGCTGCGCCAGCGCAGCCAGTGATCGGCGAGAACAATCGCGACCATGGCTTCGGCCATTGGAATGAACCGTGGCAGCAGGCACGGATCGTGACGGCCTTTCGTGCGGATGGTCGTGGCTTCACCTTGATTGGTGACTGTCGGCTGTTCAATCGGCAAGCTGCTGGTCGGTTTTACCGCGGCACGGAGAATGATCGGTTGCCCGGTCGTGATTCCTCCCAGCATTCCGCCGTGCCGATTCGTCTGGGTCGTGATTCCCGGATGTCCGTGGACGGGATGTTCAGGATCGGGCAGGAAGTGATCATTGTGCTCACTACCGCGCATCGCGACACAGCCGAATCCAATCCCGTATTCGACGGCTAGTACGGCCGGCAGACTGAACAGGGCCTTTGCCAGATCGGCTTTGATTTTGTCGAAGACCGGTTCACCCAGCCCGGCGGGAATATTGATCGCAACAATCTCGGCCGCTCCGCCGATCGAATCGCCTTCTTTTCGAATCGTTTCGATCAGTTCGATCATCTTCGCCGCTGCAACAAGATCAGGACAGCGAACGATGTTTGGTTCGCCGCTGGGCAATTTTTCCACTTGATCCAGTGTGACACTCGCAGGATTCGTGACAGTGGCCTTCACGTCGCCCACCTGTGTGACATATCCGACGACCCGACCGTCAAATGCCTGCTGCAGGATCTTTTTGGCGACGACCCCCGCCGCGACGCGTACAGTGGTTTCACGGGCGCTCGAGCGTCCCCCACCGCGATAGTCACGAAAGCCATACTTTGCGTCGAAACTGTAGTCGGCGTGACCGGGGCGATACACGTGCTGAATATTGCCGTAGTCTTTGCTGCGCTGATCCTGATTGCGAATCAGAATGGCGAGACTCGTCCCGGTTGTCCGTCCGTCGAACACACCGGACAGAATCTCGGGCGTGTCGGATTCGTCACGCTGAGTCACGATGTGACTTTGGCCGGGCCGACGGCGATTGAGATCGACCTGTAAATCGTCGACCGTCAGCGGGATGCCGGGGGGAACGCCATCGAGAATAACCACATTCGCGGGCCCGTGGCTTTCGCCCGCCGTCGTGATTCGAAACGCCTGTCCAAATGAATTTCCTGCCATGATGAGAGGATTGTACCGAACTTTTTGGGTTTGGTCAGCCGAGACAGGCGTGTGGGATTACGCCGCGTATCTACCCGCTTTTCTTCCATCTTCTCCGGTTACCAAACGGAAGTTTTTCCCTCGTTTCCAAGCTCCCGCTTGGTAACGCCCCTTGCGATTTCAGTTTCTACTGAGCGGGAATGCGACTTGGAGAATTCCAAGACGCTTGCATCGTTGCCAAGCAGGAGTTTGGTAACCATGCAATATGCCGAGGAGCTTGGTAACGAGGGAAGTCAGAGGAAATCAAAGGCAGGGGAATCCCAAGACGAGGCTATTTCGGGCGAAACTCGAGGCCCGGTCGCGCCAGCGATAAGAACTCGATTGGCAGTGAGGCCCGCCCTTCGGTGACCAGATCGGCCAGAATTTCGCCAATCACCGAGCAGAATTTGAATCCGTGTCCCGAAAAGCCGGCTGCGAATGCGACGTTTTTCCAACGCGGATGCCGGTCGACCACAAAATGCTGATCGGACGTCATCGTGTATAGGCAAGCGGAGTGCTTGACGGGTTTGAGGCCAATTCCCGGTAGTTGTGCACTTAAAAACGACTGCAATCGATCCAGGTCCGCAGGATGGCATTCCCGATCGACTCGGCTCCGATCGGCAACGGGTTCACCACCCGAATGTTCGGCCATCTTGAGAGAAGTACCGTCGAAACTGGGGAAGCCATAGAACGTATGCTGCCCCAACTCGAAGAAATAGGTGGGAGTTCCCGTGGCGGCTGAGTACTCGCCCGCACGTTGAATGGGAAACCAGCCCACGAACTTGCGAAGGACCGTGAGCGCGACCCCGACATCGACAAGGCACTCGTTCGCCCATGCGCCAGCGGTGATCACCAGGTGATTTGCCCGGTATTCACCGACGCTGGTGCGGACTCGAATCGTCTGTCCGTCAGAAGACCAGTTCAGAACCTGTTCCTGCTCATGCAGGACTGCACCATGCCGCACCGCCTCGTCGAGATGCGCACGGACGCATTGTTCGACGAACAGTGTTCCGGCTCCTGGTTCGAAGGCGACGGCGTGGTCCGCGGGAAATTGCATGCCGGGGAAACGCTGGCATGCTTCGGCTGGAGTCAGGTCGATCAGGTCCAGTCCGTGCAGATTCGCGGAATGCCGGGCTCCTTGAATCGTTTCGCCGTCAGGCGGTCCCGACAGGACGAGTCCCGTCGGGCTGAAGAGTTCTTGTCCTGTCGCGTGTTCCAGTGCGTGCCAGCGTTCGTAGGCACGATGCAAGAGCGGCACATAGTCCGGGTGCTCAAAGTACGCTTTTCGGATGATCCGCGATTCGCCGTGGGAACTGCCATGATCATGAACCAGCGAGAACTGCTCCAAGCCCAAGACACGCTGCCCGCGCCGTGCAAGCTCGAAGCAGGCAGCGGAACCCATCCCGCCAACGCCGAGCACGATCGTGTCGAACTCTGACCTGTTCGCTGCCTGCATGCCGGACCTTTTCGTGGAATGGTCTGTGATCAGCCCAGTTCGTGCGCGACCAGATCTTCGTAGGTCTCACGACGGCGAATGACTTTGACCGTCGATCCGTCGACCAGCAATTCCGTCGCACGTGGCCGCGAGTTGTAGTTGCTACTCATCGCCGTTCCATACGCCCCGGCGCTGAACGTTGCTAGCAAGTCGTCCCGCTTCATCGCAGGAAGATACCGGTCCTTGGCAAAGTAATCACTTGATTCACAGATCGGCCCCACGACGTCGGTTTTCTCGCAGCCGGGGATTTCCCCTTCGACGTCATCTGGCATGGCCACGGCCGGCTTGACTGGCCAGACGCGATGGAACGAGTCGTACATTGCCGGACGGATCAGGTCGTTCATGGCACCGTCTTGAATCACGAACAGTTTTCCGCCTTCTCGCTTGGTGTAGACCACGCGGCTGACGAGCACGCACGAGTTCCCGACGACGAATCGGCCGGGTTCCAGCGCCAAGCGGCACTTGGCTTCCTTCACGGACGGAACAATGACTTCGGCATACGCTGACGCTGGCAATCCTTCGTTGCCGCGATAACTGATTCCGAAACCACCGCCGAGGTTGATCCAGTTGATATCGTGTCCATCGCGGCGCAGTGCTTCGACGACTTCGACCGCTTTGCGTCCGGCGGCCGCATAAGGATCCGTCGTGAGGATCGGCGAACCAAGGTGCATATGAATGCCCTTCAGTGCCAGCCGCTTGTCTCGCAAGACTTTCGCGGCCAGTTCGCGGAACCGTTCGATATCCATGCCGAACTTGTTCCCCTTCTTCCCGGTTGTTGTCTTCGAATGCGTCTTGGCATCGATATCCGGGTTCAGTCGCAGCACCACGCGACCGACCAGACCCATGCTGCCGGCGACGGCGGCGATCGCATCGAGTTCCTGTTCGCTTTCGACGTCGAACATCAGAATATCGCTCTCGAGAGCGAATCGAATTTCTTCGTCGGTCTTGCCAACCCCTGCGAAAACGACCTTTGTTGTTTCGGCCCCGGCAGCTTTCACGCGATAGAGTTCGCCGCCCGATACGACGTCAAAACTGCAGCCCGCATCGCGAATCACTTGCAGGATGCCCAGCGTGGAATTCGCTTTGACCGAGTAGCAAATGACCGGGTCCACTTCGGCGAACGCGGTTTGAATCTGCTTCAGTTGTCCGAGGATGAACGCTTTGGAATACACCCAAAGCGGCGTGCCGTATTGTTCGGCCAACTTCGAAACCGAAACATCTTCGCAATAGAGGTCACCGTTGCGATAAGAAAATGACTGCATTGTCGATTCTTCTAGAGTTTCTGCCGAACAAGCTCTTCGGCACTCAGTTGCGGAGGAATGAAATTCGCGCATCCGAGTTGGACAGACGTCGTCTCGGATTTCGCCCCAATGTCATTTCTTGTGTGCCACTGGCAGTGCCAGCGCTCTTCAGGGTTTCAGTATAAATGACGACTTCGATGGTAAACCCGGTCGTCATTCCGTTGTGACTGACACAACACCTGCTTGATTCAGCTCGAACGCCAGAATCAAGCCTTGTGATGCTTGGCCAGCAGTTCCGCGATCTGTACGGCGTTTGTGGCGGCTCCCTTGCGAAGGTTGTCGCTGACACACCAGAAATTCAGCCCGTTAGGATTGGTCAGGTCTTTGCGAATTCGGCCGACATACACCAGATCGCTGCCGGTGCAGGTGTTGGGCATTGGATAGCCGCCCTGCGTTTCGTCATCGACAACCTTTATTCCGGGGAAGGCGGCGAACAGCTTCTTGGCTTCTTCGACCGAGACGGGTCGTTCGGTCTCGACGAGAATCGTTTCGCTGTGGCAGTTGGCGACAGGGATGCGGACGCAGGTCGCCGAGACCAGAATGGATTGATCTCCGAGAATCTTGCGAGTCTCGTAGACCATCTTCATTTCTTCGCTGGTGTAACCCTGTTCCTTGAATCCGCCGATCTGGGGGATGGCATTGAAGGCGATCGGCGACTTGAACACTTTGTGTTCGTAAGCCGTGCCCGCCAGGTTAGCTCGCGTTCCTTCGATCAAGTCTTCCGTCCCTTGCAGGCCAGCGCCGCTGACCGCCTGATAGGTACTGACGATCACGCGTTTGACTTTGGCGGCGTCGTGCAGCGGCTTCAGCGCCATAACCATCTGGGTCGTCGAGCAATTGGGGCTGGCGATGATCCCTTTGGCATTCAGGGCGTCTTGCGGATTGATTTCCGGAATGACCAGAGCGACATCCGGCTTCATACGGAAAAAGCCCGATTCGTCGATGACTTTACATCCGGCGGCAACGGCATGCGGCAGAAACTCGGCCGCAACTTCATCTGGCGTGCTGGCGATGACCAGATCGACGCCTTTGAAGGCGGCTGGTTCGAGCAGCTCGACGGTGTACTCGCGGTCTTTGAATTTCAGTTTGGAACCGGCGCTACGGGATGAAGCGAGAAACCGATACGTTTTGGCGAGCATCGGCCTTTCTTCCAGAAGCTGCAACATGATGCGACCCACCGCGCCGGTCGCTCCCACCATCGCCATTGTTCCAAACACAGTACGTTTTCCTCTCAACCGCCGTTCGAACCTGGAATTTTCTGGCGAGAACCTGCCCAAATCGGGGCAAATCACCAGCCCCGTATGATACTCGCTTCGCTCTGACACCCGCAATCATCGTCAGGTTCTGGGACGCGGCAGATTCGTTGTGATTGGTGCAAAACAGTGGATTTTTCCGGCGGCGAGACGCACGGGATCGGGCCCCGAAAGATTTGGCGGCCCCATCCGCTTGGTTGCCCGGCGAACGGCAGGCAAGCATCCGATTTGCGACAATGTGAAACCGGTAATGAACTTAGATTCGACGGCCATGGGAACTCGACCTTGCCAAATTCACTCTGGCCCGATGTTCATTCGGAATCGCAGGTGTCGCATTTTTCGAGGGACGATTTCGGCGGAACTCGGAATATCAGCCAAAGGGACGTCAGCGCCAGCGGCCAGACGAATATCCAATAGGGTGCAATCCAGACCCGAATTTCGCTGACTTCGAGGGGCGCAGGGGGAGTTGTCCGACATTCCCAAGTCCCGGAGCGAAAGCCAAGGAATTGCGAACCCCAATTGTGCGTCCCATCGCGGTTCCAATTGAATGGACGCACCATGGAGTTGGATGTCAAAGTGAATGAACCTGACTGCAGCGATCGAAATCCAAATGGCGGTACGAAGTCGGAGGCGGACACCGTTTTGTGCAATTTGCTCCAGCCGATTCCGACTCGGCAGGTGTAGATCGCGTGCAGCTTGTCACGATCAGTCACGCAGAGAAGTTCGTCGACAACCCAGGTGCTTCTCATCCAGCCGCACATACACAGGCAGGCCAGGACCAGCGTGACCAGCCCGGTTTTTCGCCGCCAGCCGTGACAAAAGCCGCGCATGATTTCGTTCACAATGAGAATGGCGTTGGTGGCAAACGCCGACGCCATTCATGCGTCTACCACGCGTACTGCACCCCGCCTGATCCGATCACCGCAAAATAATTTGATGCCACCTGCGCATCGACCAGGCCATAGACGCTTAAATTGTCGGTTAAGAACGCGGTTCCGCCCAGCGTGAACAGTCCGAAATCGCGACCCACTTTGGTTCCGGCCGTGGTGAACTGGACGGTCGGTGCACCGGCCAGCGATGACGTGACCAACTGAGTCCCATTGCCCCATTCGTGCTGATAACTGGCCGAGATCGATGGAATCACGAGTGTGTTGCCCCAGGTTGCCTCCTGATACGCCCTGACACCAAAATTGTTTCGGACGCTGCTGATGCTTTGGTGGTCGGTACTCAAGTTCAAGGTCCCGGCGCCTGATTCCGTCATGCCCCCTTGGTCGAGATACATGTACTGGAGGCCGATAAAAGGTTGAATGCGGATTTCGTCGGCCTCAAACGTCATGCCTGCTTCGGTGTAGTGCGACCAGCGGTTTCCGTTCATGCTTCCCGTCGCGGTTTGAGAAACGTTTCCGAAATTGATCGGGCGGGTCACGTCGTACTGATTGTTTCCGAAGGCATCAATGTTCGACAGGTACAGTGATTCGGCTCGGTGCAGTTCATACAGGCCGACCTGGAAGCCGTTGATGTTGGCGTTCGAACTGTCCTGGCGATCGTGGAGCGATGTGTACGAGTATCCTCCCAGCACACCGACCAGGGTCCTCTCGCCGAGCCAGCGTTCGATTCCGAACAAGGTCCCACCCAGGCGATAGTTGACGCCGCTTCCATTGCCATCGCCGTTGAGGCTACCGCCCAAGCCGAAACCTTGTCCCCAGGTGGTCCAGCCCGAGCCCTGTGCGGCCACTCGCCCGTCACCCGGAATGAGGGTGGGGTCACTCTCCATCTGTCGTGAGACTAGTCTTACGTTTGTCGGTCGCTGTGCGACATTCACCGGGGGAATACCGGGACCGGACAATCCCGCCAGACGGTTGCTAAGAAGCTGCATTTCCACGGTTGTCGTCTGACGTTCGATCGTGCCCAAGTTGGGGTAGATCCCGCCGGACAGTTGATTGAGGGCTCCTGTCAGCGCTCCGCCGTTCAGCAAGGTGAGTTGGGTGACAGCATTGGCATAGTCGCCCGTTGCAACGCCACTGCTTTGATCGATGGCCCTCGCGATCGCCAACTGATTGGCGGAAGTGGCCGACCCCGCCAGCGTGGAATTGACCACCAGGGTCAGGTCGTTCTGGCTGTAGACCTGTACGAACTCAATGTGTTGATTGAACGAAGAAAACGCGACCGTCGAATATTTGCCGCTAATTCCATCGCCCGCCGTCAAAATGTCATATTTTTTGCCAACGGTGTAAGTTCCTGAATCGACAACGACGTTGAGGCGGGCGCCATCTTGGATCTCGGCCGCGCCGGTGACCTTAATTTGATCATTCCCCTGGGCACTCAATGCGGTTGTGTAGGTACTGCCTGTCCCCTGAGTAAAGTGACCATCGATCTTCAAACTGTAGGCCGTTGGATCGGAAGTCGTCGGAAGTGGATAACTGATATAGATGGGGGCGAATGTGACTTGAGGTTCGTTCAAAATATTGGGAGCGATCGTCCCACCGGCATGCACGAAGGTACTTCCAACCGCGCCATAACCACGCAGCGTGCCGCCATTATTGACATCGAGTGAACCACTCGTCGTGCCGCCGATGTAAAGGGTCGCGCCATTGTTAATCGATGTGCCGCCAGTGTAGGTGTTGGTCCCAAAGAATCCGACCGTGCCCGATCCATTGATGTCGACATGACCGGTTCCAGTCATGTTTCCCAGATAAGCCCCGCTTGCCGATTGGCTGAAACGAACGGTTCCATTGTTCGTGATCGCACCTTGCAGGCTGTTCGTGGTGCCGATCAAGATGCTGCCGGTGTTGATCGTCGTCCCGCCGCTGTAGCCGTTTGTTCCCGAAAACGTTACCGGTCCTGTTCCGCTGATTTCGACCTTCCCGGCTCCATTCATTGCGCCAGCAAACGTGCCGCTTGTGGTCTGATCGAATCGAACCGTGCCGTCATTCAGAATAGGGCCCTGCAGGCTGTTGGTTGTTCCGATCAACGTCGTCAGGCTGCCGAGCGTCGTGCCGCCGAGATACGTGTTTGTTCCGGACAACGTGAACGTACCACCGCCACCAATCCCCACCCCACCCGTTCCCGACATATTGCCTGCATAAGTTCCATTTGTTCCTTGGCTGATTTCCACCAGGCCGTTGTTGACGATGTTTCCCTGAATGCTATTCGTGTTGCCATACAGGAGTGCGTTGGCATCCACGGTTGTTCCGCCGGTGTAGGTATTCGTCCCGAAGAACGAGTACGGACCGCCCGCCGTCAGGTGGACAGATCCGGTTCCCGACATGTTCCCAGAATAGGTATTGGTGAATGACGTCATGCCCGGAATCACGATGGCCGGCGTGACGACACCTCCGCCGCCACCAGGAATCAACGCGTTCATATTCTGGAAGGTCACCGACCCGTTATTGACGATGTTGCCTTGGACGGCGAGGCTGGTCCCTGTCAGCGATCCTCCCGCGTCGACCGTGGTTCCTCCCAAGTAGGAATTGTGACCCGTCATGGAAATTGCACCATTGATTTCGACGCTGCCGTTCCCGCTAATGTTGCTCGACAACGTACCGCTCGCAACCTGTGAAACTTTCAAGAGACCGTTGACGTCGATGTTCCCTTGAAGACTGCTCGTCGATCCAATCAGCGTCGTGCCGCTACCAATGGACGTGCCTCCGGTGTAACTGTTGACTCCTGTGAATGTGATGGTCCCTCCACCGGTCAGTGTCATTGACCCGGCGCCAGACATGTTTCCTCGGTAGGTCCCTACGGCATTCTGATCGATGGTCACGGAGCCATTGTTCACGAAATTGCCCTGAATACCGTCAGTATTCCCAATCACCGTCGTACCGCTGGTGAGCGTGGTTCCCCCGCTGTAGAAATTCGCTCCGATCAGGTTGACGGTTCCACCACCACCGATCACGACACTTCCCGTCCCGATCACATTGCCGGCAAGTGTGCCTGTGGTGGCCTGATCGATTTTCAACGTTCCGCCGTTTGTGATGACTCCCAACAGGCTGTCGGTCGATCCAATGAGTGTGCTGCCTTGGGAGATCGTTGTTCCGCCGTAATAGTTATTGGCGCCGGTGAATGTGACTGCTCCCGTTCCGGAGATCACGACGCTTCCAGCACCAGAGATCGCACCCGCGTATGTTCCAGCGGTCGACTGATTGAATGTGACAACACCATTGTCGACGATATTTCCTTGGATACTGTCCGTTGTCCCCACCAGGGTCGTATAGGCATCGACCGTTGTGCCGCCGGTGTAGCTGTTCGAGCCATTGAAGGTGATCGTTCCGGTTCCCGTGACAAGCACGCTACCGGTTCCTGACATGTCGCCCGTGTAGGTAAAGCTGTCGGACGTGTTGAACGCGACAGCACCATTGTTGATGACGTCTCCTTGTAGGCTACCCGTTTTATCGACCAGTGTGCCCCCATTGACCATGGTGGGTTGTCCGGTGTTGGTAATGCTTAGGTTTTGCAGTGTGACGGTTCCACTATCGATGATCAGCGGCTGGTAAGATCCTGCCCCATCGATCGTGTTCGTATTGCCCGTCAGCGTGATATTCGAATTGCTGGCGAAGTCGGGGGACTGCTGCCCCATGGTGAATCCGCTCGTCAAGTTGAGCGTGTAGGCCGTCGTCGGATTGCTGTTGATCGTTTGAATGGCGGCATTGAAGTCGACAGAGGTTCCCACATTGATGGACTGCCCCATGGCTGCTGCCGTGGACATCCACGAGAGAATCGCGAGACAGACTGTTCGGGCACAGGCTCGCGCCAGACGTCGCCCTCGAGCGTCTGCAAGGTGTCGCCCCGGCACGATGGCGGATGCGCGATCTGGCTTCAAGAGTGTATTGTGCAACAGGTTCACATGGCTTTTTGCGCGAATGTTGGCCATCTTTGACTCGATTTGAGGGCTGTGCACGACGGGGAGTTTGACGGCGCCGAAGACTGTGGGCCGTAGGTCTGCGGGTTCTACGTGAGATTGCGCAGGTGAATCAATGTGAATATCAATCGATTAAGGCTGATTGTCCTTTTGTGACTTAAGTCGTAAGTTGTTTTAAGTGATTTATATGCATCGCAATTCAATGAGCGATTAAGTCATTTTGGCTGACTCAGCCTGACGCAAAATTCAGGACCACTGCTTGTGATCGGCAAAAACCGCTCAAGAGCGGCTGGCATGTTGCAAAAACTTCGCTCAGACTGAAGGTCTCACGAATTTCGTTTTCAGATTGTGTTGCGAGCCATGATTCTCGTTCGATGAAAACCGTCTCGAGCTCAACCGACGAAAGCCGAGTTCACCAGTCGATGACGTCCGCAGCAACCTATATTTTCGCTGGTGGCGGTACGGGAGGCCATCTGTTCCCAGGCATCGCCGTCGCGCATCAATTGCTTGCGGATGATCCTGGGTCGCGCATTGTCTTTGTGGGGTCCACACGCGCCATTGAATCGATGATTGTCAGCGAACATCACTTTGAGCATCAGGTGCTTCCGGTCGAACCCTCGACCACACTGAAGCGGAACCCGTTTCGTTTCCTCTGGCAGAATGGACGAGCCTGCCGACAGGCCTCGCGTCTGCTATTGGAACTGCAACCGACGGCCGTCATCGGTCTGGGTGGGTTCGCGAGCGCTCCGCTGGTCTGGGCCGCGAGTCGACTTAAAATTCCTGTCGTCCTACTGGAACAAAATGTCATCCCGGGGCGTACGACACGTTGGCTTTGTCGGTTCGCCAATCGAGTTTGTATTTCGTTCGAACAATCCAGATTGCGATTGCGGGCAACCAGTGACGTGGTCATGACGGGAAACGCCGTTCGTGAACAGATCGCTGTGCTCTACGATCGGGCAGCGCCGCTTTCTGCAGACCTGACCAGCCGGACAATCCGACTATTGATTCTTGGCGGCAGTCAGGGGGCCGAATCGCTGAATGACGCAGTCGTATCTGCGATCCGTCAGTTGAAAGGCGATCGCATCCTCTGGAAAATCGCGCACCAATCGGGGCCACGACAGGCCGCTCAGATCGCCGAGGCCTATCGTGAGCTGGGGATCTCCGCCGTCGTCGAGCCATTCTTTCGTGATATGCCAGGTGAATACGCAAACGCTGATTGGATTATCTCACGAGCGGGGGCCACTACTTTGGCCGAACTTGCGTGTGCCGGACTTCCGATGATCCTGCTTCCCTATCCGCAGTCCGCCGACGACCACCAACGGGCGAACGCTCAGGTCTTCGTCGACCAGGGGGCGGCGATGATGGTCGAACATGTCGAGCCGAAAGAAGACACCGCAGCGAATCTGGCTCGAGCCATGGCCGCGTTGGCAGCCGATCCTGATCGACGCCGCAAGATGGGTTGGGCCGCGCGCGCGCTTGCGCGGCCCAAAGCCGCGCGGAACATCGCCGATGCCATTCTTCAGACGGTCAACGACACGCATCGGAGCAAGCGTTGACGGCCTATTGAAACACGCGGGATTGAATGTGACGAGAGTTCTGTCGGCGACGTGAAGCTCGATCCTCGCACAGGGCGAAGCTCAAATACAATTAGCGGAAAAAAACGCGTTCCGCGGTCTTCCTCAATAGAAACTCCAGGTCATTTGGTTTCAGGAAATCGAGAGACGACTGAATCAGATCGATCGACGCTTTATAGGTATGCCCGTTGACGACCTGGAACGGGCTGTCGGACGCCCACATTAAATGATCCGTCCCAAACTCGTGGCACAATCGACGGATGAGCGGCACCAGATCCTGGTAGGGGGACTTCTTGTGTCCTAGCGCATAGAATGCCGACACCTTGACTGAGAGTTGCTTGTGCCTTGCCATATTACACAGTGCCTGAATTTCCTGCGGGTTCAGACGGCCGCTGGCCCCAATCAGGCACATGTGGTCAATGACGACCGGCGTATTGGGAAACTCGTCACACATCTTATCGAGCGCGGGCAGTCCGTCGGGGCCCATCAAGCAGCACATTGCCAGATTCTCTTCGCTGCCACACTTCCACATGGCACGCATTCCGTCCGTAGACAACCATCGATCGATCGCTTGGTCTTTCGGATAAATACGGAATCCCCGCACACCCTTTTTCTTCAGGTCTCGCATCGTCGTGGCCACATTGGGCCGATCCGAATCAATGACCGCCACTCCGCGGTATCGTGCGGGTTGTTTGGCGATGGCATCCAGCATGTAGGAATTGTCGACACCGTAAAACGACATCTGGATCAGCACGACGCGATCGACTCCGACAGGAACGGCCTGCTCACTCAATTCCTCCGTGGTGAAACTGGGGGGATCCATGTTTTCAATTCGAAACCCGGCTGCCAGTGGATAGCGTTCGGTGTCGGGTGTCCAAACATGCACATGGGCATCAATGAAGTTCATGGTGGACCCTAATCCAGAGAAGGAGTCGTGACACGGTTCATTCAAGTCACGGAGGGCGTGACAACCTTTAAGTCCTTGCGATCGTCGTCGTGACGTTGCGGTGTCTGCGAAGCACTGGACCACCATCTCAACGATGTCAGGAGGCTCCATTTCCTGCGTGGGGGAGTGCGCCCTCGCCACGGTGCATGGAAGTGATTCTCGCGGGCCAATTCAAGAGCAGCACGGCGACGAAACCGAATGTCAGGCCGACCAGATTGATCTTTTTCGAGGCGTCGTGATAGCGGGCGAAGCTGGATGGTTTCGTTTGGCCCGGTGGCTCGACCAGTTGCAACAGTGGTTGATAGATCCAAAGATAGTCGACCACCATCAGCAGCAGAACCGCCGCCAACAGCAGCAGGGCCACTCGTCGGCGACCGGCTGGCAATTCCTTGTTTCCGGTGACCAATGTTCCCAGCCAGCCCAGGCCAATCAGGCTTGAACCGAACAGGTAGAACATGGGGAATCGCAGTGCGACGAGCATGTCTTTTGTCGTCGCGTCAAATCCCGGATTGGTGACTTCCAAGATGCTCACCACGACGAACAGCGATGCGGCGCCGATCCAAGCGGATGTCGAAAACCGCGCAACACAAAGCGCCAATTGACTTACAAAACCAGGAGAACTTTCGTTCGCGGAAACCTCCATCTGCCATCTCTCCAACTCGCGCCCGATTTCGCCGTCGCGCTGCGTTCCAGGTTGATTCATCGTTTCCAAAGATCGAATTTGGTTCGATCTGCATTCCGCCCTGCGAGCATACCCGATCTTTCTTCGGATTTCGCAGTTCTCCAAACCCGCGCTGGTCGAAGATCGTCGTTTTCAGGTATCATTTCGGAACTTCTCTACTGGGGATCCGACCAGATCATGTTCAACCGGCGTCAATTCCTCGCGGCTGTTTCAGTTCCACTCGCATTCGGGCGCGGGCTAGTTCCCACTCTCGCTTGGGCCGAACCGCCCAGCCAGGGGGTGGACATTGCCACCATTCGTTTCGAGGAAGACATTTTCTCGTATCTCCAGCGACAGTGCGGTAAGTTCGAGATTCGCGATTATCAGCAGATCCTGGGGGCCGCAAACGAGTTCAAAGAAGGCGATGCCTTGATCGGTGTGGCAGCCGCAAATGATGTCGGCCGCAGCCGGGCACGCGAGCTTTTGGCAAACACGGTTGTCTCGGATCTTATGGCTCATCCACCTTGGAAAGACCAACTTTCCCAATGGAACGACAGTTTCGCGTCGCGCGATGCACTCGGAATCTGGGCCCAGCGGACGGTTGGGGCGTTGAAGCAGTGCTTGCTGACATCCAGCGCCGCCGAACTGAAGTCGATCCTGCCAGGATTGACGAGCGACGTCATTGCGTGCCTCGTGCGGTTGATGAGCAACGACGAGCTGATCGCAATCGGCCGGACGATCTTCCATCCGCTGCACGGTTCGAATATTGGAAGTCAAGGATATCTGGGCGCGCGTGTGCAACCAAATTCGCCGACGGACAATGTCGACGATATCCGTTTTCAAGTCTTCGATGCCTTCGCGTACGCTGTCGGCGATGTCCTGCTCGGAACCAATCCTGTCTCGAGTGACCCCCGTTCCGTCGCGGCGGTGGAACTGGCCCTGCAGGACGTGCTCAAGACCTTTCAGATTGACCACGTGATTCCCCATTGCGTGCTCGCCCATATCGACGTGCAGGCGGAAGTCGAACGCGTACATCCAGGTTCAACGGAGTTCTGGTTTCAGAGTATCGCAGGCAACGACGATGCCAATGCGACGTTCGACATCAGTCTCGAGAAGATGGCCCAGTACGCCCGAAGTCGAACGGGGCGGTTTGGATTGTATTTAGAATCGGGGCAAGGGGCCGATTTCACGAATGGCCACGGGCATGGCTGCGACATGGTGTTGCTCGAATCTCGCAAGTATGGATTTGCACGCGGGATGGCTCACGAAATTGCGAAGGCCAAGAATATTCCCGTCAATCAGGCTTGGCTGCACATCAATGACGTTGCTGGATTCATCGGCCCCGAGGTGTTTCGCACGCGCGAACAACTCGTCCGTTGCTGTCTGGAAGATATCGTGATGGGCAAGCTGCACGGCCTAACCATCGGACTTGATGTCTGCTCGACTCTCCACATGGATATTTCTCTCGATGACTTGGACTGGTGCCTGGAACATATTGCTCCCGCGAACCCGGCATACTTGATGGCGCTTCCGACCAAGATTGATCCGATGCTGGGGTATCTGACAACCGGGTTTCAGGACCATGTTCGTCTTCGAGAAAAATTCGGATATCGTGTCGACGATCGCATGTGGTCCTTCTTCCAGCAGATTGGCGTCATCAGCGCGGACGGAAAACCGACAGAGCACTTTGGCGATCCGACCTGGGTCTACTTGCAGTACTGCCGCCGAAAAAACGACGTTCGTACCGACGCCGAAATTGTGGCCGAGTCCAATCGGATCATCGCCGAAATCCGGCAACGCGGCGTCTTTCTCGCACAAGGCTTTGGTGAGCGTCCGTCGGAATTGGCGCCAAAGATTCGAGCTGAAATTCAAACCGTTTACGAAGACGCGAAACGCTGTATTTGGAAAGAGTGGGACCCCACTTTCGTCAAACGCATCCCGAATGCCATCCCCCTTGCGACACGTTCGTCCAATCGCAACGACTACATCCTGCATCCAACCTCGGGTGAGCATCTTTCTGACGAATCATGTCGGTTGTTGGAGCAGTGGAAGGTCGCACAGACACAGCGGTGGGATACGGTCATCGTCGTTTCGGAAGGTCTGAATGCGCTGGCGATGATGGACGAAGGAAACCTGTTACCATTGCTCGACGAACTTCGCCCGTTGCTGACACAGTCAGGCTTGCGCGTTGCTCCTCAGATCTTCGTCGTGAATAGTGGACGCGTTCGTGCGGGTTACAGAATCGGCGAGATTCTGTTCGGCGGACTTCCTGATTCGCGGACGATCATTCATCTGATCGGCGAACGCCCTGGAAGCGGGCATCATACGCTGTCTGCCTATCTGACGGCCGCCAATGGGACCGCGTGGAAAGTGCCGGATCAGGTTGATCACAATATCACTCGCGTCGTTTCGGGAATTGCGGACACGGCGCTGGTTCCAACGAGGGCCGCGCGAGACATCCTGACCGCATTGGCGCGATAGCCGGCGTCAAAGATTCAACAGACTCTTGAGCAAGTCCACGCAGAATTCGTTGTCACCGAATTCCACGCCAACGATTTGAGTACGACGTCGCTTGTCCCGCGGAAGATCCAGGCCACCAGGTCTTGGGGGTCAGTGACTCTTGAGTCGTTCGCTCGTCCTTGTTGGCATAGAACGCCAACTGATCACCGGACGTCCATTCGCCCTCTTGATACGTGCCCTCGCCAAAATCGTCCTTGAACCCCAGCCATTGCTTGATACCACGAATGAGGACCAGCAATGGGAAAAAGATCATCCCCATCAGCGCAAAGATGATAAGCAGAAACGGTCCGCGCCCGAAGAAGACTTCCAAGCCAGAAAAATAGGATCGCCACAGGAACACGATCAGCAGGGCCCCCGCACTCAGGTAGGGGCCAAACGGGATTTCGCGGTTGAAACGCAACGAGAATGTGATGGCGACTGCCGCCAATGCGGTAAGAGGCGCCAGCATGAAAAAGACGATGAGTGACGGTTGCCAGCCGATAAAGCTGCCAATCATCGCCATCAGCGTCACATCACCCAGTCCCATCGCCTCACGGCCGAACGCCCAGTTCCCCATGATCCGGACCATCCAGACCGTTCCCGCGCCCACGATCATTCCCAAGAGGCTGTTGACGAATCCGTGCCAGTGCGGATGCGCATTGAACCAGACGATCTGTTCGGGAATGGTCAACATCCACTGCAATGCGTCGGGCAAGACGGTTTGCAGGCCGTTGAGTTCACGCTGTGCAAAAAACCAGGTCGGCCAGAGTGTCGGAGTTCCCAAAATGGTTCCCCCAATCAGGCCCAGAATCGTTCCCGGTACGGTCACGCCGTCCGGAATGATCATCAAGTCGAAGTCAATAAACGTCGCAACCAGAAGAGCTTCGGCCAGAATGAGGTAGTAGATGAACTCCGCATTCACGAGCCAGATCAGTTGTGGATAACCGATGCCCGGCTGTCCCAAGGCCCCGAGTGTGGAATAGAGCGAGCTCGTTTCGACCTTCGCATGAAAGCCCGCCGGTACGATGGCGACATAGAGCGCCACCCACAGCAAGCCGTTAAAGAACTCGATCAAAGCATATCGAATCGGGATCGAATGTCGGCAGAAGCGACAGCGACCGCGTAGCCACAGCCAGCCGAAGATCGGAATATTGTCGATGGCCAGAATTCGCTTCTTGCAAAACGGGCACGTTGATGGTGGATGATTCAATCCGCTCAACTGATCCCACAACCGATCGTGTTGTGGAATCCGGTAGATGCAAACGTTGAGAAAGCTTCCCACGACCGATCCAAACACGAACAGCCAGAACAGGACGATCGGCTGAGGGATATCACCAGGAATCACGCGTTCGTCTCCTGGCGATAGTTCGCAGGCAGTTGATTCAGAATCTGCTCGACGACCGAATCAATCGGCAGGCTGTCCGTCGGCACCGAGATTGTTGCACATTCTTGATAGAGTGGCTCGCGCTGAGCGACCAGAGTACGAATCTCGTCGATTCCGCCCCCCGTCGTCAGATTGGGTCGATTTGCAAAAGCTCCGCCGTCGACCAAGATCCGTTTGGAAATCGCTTCCACGCTTGCTTTCAGCCAGACCACGGGCCCTGCCCCTCGAAGATCGAGGCGGGTCGCGTCGTTCAAGATCGCTCCCCCGCCTGTTGCGAGTACGAGTCGATTCCGCTTTAGCAGCCGAACAAGGTTCTCGCGTTCGAGTCGTCGAAACTCGGGCTCACCATCCGTCGCGAAAATGTCGCGAATCGAACGGCCTGCAATCCGTTCGAGTTCGATGTCTGCATCGATCCAGTCGAACTTCAGTCGCTGCGCAAGGCGGGGCGCTATAGTTGTCTTCCCCGTGCCGCGATAACCGATCAAGGTGATGAGCATGAATCAGTGAAATGATGACGGAAGTCGGGTTCTTCGCATCCTTGGCGCGAAGACAGAGTTCTCACAACGAGTCCTGTCGTGAGATTAAAGACCATCAGCGGGGGCGATGGAAGTGGCCATGCGAAGAATTGAAGGGGGATTTCTCGAATCCACGATCCATGGCAAGCCAGATCCGTGGAATGCCGCCACTCGCTTGAGGCGACGCTCAACGCCCTAATCGATTTTTCGCAGGACTGGAGGTGCTGCGACTTGCCAGTACGCCCTTCGACGGAAGGCCCTGGCGGCGAAGCCGGCGCCAGGGGAGTCATGAAACTTGACTGAACTCTCGATTCACATGGTTGCCACTTAGGGCGTCATCGAGCAAACATCGTCCATGAACCACAGATTCAGGTCTTGCAGCATCTTCTTAGTCGGGCTTGTTCCGGCGTCTTGATAAACTCGAGTACCGATCTGCATGCCAGACGCATAGAGCATTTGGCCAACTGTCACGACATCGCGAACGCCACTCAGTCGATCGCAGACCGACGTCGCCAGCATCATTCGCTTGTTTTGCAGTTCGCCGTACTGAGATTCTGGAACCTGCAGGTCCGTGTACTTCCCGCACAGGCAGGCGGCACCACCGAACCATTCGGGCCGGTGAAGCATCAGCGACATCGCGGCCGACGCTCCGCTGCCATAGCCCGCCAGAAAGATTCGCTCGCTATGAATGTGGTACGTACGGCGCAAACCCCGAACCAGCGATTCCACGTCGTCCGATAGTGTCTCGAGTTGTCCGGCAGAGATTGACCAGCCGAATTTCGAGTCACAGTTCACGTTACCGCGAATTGCCAAACCGATGAAATTGCGTTCGCTGATCCCCGACATGATCGAATGGATTTCGGCTTCCGAGCTTCCCTCACCGTGAAACCAGACGACCAACGGGTAGGCGTAGCGTGCTTCGTAGTGTTCGGGCAGATGGACCTGGTGAGCTCGCTCGGTCGCCGCGCGTTCGATGAACGGGCTCGATTCGCCCGCATGCATGGTTTCAATCAATTCGATGATTTCGCCATGGGTCGGTAGAGTGTCTTCATCGAAAGTCGCTTCGATCACGTTCTCGTCGACCGAATCGACCGAGCCCGCCAGATCCTGAAAGCGCATCACCCAGGGCGCCGACTCAAGTCGCTCAAAATCGCCTGATCGCGAACCGAAATCGAAAAAGGAGCGTTCGGTCATTTCCGTGATTCTCCAGACAGGTTGATCAATCTAATGGCGTCGCGGTGTGTGGTTCCATTTGTGGCATGTTCATCCCTGAATGCGATGGTGTCTCGCACTTCGCTCAGAGGAAACAACTTGCCCGGACATTCCGTGGCTTTGACGTCGCCGTGTCCCATGACCTTGCCACTCGCGATGCCGAATTCTCGTTTTAGAACCCCGACCAATTGTTTCACGGCATTCATTTGTGCCGTGCTGGGCGCGGTGTTCTCAAAATTTCCAATCAGGACGATCCCAATCCCGTGCTGGTTGTAGTCTGCGATGCCGGCATGAGCCCCTTGAAGTTGCTGCCGCCAGCGGAACGTTGGTTCGATTGAACCGTCGTCCATTCCATCTCCGTTTCCGATCACGAAGTGGTAACCAATTCCTAACCAATGCACGCCATTCTTGTCCTTTCGCTTCAAATGCTCTTCGTGAATACTTTCCACATTTCCACGTTCAGATGCCGTGTGATGCAGAACGATATAATTCCATTCACGCAGATCCGCTTCGGGTTTCCAGGGATTGGTCGATCGAATCGGATCAATCGGGTAAGAACTGGGGGGATTGACCGGCTCGGTTGGGCCGGGAATCATCGGTTGTGGTTCGGGGTTCGATTTTATGGGTGGCGTGATTGACGTCATGGGCGGAACAACTGTGGATTGATAACATCCAGAACAGCCGATCCCACAAACGATCAAATGCACCAACAGAACGACATGCCAGGCTAGACCTTCTACGTGTCGGGAGTTTCGATAACGCGATTCCTGCGTCCTGCGAAGCATCATGCCCAGTCCATTGGGTCTTGGTTGGCTTGTCCTGACCGGGGGTCAAGACGGCCAGGACTGTAATTTTGCTCTAAATTTGTGTCAACGTAGATCGTTTTGGGGATGGGGTTTCAGGCGGCGGAAGGCCACGCGAAGCTGTTAAACTTGCGCGAGATTGACGGCTTTAGGCCCTGTTTTTGCGCCCCGAAAGTCTACGCAGTCTTCGTGAACTTCGCAGTTATTGCCGTGAACGCGAATTTCAGTCGTTTTCACAACAACCTCAAGTTTCGGTTCAGAATTGGCGGAGTTTGCCGAGAGAGGGCCGTGCAGCTCGTGTGGAATGTGGATTCAAAAACGGCGCATTGCGGCAGAAACGTTTGCCCGATTGAGTATCGAAGCGACTTGAGAGTGGAAGATCGATCGGAGGAATTTGCTAGATCTGGCCGCAGCTGTGCGATCAGGTTCGTCGGATTAGAACAGACCAGCGATCGGAGCACCTTCGAAGATGTGGTGCGGGCGCTGGGTGTCGTCGTGCCACGCGGCCGTCTCGGGAAGTCCCAACGCCGAGTAGATTGTGGCGGCGAGGTTCTCGGGGCGTTGCGCATCGGTGGCCGGATAGCCACCGGTCTTGTCTGTCGAACCGACGACTCGCCCCCCCTGAGTACCGCCGCCGGCGAAGAAAACTGACTGCACCGGGCCCCAGTGGTCACGTCCCGGCAGCTTATAGTGCTGGGGCAGATGAGAGACCTTTGGCGTCCGACCAAACTCGCCCGCCATCACGATCAGCGTGTCATCGAGCATTCCGCGGCTGACCAGATCGTCGAGAAGTGCGGACAGGGCCTGATCCGTCGGAGGAAGCAACTGGTTCTTCAGGTGTGGGAACATCTCTCCGTGAGTGTCCCAGGTCTCGTTATTGCCGAGATTTACCTGGACCAGATTCACACCGGCCTCAACGAGGTTCAGAGCCATCAGCAGCGACCAGCCAAACGAGTTTCGTCCGTATCGGTCGAGCGTTTCTGCGGGCTCACCCGTGACATCCAGGCATCGCTTGATTTTGGGATCGGTCAGCAGCGAGATGGCACGTTGCCGTGATCGGTCGAACGGTTCAGTGATCGCGGCGCGATCCAGGTCGATTCGCTGCTGTTCGATCGAATTCAACAGTGACAGGCGCCGGTCGAATCGATCGACCGAAAAACCTTGGGGCAATGATAGATCGGGAATTTGGAACTTACGATTCGGGTCAACCGTAATCGGTTTGTCCTGATGGTCGAACGCATACTGCGGATACGCGCCATATACGTTTGGATCAAAGGATGAGGCCTCGATGAACCAGGGATCGCGATGCGAGCCCATCAGTCCGCCAAATTGGCCCGGGATCACTCGTCGGCTGCGGTGAATCAGCTTTTCCGGGATGACCGCGGCGGGGGGGAGATTATTTCGCGGTTTGGTGACAGCCCGGGCGACAGACGCGATCGACGGCCAGTCAGAGGGCATGGGCTTCGTCGCGTCGAACCCCGGCGGCATGATCGACTTGCCGCTGAGCATCACCAGATGGCCAAAGGAATGGTCGTTCGTTGAGTGTGTCAACGAACGGCAGAGTGACCACAGGTGGCTACGCTGTGCAAGCAGCGGCAGATGTTCGCAAATGTTCAAACCGGGGGTGCTGGTTGCAATCGGCTGAAAGTCGCCGCGGATGTCGGCCGGCGCATCGGGCTTCATGTCGAAGCTCTCGTGCTGTGCCAGACCGCCCGAAAGGAAGATGTAAATCACCGACTTCGCGGTCGATTTTCCTTTGAACGTCGCCATGTCGGCGGCCTGCAGCGCGCTGACGTGGTTCATTCCCAGCCCCAACAACCCGATCCCTCCCGCCTGCAAGGCGGTGCGTCGAGCAAAGGTCGGATGGAGGAAAGGCGAACCCGACATGACTTGTCGCTCCCGTACTGAACCGGCCGCACCTGTCGCAAGCAGATCAAACTGCCGAACGGATCAAAATTCACTTGTTAGTCATATCGGAATGCGCGATCTGTCGCAACAGTTTTGATCCGATTGAATCGATGGGGTTTACTTTTGCGGCTCGTTCTTCGGAGGACGGGAAGATTGTGGTTTGAGTTTGACGGTTCTGCGGTCTAGCTCAAAATCGACTCGGGCCGGTTCGAAGACCTTTCGAAAAAAGAGTTCGGCCGAGGCGTTCACGACGTTGACGTCGACCAACTGCTGTAGATCGATTCCGGCTGCTGCAAAGGCATCAGGATCGTATTCAAACCGAATGTCCGATTCTTCCAGCTTTTGCATCACCACGGCGAGAGGCACCGGTTGCGGGACGCTGAATGTGAACAATCGCTGTTTGACATCTTTGAGCGGTTCCTTCTTCACCCGGCGCGCTTGCTGAGGATTTCCAACCAACCATTTGGAAATCGCCTCGTGCTCTTCGACAGTGCCTGTTACGACGAGTTCTGAGTTTGCCGGACTGATCGTGGCGTTTGGAAACTGCTGTCGCAATTGTTCCATTGCGTCGAGTGGCGACTGGTGCGGCCGGATTTTTCGTTGAATTGAGACAACGTCCGGGACGGGGATTAGTTCGATAGAGTTTGCCTTGTCGAGCCAGCGAAACGTCAGGTCGAATTGAATCAGGACCAGTGACAACGCCTCGATGAGGGTGGCATTGGGTAGGATCCCGGCGGCCCACAAGTCGTGCGGGATCAAATCGGGATTCCGGATCTTCAAATCCGCATGTTTCGTGAGGGACGTCAGGATCTCACGCGGCGTGTCGAGATTGCTCCAGGTGATGTCACTTCGTCGCTTTAGCTCTTTGCGGCGACGTTCAGCAACTGCCGGATTGGTCGACTGCAGTTCGCTCATCCGCAATTCGATCAAAGTTCGGAGTTTTCGGGTAGCTGGTTCAGGTCCGAGGAAAACGGCGTTCTCAAGAAGTGTTACCTTCGCACGGGCGGATGCGGCGATCTGGCGGAGTGCGTCATCCAAGGAAACGTCGTTGACCTCGAACTGATGCTCTGCAGACGGATCAAGTCGTCGGTCGAGCAGGATCGCGATTTGTCGGGTTTCCGAGATCTGCGATGTAATCAATCGCAGGTCGGCCTGGTCGAGCTTTGCCCCAAACGGTTTGGCCAGCTCCTGGCGAAACTGATCGGCAGTCACCCAGCGAGTTTGCGCACGGAGATTTGGCTCGGCCGAGGTTGCCAGACCATGACAGGCGAGAGTGATCGACAGCATTGTTGCAACGATTCGCACTGGGGGCCCATCCTCCAAGGGTTGCAGTTCAATCGCGAGAAGTGCCTTGCCCACGATGAGATGTTTTATTGCGCACACTGTCGAACACAAAGCGGCGGGGCAACGATCCAGTTGGTCTCAGGGTGGCAAAGAGCGGTCGGGCAACTTCAACCGCTGCAAAAAGGATGGTATCCGATTGTCGCGCAGGTACAATGTTTTTGCGTCAATTGATGGAGTGTCCGAGAGAATTGCGCGGCTGTCGGTCACCTGAAATCTTCTAAATCTGTTTAAATCCCCCTCGTTCCTACGTATTGTCAATCAGAACGAATCGTGTTCGCGAACGTCGGCATTGCGTTCCGCCAATTCTACACGAGTTGGGGACGCAAGATTGGCATCACATCACCTCCATGAGCCCGCACCACTATGCTTCCGACTCACGCCGTCGGCATCGACCTGGGAACGACCTACTCGTGTATTGCCTATCTGAATGAGCATGGCGAGCCGATTACCATTCCGAATAAAGACGGTGAGCTGTCGACGCCCTCGGTCGTCTTGTTCGAGGGGGGCGAGGTCATTGTCGGAACGGAAGCGATGCGAAACTCGATTCGCTCGCCGGATCGCGTGGTCGTGCATGCCAAGCGATATATGGGGAATCTGGGGCATCGCTGGAAGATTGCGGGGAAAAGCTATTCACCCGTAGAAATCAGTACATTCATCCTTAAATCGCTTCTCGACAGCGCTCGTGAGCGAATTGGCGTTGTGGAACGGGCGGTGATTACCGTTCCTGCCCAGTTTAGCGACAGCCAGAGGCAAGCCACCGCCGAAGCTGGCAAACGCGCTGGGTTGAAGCAGGTCGATATCATCAATGAACCTGTGGCGGCGGCGCTTTGTTTTGTATTGGGAACCGAGGGGATCTGGTTCTCGGAACTGGCCACTGCCCAGACGGTCATGGTTGTCGATCTTGGGGGCGGGACGTTCGATCTGTCTCTGGTGAAGTACCAGAAGAACGAAGTCAGTGTGATCGCGACAGGCGGTGATTTGCATCTGGGGGGGCTTGATTGGAACAACGCTCTGGAAACCGCCATTGGGAAGCAATTTCAGAAAGAATTTGACGTTGATCCAACGCGGGATCGCGAAAGTTCTCAGGCCCTGGCACTTGAGGCGGAGCAAACCAAGCGGAGTTTGTCCGTGAGGCCGCGTGCGGCCATGACGGTCGCCTCGGGTGGGCACCGCAAGACGTATCAGATCGAGCTGGAACAGTTCGAGCGACTGACCAAGCCCCTGGTCGACCGCGTGGAAAAACTTACAGTGGGGCTGCTGGCCGAACGCAAGATGGGCTGGGCAAAGGTCGACGTTGTGTTGACCACGGGTGGCTCGTCACGGATGCCGATGATTCGCTCGATGCTCAAGCGGTTGAGCGGACGGACGTTGAATACGTCGCTGTCTCCCGATCAGTCGATCGCCCATGGTGCGACTTACTATGCCGGGATGCTCCTGACGAATAACGCATTCGCGAAATCGATTCTGAGTTCCGATGCGTCGTCGCGGTTGTCGCAGTTCAAGCAGAAAAGCGTGAACGCGCGTGCGTTGGGGGTTCTGGTTCGCGATACAGAATTGCAGCAGCGTGTGCCGCACTACCTGTTGCCCGCGAATACCCCGCTGCCCGCATCGGTTTCGCACATTTACGGAACGGTGAGCGACGATCAGCGCCGCGTGGGGCTCAGAATTGTTGAAAGCGGTACCGCGGCGGACTCCAGCTTTGTCGAATTGGGGCTGTGTCAGATCGAGCCGCTTCCCGAGAATCTGCCCGCGGAAACGGAAATCGAAGTCACAATCACCTATGACGAGCAGGCACGTGTGCATGTTTCGGCGAAAGTGCTGGCGACGGGGCAAGAAGCTCGAACCGAGATCATTCGGACGGAAAATCTGATCGTGAGCGCGATCCAGGACGCCGAAGAGTCGAGGGCGGTCGAAGTCCCCGTTGCAGACGCAATGGACGAAATCAGTCACTCGCGAGCCCAGATGCCCGTCGTGGCGAGCGAGGTCTCGTCGCGTCCCGTCGAACCGAATCTTCAGGCCAAGCCGATCTTGAAGCCGACGCTCGCCGCCAAACGCGGTGATACGCCTGGGCGAAAGCTCGCATCGCCCATTCTGCTTTGTGATGACTGTGGCAAGATTCTTGATGCCGCTGGGCAGTGTCCTGCCTGTTTGTCCAAGTCCGCTCCAGCCGTTCCGCCGAAACCGACGGGAAAATCTCCGGAATCGATCTCGGCAAAGCCCAAAATCAGCCCACGGCCGATCGATAAGCCCAACCCGTTGAAGTTACCGGCGGTTCCCAAGCCCAAAGCCCATGCCGCAGCAGGGCATGACATGTTGGACGAAGATCCATCGGAGAAGAGTCGGCTGATGGAAATGATGTTGTCGGACGATTCGATGCCAGAGATTCCGATCAAACCCACAGGGAAATCTTCGAAATCGCGAGAACTCGACGACAGCGAATTCTGGCGGAATCTGGGCCAGTGACTCGTGGCACGATGAAGATAATCTGTCATGACAGATTCGCGAGCAGGCTCGTTGGCCTGCTCGCGGCGAGTTCTTCAATGCGTCAATTCAGACCGGAAATGCGACGGAGCGGACGATTAGTGCTTTTCAATGGGCGGGCCCATTGGGTCTTTTCGTTCCGTGATGACCGGACAGTTGGGCGACATCTCAGCATTCAGCGCCGTGTAATCGGCCCATTCTGCCGGAAGATTATCTTGGTGGAAAATCGCGGCAGGAGGACATTCTGGGACGCATGCTTCGCAATCGATGCATTCTTCCGGATGAATAAAAAGCATCGCTTCGCCTTCGTAGAAACATTCTACGGGGCAAACGGTCACACAATCGGTGTACTTGCAGTTGAAACAGGGTTCTGCCACCACGTGTGTCATCGAGAGCTCACTTTCCCTGAAAATTTGATGCGGTGTAAGGTCGGACGACGAATTCCCGGTCGGGGGTCCAGAGCGTCGAAATGGATTATCGGATCGCAGGAACCACCATCTGAAACTCATCTTAGGGCGGCTAAAATTCACCGTCAAGAATCGCATTTGGCGAATTCTCTCACTCAGGAATACGGCACCTGATATCGAGAGATCCTGGTTGCCAATGCCCTTTCATCGCCGTGGAGTGCAGAGAATTCGCTTGCAGCACCCCTGTTCTTCGCAGTAGATTGAGCTACGATCTTCCTAGGGCCGTTCTGTTCAATTATTGACCGTCCTCACGATCCGATTTCCCGCGACCTTGGATTCGGTCGACACGATTGGGTGCAACGTGGCGCTGACTGAACTAGACCGTAGCCTGCTCGAACGCTGTCTGAAACGCGACGGTAGCGCCTGGCGTGATTTCGTCGATCGGTTCGCGGGTTTATTTGTCCATGTGATCCAGCACACAGCACAAGCACGCAGCGTCAAATTGACGGCGGCAGACATTGACGATCTGTCAGCCGAGATTTTTCTGGCGATTCTGGCCGATCAATTTGCGGTCTTGAAACATTTTCGCGGCGAATGCTCGCTGGCGACGTATTTGACGGTGATTGCCCGCCGCGTTGTCGTGCGAGAGATCATCCACCGTCGCCTGTCCGAAGCATTGGGGCATGTGAAATCGCAAAACTCCAATTTGCCGATGACGAAAGGCGAGAATCAGGAAATCGTTCGGATCGAGAATCAGGAACTGATCCAACAGATGCTGGCCGGCTTGTCAGAGCAAGACGCCCGCATCGTGCGACAGTTTCATCTCGAGGGCAAAACCTACCGCGAAATTGGTGACGAGTTGGGTGTGCCTGAGAACTCGATTGGGCCGACGCTCACCCGGGCTCGCGAAAAACTGCGACAATCGTTGTCCGCGAGCATGGGTTGATCGTCACGTCCTCGCATGCCGACGGCGTGACGGTTGATCAAACACTCTGCTTTGCCCATTCCGCGGCGAGTTGTACAAGCACGGCGACTGCGGCCTGCATTTCTTCGACACTGGTCCATTCCAGCGGCGAATGCGGGTTGTGTTCCCCGGTTGACAGGTTCGGGGTTGGCAGCCCCTTTGCCGTCAACAACGATCCATCCGTGCCGCCGCGAATGATGGAAAGATTGGGTTCTCGGCCCAGGGCTTTGTGAGCATCCACGGCTTTTGAAACGGCTCGTGGTTCTTTCACCAGGCCTTCCCGCATGTTGCGATACTGCGAGCGAACTTCGACTGTGATCTGGGCCCGCGGATGTTCGGCGCGCAATGTTTCGGCAATCGATTCCAGAAGTTTGGCTTGATCGTTTAATCGCGTGGTTTCAAAGTCACGCAGAATGAGCCGAGCCGACGCTTCGGCGACTCCCCCTTCCACATGATAGGGATGGATAAAGCCCTCACGTCCGTCCGTTGTTTCAGGGGCGAGGGTGGCGGTCGGAAGCCGTGACAAGAAGGAGGCCAGAATGCGGATCGCGTTCACCATCGCGCCTTTGCCCACCGAGGGATGCGTATTAATCCCTTTCACGGTCACTTTGGCACCGTCGGCAGAGAATGTTTCGGCATCAATGTCGTTTTGTCCCGATCCGTCGAGGGTGTAGGCGACATGGGCCCCCAGTTGCGTCAGGTCCAGCTTGTCGGTACCACGGCCGATTTCTTCGTCGCAGGTAAAGCAAAGCCGTATCGGGCCGTGCTTCACATCCTTGCCGCGCTTCAGCAGTTCAGCTGCGGCCGTCATGATCACCGCCACGCCGGATTTGTCGTCCGCACCCAGCAACGTTGTTCCATCGGATGTTACTAGCGTGTGGCTGAGGCATTTCAGCAGATCAGGGTTTTCCGCAACCCTGATGACTTTCTCGGCATCACCAGGAAGAGCGACGTCGCCTCCCTGATAGTTGCGATGCACGAGGGGATTCACATTCGTTGAAGTGTATTCTGGCGACGTGTCAACATGGGCGACATACGCGATGGCCGGTACCTGATGGTCCACGGTTGAGGGAATCGTTGCCATCACGATTCCAAATTCGTCGCACGTCACGTCGGCAAGTCCCAAGGCACGGCATTCTTCGGCCAGTAATCGGCTCAGTGTGAGCTGTTTCAGAGTGCTGGGAGAGCTCGAACTGGTTTCGTCGGCTTGCGTGTCGATGCGAACATATCGAAGAAAACGATCAAGGAGCGAATCCATGCGATGACTTTCGAGTGAGTGGCGATTGATGATGCGCGAGATTCTGGCGCACCGTGATAGCAGAACTGGTCTCGATGTTTTTTGGAAGTCAATCAGGGTGTTAGCGCAACGCCCTGATTGATTTATTGGGATCGCTTTTGTGTGCCGTCAGTGCCCAATCACGATTGATCCTTAACAGGACTAAGGCGGTTGTTGAGAGACCATTTGGCACGGACCTCGACTGAAAAATGATTGCCGTCCAACTCCCAATCAAAGGTGTTCTTTATTCTCTCATTGACTGGCACTGGCAAAGCCATTGGCACACAAAAAACAGTGAAGGAATTGTTCACGGCGTTAAGTCAAGTGGGGGATGGGCATGTACCGCAGATGGTGCGATCCAACGACGACGTGATGCTTTCCGGCCCGAACATTGGTACTCGGTCTCACACGCTGATACTCTGACGGGACGCTTTATTGATGCGATTGCCCCAGCCAGATCCGAGGATGAGTCATGACGGATGCTCTGTTTGCCGAGCTTCAAAATCAACGCCAAGCGGGGGGAGGCTCCGCGGTATTCGATCGACTTGCGTCTGCACTTCGCGAGAAACACGACTATCACCGACTGTTCGACGCGCTCTGTCTCAAAAAGAAATACGAGTTGGGGGCCCCTCTGCACCGTCCGACATCGATGGATGACATCCCGGCGGAAAAGCGGGACGAATTCGAAGCGGCGTATGTGGCCGCTGCTCGCGAAGTGGGACAGTTGTTGTTGGCCGAGAAGCAACTCAGTCAGTCTTTCGTATACCTGAATGCTGTTCGCGACACGCAATCGCTGCGTGACGCGATCGATGCCGTGCCGGTGCCGCGCGAGTCGACTCAAGAATCGGAAGAACTGATTGACCTGGCGTTCTACAAGCTGGTGCACCCGGTCAAGGGGATGCAGATCCTGCTCAAGACGCATGGAACCTGTAGCACGATCACCGCACTGGATCAGGCGTTCATGAGCCTCAGTTCCGAGCAGCGGTCAGCGTGCGCGGCAATCATGGTCCAGACGCTGCATGGCGATCTGCTGCAATCGGTCGATCGCGAAGTGAAGCAGCGGATTCCGTTTGCCGAGCCGGTCAAGACGTTACGCGAACTGACCGCTGGGCGTGAGTGGTTGTTTGCGGACAATAACTACCACATCGACGTTTCCCATCTGCATTCGATCGTCCGATTTGCACGATCGTTGTCACCCAATCAGCCCGAAGTGGCGTTGGCGCGGGACTTGGCCGTCTATGGTTCACAATTGTCATCGCAGTTTCGCTATCCGGCCGAACCGCCATTCAGTGATTTTTACGTCGCTCACATTCATTTTTTCAACTTCCTGTTGAACGACAACCGTGAGGGGGCCCTCGCCTATTTCCAAGAGCAGCTCGACAATGACTCTGATCCGCGTGATCAGGCGATGATTGCGTATGTCATGGTCGACCTGTTAGCACGTACCGAGCAATTGGAAGCGGCGTTACCTCTGGCGGAAAAGTACCTGGTCTCGGCCGATCAGGATTTTGGTGCCGCGTTTGCGGAGCTTTGTGAAAAGGCCGGTCGCTTTGACGTCTTGTTGCGAAGTGCCGAAGCACGGAACGACCTTGTGACCTACGCGGCGGCACTCGTTCGACAGTAATCTCGATTCGAAATGTGCGGCTGCTGAACTCGAAAACCCGCCTGTCGCGAGCACAGTTCGCGACAGGCGGGTTACATTCAAGGAAGTCTGATCGACAAGGCTTTGAAGCTCTGATCGGTTGCGGGATTCACCTCAACGAATTTTGTTCGCGAGGACCGGTCGCGAACGGCCCGCGGCGGCTTCGAGTTCTTGGGCCTGACCCCAGAAATAAAGGATCAGTCCAACGAAGGCTCCGACCACAGTTGCTGAAATCACCGCTGCGGCACTTTGCGTGAATGTTGAGTTTTCCGCCGCGGCCTGCGTCGTGAGGACCAGGCCGACGATACTGATGGCCAGTCCGACGGCGTCCGAGGCGATTTCCTTAAGACTGAACCCCATTCGCATCAGTACGACCAGTTTTCCCAAGACAAGCTGTAATGCGAAGCTGAAGACTCCCGCGGACATCAGTGCAAAGGCCAGCCAGTGGAACGCAGGGAAGGATAAGGCTTCGGCAACCGTGTAGATTGGTTGCAAAATCCCCGCTGCGGCTTTTTTGGCGGTTGGATCTTCGTCCACTTTCTTCGCAATTTCTTTGACCTGTTCTTCTGTCTTCTTGACCAGTTCTTCGGTCGTGTCTTTGATCTTATCGGTGGTTGATGGCTCGGATGTCGTGCCGGGGGCTACTTCTTCTTTGACGGGCGGTTCTGTCGCCGAATCCTGCTGGGCTTGTGCAAGCCCGCCAAAGCTGAAGATGAGCACGAGAGCGAGAGCGAATCGTTTTGCGGTCGTGGACAACATGGCGCTTCCTGTTTCGTTACGATGGTGCAAGTCACGATTTCAGGATAACTACCCCGTGAAGATTTAGATACATTTCTCTCGTGGTCGACAGGAATCGCTAAATACGCCCCGACGGAACGTCAACGCGGCCGACTTTGGCCACGCCGCAAGGTGGAATCCCAACGCTTCCAGTCAACCACGAGCGACAGCGGGGGCTGCCGAACAAATCGCCGATCATGGATGTTCGAGGGTCAATCATGAAGTACTTGGCAATGGCCTTGGTCTGCATCGTTCTCGGAATCGTCGTTTCGATCAATTTGAGAATGGATCGCGATTTCCGGATGGTGAGTGCTCAGGAAGCACGCGAACAAAATCCTCAACCTGGTCCGTTAAGGATGGTGGATTCGCGAGCCGGAATGCTTGGGCAGAGTGAAGGCCGATCGTATCCGGCTTACCTGATCGATGAGATCGTATTGCGACTGACGACGTCCGCCGAAGAAATGATTCAGCAAAAGCGAACCAAAAATTCGGAAGAGTTGCGAAAGAATCTGGATCGGACGGGGCACACGGTCAAATTGGCCCCTGCGTCGTCAACAGAGTTACCCACGGACGAGCTTTATCGCCAGGCCTCTCAGTGTGTTTACCTGGTTGCCGGTTTGACCCGTCCGAAGGACGAGATGTCCGACTGGAAGACCGCATTCTCGACGGCATTCGCGCTGCACTCAGATGGGATTCTCTCCACGAGTGCTCACGTCTTCGATCACAACGATCATGATGATGTCGTGGTCGTGATGGATATTCGTGGAAATGTCTATCCCGTGACGGAGATCCTGGCGATGAACAAGCTTGCCGATACGGCACTATTTCGGATCGAAGCCAAAGGGCTGAAGACATTGGCGCTTGGTAAAGATCTGGCGCCGGGGTCGCCGGTTCGCGTGATTGGCCATCCGGGCGACAGTTTCTTCTTTTTTTCCGCCGGACATCTGGCGAACTACGAACGCGATGACGAGGGCGCATTCTGGTTAAATATCACCGCCGATTTCGGTCAGGGATCAAGCGGAGGTCCTGTGATGGATGTCGCAGGCAATGTCGTTGGACAGGTGAGCCGAACGTACACCTTGTACGCCTCGGGCGATACCTCGAATCGTCCGCGTCGCATTCGATCGCAGAACCCACCGGATGCGAACGTGGCGGATGCCGCGCAAGTCGAAGCGACGGAGGTTGTGGTCGAAGTGAAAAAGAAATCTGATCCGCAAATGGTCTTCAAGGCGTGCACGCCGGTTTCCGCGATTCGTGCCCTGGTGAAATAATTCCACATTTCTGATGGTTCGTCGACGGCTTCCAAGTTGCAATACGTTTGGTGTTGTGGGGGCCAACGTCTGTCTGTCGCTAAAAAGCTAGGAATTGTGGGTATTCGTGCGGTACGATAACGGGCAGAGTCTGTTACTTGATAGAAACGAGACGACAATGAGTACCGTACCCGCCGCGATCACGACGACACCTGACGTGGCGCTGGCAGTCGACCAGCGGGAGGTGGATGCGATTCGTCGAATCCTCTTCTTTGATGGCGTTTGTGGGCTGTGCAATTGGTCTGTGGATTTTGTGCTCAGGCGGGACGTCAATTGCGACTTCCAGTTCGCGCCTCTGCAAGGCGATACGGCGAAAGCATTGTTAACGCCGGAAGACGTCAATGATCTCAACACGGTAGTTCTGCTCGTTGGTGACCGGACCTACCGAAAATCGGCCGCGGTCGTCCGAATTCTGTGGCAACTGGGGCCTGCCTGGCGCTGCCTGGGAGCGTTGCTTTGGCTGATCCCACTTCCCCTGCGAAACTTGGGGTATTCGATCATTGCCAGGAACCGTTATCACTTGTTCGGCAAGAAAGAATCGTGTCGCATACCGACTGCCGAAGAGCGTGTGCGATTTCTGCCTTGAATGTGGATGCTTCATGAAACTCGATTTTTCCGCGGTTGGCCAGAAGCTGACGGCTCGTAGTGGTATCCTCGAACTGATGGATGATCTCGGGCGGGCGATGACCGAACAACCGGATATGCGAATGCTGGGTGGCGGAAATCCGGCCGCCGTTCCTTCCGTTCAGTTGTTATGGCGCGAGCGGATGGCGACTTTGATTGCGGACGGCCAGTCGTTCGATCGAATGCTTGGCAATTATGATCCGCCGCAGGGGAATCCCCGTTTTGTTCGGTCTCTGGCTGACCTGCTGCGACGGACGTTCCGATGGGACGTTCACCCGGAAAACATCGCGGTCACGAATGGCGGGCAGAGCGCCTTCTTTTTCCTATTCAATCTCCTGGCTGGTCGCTTCAAGCAAGGAACGTTCGGCAAGATTCTGCTGCCGCTTGCGCCGGAATACATCGGGTACGCCGATCAGGGGATCGACGAAGGAATGTTTGTTGCGTGCCGACCTGAGATTACCTGGCCCAATGGACCGGAATCGCGTGTCTTCAAATATCGAATCAATTTTGATGAGGTTGCGAAGACGCTGGAGTCGGAAGACATTCGAGCGATCGCCGTTTCTCGGCCGACAAATCCGACGGGTAACGTCCTGACGGATGACGAAGTTCAAAAGCTTTCGGACCTGGCCGCCCGTCAGAAGATCCCACTGATTCTCGACAACGCATACGGGGCTCCTTTCCCCAATGTCATCTTCACCGAAGCAAAGCCCTTTTGGACGCCAGATGTCATCATGACTCTTAGCCTGTCCAAGCTGGGGCTGCCGGGGACAAGGACGGCGGTGGTGATCGGACCACCGGACGTGGCATCTGCGGTGACCGCCATGACGGCCATTGCAGGGCTGGCAAATGGCACAATCGGCCAGCAGCTCGTGCTACCACTTGTCGAGTCGGGAGAGATTCTCGAACTCGGTCCGCGTCATTTGCGACCCTTCTATGCGGAAAAGTCGCATCAAGCGCAGGCCTGGATTCGCGAGTACTTCACGGCAGCGGGCGTAGATTGGGCCGTTCATGCCAGCGAGGGCGCCTTCTTTCATTGGCTGTGGTTGCGTGGTTTGAAGATTTCGACCAAAGAACTTTATGAGCGCCTGAAAGCTCGAAAAGTGTTGGTCGTTCCGGGCGAGTACTTCTTTTTTGGGATGCCCGATGACTGGTCACATCGGCATGAATGCCTGCGACTCAATTTTTCGCAGCCGGCAGAGGTCGTTCGTGAGGCGCTGCAAATCATTGCCGAAGAAGCGGCCAGCGTCATGTTGTAAGAATCGGCAGGCGTGCCTTGCGAGTTCCCAACTGGCGAACGGAGGCATGCGCGAACGAGTTCAATCGCGGAGTTGCGCGGGCGTATCCGAATTCGGGCCACGAAGGACTGGAAACAACTGTGCCGTCCGATATCGGGTTTCCCCTGCGACGATCGTAATCAGGCCGGGAGCCCAATCTGCGATCAGTTTCTGTCGGTCTGAGGACGCTTTCTCAAGGGGGGCCGTCGTCAGTTCCAATGGAACGGCAACGGGTTGCCCCAGGACACCCATCCGCTGCAATTCGGCAAAGCGATCTGGGTGAACAAACTCGGTGTAGCCATAGCTGCCGGGCTCACGGTATCGGAGAATTTCTGTCCAACTGACTTCGACATGCGTGATGCCTACCCGCTGTAACTCCGCGAGAATTTCCGCGGCCGGTCGCAGTTGTTCATGGGGCGAATGTGGATCTGCACAGATCTGTTGAAACAAGGAGTGATCGAAGACCGTATTGTAGAGATACGGATAGTGAGCATGAAATAACGCCGCTTCGCCAACACAAAGCACTTTGAAATCGGCCGGAAGCCGTCCCGATGCATACCCCTCATTGATCCACTTCTGGCGGGGGACGGTGTAGGCGATTGCAGTGTCGCGGGCGGATGTCAAATCAGTCCGGCCGGCGTTGAAGCCACCGACAAGTTGCATGATGTCGATGTTGTAAAGCGCGCCTGCGATCAAGACCGGCCACACAATCCAGGTCCAGACGCGGGGCGATTTTTGGTCAAGCCGCTGAGGTTGTTCGTACCAGCAGGCTCCGACGCCTGCGAGTAAGGACACGCCCGAAAATATGGGCACATAGAAGCGATCGATATGGTGCGTGAACAGCCACCAATTGGCGAATTGCCACCCTGCATAGAACCAGACGATCCCAATGATTGTTCGGTTTGGTTGAGAGTGAAGTTGCGGCGACTCATTGTCGCTGATGGGGCGACGACGACGTCCGTAAAGCAGGGACAATGGTGCCAGGCAGAACAAGAGCGGCGAGTGCCAGTCATTCTTGGAAACGACATCCGTCAGTTTGACGGGAAGGTCGCGCAGCGCAACGCCCCAGTTTGGATATGGTGAGTCGTGCCCGCGAGCCCATTTCAGATTCAATGCCTCGTCGCGATCGGCACCGCCGAAAATCCGAGTGGCCAAGGGGAAGACGGGATTACCCGTTTCGGCCGTGTTTTTTAACAGCCAAGGGCCGATCGTGCATGCGACGCCGGTTCCATAAACCACGACTGCGACGGCGATTTGAGGGACGCTTACTTGAGTTAATCTGCGTGCCGTCATCCAAGCCAACAGAATGCAGAGTGGGATCACAACAAGGACCAGGCCGGTGTATTTGCATGCCATCGCGCTCCCAGCCAGCATCCCGCTAAGTAAGACCCAGTTCAGGTCCATCGCGTGTTTGGGGCGTTCCGCTTCATTGTCGGGAAACCCATATCTCAGTGCGGCGAACATGGCGGCAAACAGATAGTACGAGAGTCCACCTTCGGCATACGCAATCAGGGAAACTCGATACATCCAAGGCGAGGTTAAATAAATCACCGCGGCCAGTTGACCCGTGGCCTTTGAAAACCAGCGACGTCCGGCTGCGTACAGTCCGATCGCCGTCAGCGGGATAAATCCGGCGATGACGGACTGTCCAGCCAGTGCACCCCAGTCCCAATCCCCGTAAAGCACCATGCTCGAGAGGATCAACATCTCGGTCAGGAACGGAAAACTGGTGTAGACATTGTGTGGCAGTCGCTGGATCCGACCAAGTTGAAACCATTCCTTGGGGCCACCGAGATGGTATTCCAGCACATCGAAGTCGGATTGTGGTGTCATTGCCCCCAATTGCTGGCCGAGCACGAACAACATCAAGATCGCGAGGATGATTCCGCCGAACTTCCGATTGCGCGCCGCCGTAGGGGGCGAAGATTGCGGGAGCGAGGGCGTGCTCGAGACCCGGAACTCGCGGCGTCGACAGACAATCTCGGCAAGCACCGCGGAGGTGAGAATCAATAGCAGTGGCCAGCGTGACATCCATCCGATGAGACCCAGCAACATCATCGACAGCGAAAAAAACGAGAGTCCCAGACCGATGGAAAAACACAACCGCTCCGATCCCTTCGCACGGATCGACAGGGCTCGAAGCAGCAGTGATCCCAGAGCCCCCGCGCCAATCCAGGTGATCAAGGCAATCAAAAAGAATGGGATGCGTTGTCCGAGATACAGCCAACTCCAGGGAGCGTTGGGCGTGGATGGGGGATCAAACAGATCCAGCATCCGATATGGCATGCCTTCCCAAAGCATCCAGCGGTCGACGTGATTGTTCGGAAGGTCAAACGATTGGAACCAGACAAAGAATCCAACGAGCCAGACACAGGCCAGCCCGACGTGGACCGTGGGAATCGACGCCGGAAGCCGCGACACCTGATCCTGGCGCGGGCTTTCGTTCGAAGTGTTTGCCTTCGACGATCCGTCTGGGCGTCTCATTCCGTTCGTTACTCGTTGATGGCACTGAGGTGGCGTCAGGATCCTGATTTACGGCGAAGTCTAACAGAAGCGTACGTGGCGACGTAACGATGTGATGGCGCCCGAGGTCTCAATTCGCACGTTCCAGGTTTGCTTGACGCAAAGAACGCCATCAGCCATGGGCTCGAAAGACCATGGCTGACAAGCGGGCATCAGCGTTAGCGAATTGGGTCAAGGTCTCTCAGCGGCGGCTGGGGCGTTCGACTTCGTACTTTTTCAGCTTGCGGTCCAGCGTCGATCGTTCGATTTCGAGGATATGCGCGGCCTGCGACTTATTCCACTTCGTCCATTCCAGCGTTGCCAGAATGTGTTCCTGTTCGATGATGTCGATTGACACCGGACGATACCCGGCAGAGGAGCTGGAGGTGAGCGATGGCGATTCGCTACGACCCAGCGCCGACAACTGGACATCGTTCGGGCCAATCGTGTCACCTGAGCACAGGATGACGGCACGTTCGATGGTATTTTGCAGTTCACGGACGTTACCGGGCCAGCCGTAGTTGGTCAGGGTCGACAAGGCCGCAGGAAGAATCGCGGTGACCGAACGTCCACATTTTTTCGAAAAACGTTGCATGAAATGCTTGGCCAGGATGGCGATATCGGTGCGTCGCTCACGCAGCGGCTCGACCAACAACTCCATGACCTGCAGGCGGAAGTACAAGTCCTTGCGGAAGCGACCCTGATCAACGGAGTCTTCGAGGTCTCGGTTTGTCGCAGCGACGACGCGGACGTCGACGCGGACTTCCGTACCACCACCGACTCGTTCATACGGATGGCCTTCCAGGACTCGCAGGAACTTGGCCTGAATTGCAGGGCTCATCTCGCCGACTTCGTCCAGGAAGATCGTTCCTGAGTGCGCTTGTTCGAATTTACCGATCTTGCGGCCAACTGCTCCGGTGAACGAACCTTTCTCGTGCCCGAACAACTCGCTTTCGAGCAGGCTCTCGCTCAGTGCGGCACAGTTCATGGTTACAAATGGGCCATCTGCGCGATTACTGTGCTGATGAATGGCCCGCGCGACCAGTTCTTTACCAACACCGCTCTCGCCACGGATCAGTACAGTGGCACCAGTTGGAGCGATTCGCAGGATCTTTTCGCGCAAGCGGCGAATTGATTCGCTGTCGCCAACCAGCTCCGTTTCGATCAGGAGCTGTTCGCGAAGCGTTTTGTTTTCCGTTTCGACGCGTGCCAAACCTGCGGCCAATCGGCTGCGTTCTTTCAGGTTCTCGAGTGCACCGGCGAGTTGATCGGCGACTGCGAGTGCAAATTCTGCATCGTCGGGTTCGAGCCGATTGTCGGGATTTGTGGAATAGAGTTGGATCAAGCCCAGCAGGCGATCCGCCGTACGGATGGGTGCACAAATAATGCTCTCGGCACGCATCGCCCGTAAACTATCGCTCGATTTAAACTTGTCGTCCGAGCTGACATCGTGAGCGACGACCGCTGCTCGCGATTCCAGCACGACACTTGAGACGTAGTCAGACACCCGCTCAAACGGACGCGAATCCAGCGACTTGTAGGCGACAACATCGAGTTTGCGGTGATCTTGAAGTGCGATGTCCGCTTCTTTGAACAGAAGCACGGCACCCAGGTCGGCGGATGTCACCCCGAACAATCCGTCGAGGACGATCTCTGACAGGCGGCGAATATCGGTTTCTGCACCCATCTTAAGGCCAAGCTTCACCAGCCGTTGTGCCTCTTGTCCGGCACGGTCGCGAGCTGACAACGCATCTGAATCGGCGGACATATAGCGGGTCTTATCCGTCAAATGCACAATTTCCGGGCGAGGTTCAGCGCTGCTGCCTCGGTTCTCATTCCGCACCGTATCGCTGGCCAAGGCCCGCACGGTGTCGTTGGTCGCCTCGTCTTCACTGCCCGAACGGCTGCGAGGATCGCGCGTAAAGCTGACGACGGTGTTCCCAATCTGAAACTGACGGCTTTCAGTCAGTTGCAGGTCGCCAGTGATTGGTTCGCCGTTGACGCGCGTACCGTTTCGGCTCCCCAAATCGCGAAGTTTCCACACACCACCGTCGAAGAACACTTCACAATGGTTGCGGCTGCAAATTTCGTCGGGGATCACGAGCCGATTGGTCGTCGCGCGACCGATCGTCGTCACCTGGCCTGAGTGTAATGGAACAATGGTTCCTTCGAGCAACCCACTTCGAACGACCAGGTGCGCCGTTGTTTTGATGATCGCCGTGTCGGAATCGCGTGTCTGCATTGTCATCGGCCAAACCTACCTGTAAAGCACTTGAGAACTTTTCGCTATTCACTTCTGCGATTAGCTACAATCATACGCTCAGAAAACATCCACCCGCAAGTCTCGAACCAAACTGCATGAAGTTTTTGGGATAATTCCCAGAAGGTCAATCATGTGTCGCTGACAATTTGTCTGTAACCTTAAAACTGATGGGGTGTTAATGCGCAATTGCTGGTGTTGCACTGCTGTTTATAGGGGCGGCAGACCGATCGCGAGCTCGGATCTTCCGGGATTTGAAATCTTGCACTCTGGATTGTCACGAAGCAGTCCGCCTAGAATTTATGCTGCAAAAGAGTCCAGTTGTGTTCGTGCCGCTTTCATTTTTCTGTCGCTTTTTGGCCCTTCGGTGCGCGTCTGTATATTTTTGGCTCCGCAATCACCTTGAACAGGTCAAAAATTGGCCCCATTGGATGAAATCCGACAAAAAGGTCCGGAGCATGGTGAGCTTGAGCAGCCTAATATTGCCTTGGTGTGCGAGCCAGGCGCCAAGTTCTCTTGAATCCGTCGAAATTCTCGCAGAGACCCTGACGCTTAAGGCGACCATTTGTGTTAGTGCTGTGACGCGTGCCTGGAATGGACTGTCAGTTGATTGGAGTTCACGGATTTCAGGTGATTACCCAGTGTTGGCGTCGGTCATCGGCAGTTTCGGCCACTTGCGACGAGAATTCGTCTGGGGAGCAAGCGTGGACCAATGCCGATCAGAAAGTGTGCCAGATGCGGCGGAAATTCGGCTTGGTTGGAGAAATGACAATTTCCGATTGCCAGGTTTGATGTCATCTTCTACGATCCAATTCCGAATGCGCCGGATCATGTGAGTCCGCTGCGAGAGGATAATCCCACAAGGAGGTGGGCGATGAGATCCAATGGACTGGCCACAATTCTGCTGATGATTCCGGTGCTGACCGTTCCTGCGTTGGCGATATTCGGAATTCCGCAATTCGCGCCCGTTGTGGCATCTCCCTTGGATGAAGGGCGAGATCACGACCGAGAAGCGCGTGTGGGGAATTCGGCCAGTTTGTCTCGCGATGAGTTATTCGGCGACGTTGAAGGTTTCGGGTCAGAACCAGATGGCTCGGACGAGATCTTTGAAGACCGACGCAACAAGTTGAATCGTCCGGGCCCTGCGGCTCGAATCGGAACCAAATCCTCGAAGGACGTCGCGAAATCAAGTTGGGGCGATGACCTCAACGAAGATACGGGCTTCACGACTTCGAATATTCCTCGGTCCAATGCCGCTGGGTCGCGACCAGCCGAGATCCGACCCGTTTTGTCGCAAGGGAGAAATCCGAAGCGATTCGCGATTGGCGATACACCCACGCAGAATCCGCGTCGAGCCATGCCGACCACGAAACGGAGCAATGGCGTCCAGTTGGCCTCGGCGACAGATGAAAATGAGTCTGTCGCACCGGCCAACTTTTTCGATGACGGGGATGCTGATCGCGGACAGGCGATGGCGCCGTACCAGAAAAAGTCGTCACGATCCGAGGAGTCGCGTCCGTCGAAGCGGCGCGAGCTTGCCTCCGAACCGTTGACCTGGCAGTCGGCGGTCGAGAAGTTGAATGAATTCGAAATTCGCAGTTTTCGGCTAGAGCCGGGGCATCAGCTCGGGCACTTTGTGTTCATCTGCTCGTACACGCCACCAGACACCCCTCGTGTCTCACATCGTTTCGAAGCCGATGCCGACGAACCTCTGAAGGCCGTTGAGAAAGTTCTGGAACAAATCGTCGAGTGGCAGAAACGCCGATGATGTCGCCCATGTCGTCTTTAGGCTCCGGCTGGGGTCGCGCGTCGACGGGATGGAAAGTCATCCCCTACGATGGCCATCGCTGGGCATTCTTTTCCCGTGGGGGTGACGACGCGGCCGCGATCATCGTCATCAGCGGTACCCACCCGGCCTGCGTACGGACGCCAAAAATGGCGCGTGTCGAAGCCGTTCTCTTCGTTGCGGATGTTGCCATTTCTGCAAAACGGCTTTCGCAACTGGCGACACTGGCCGACACCCAGGAAGCGAATCGGCTGATTGAACAACTGAATGCGGCATACGACCTTGACGATTCCGCCTATCGAATTGAGCGGGTGGCTAGCGGTTACCGCATGCTGACGAAGCCCGCGTTTGCGTTCTGGCTGGGCAAGCTGCATCAGCGTCAAGCAGAATTGAAGCTGACGCCTCCGGCACTCGAAACGCTTGCGATTGTCGCCTACCGTCAGCCGGTAACGCGAGCCGACGTTGAGGCGATTCGACGAGTTCAATGTGCGGATCTGCTCAAATATCTGATGGAGCGTGGTCTCGTTCGAATTGCGGGCGAGCATGACTCGCTCGGACGACCTTTCCTGTACGAAACCACGCGTCAATTTCTGGAGCTCTTCGGTCTGAGGGGCCTGGATGCCTTGCCGATGGCCGACGCCTTGCGTCCGCGTGATCAAGTGGCCGCAGCCCGCATCGACGCGGATGAGGGGGATGCCGAATCCAGCGAGTCGGCAGCATAGGAGTCTCGGTCAATCGGGGGGGTATCCCCGCTGCCGAAGCTTCTGTCTGAAGGTTGCACTGCGCGGTCTGCCACGCGACAGTGCCGTTCAGCACCAACGATCAGGCTTCCGGTACGCGGTGAAAATTGACCGCGGTTGAAACGAGTGCTGATTGCCAGGAATGACGTGAACACAGAGGCGTGCAGGAGACTGGTCCATGAAATACCTTGTGACGGGAGCGGCCGGGTTTATCGGAATGCATGTCAGTGCCGCGTTGCTGGACCGAGGTGATCAGGTCGTCGGTTTCGACAACTTGAACCCGTATTACGCGGTCCAATTGAAACGCGACCGTCTCGAACGGCTGATGCCGCGGGCTGGCTTTCGATTCGAGCAAGGTGACTTGGCGGATCTTTCCCGTCTGTCAAAGTTGTTCGACGCCGAACAGTTTGATGTCGTGATCAACCTGGCAGCCCAGGCCGGCGTGAGGTACTCGCTGACCAATCCACACGCGTACGTCGAAAGCAATCTCGTCGGTGTCGTCAATATTCTCGAGGCCTGTCGACACCATCAGGTCGGCCATCTCGTCTACGCGTCCTCCAGTTCCGTCTACGGCTCCAATACCGAGATGCCGTTCTCGATTCATCACAACGTCGATCATCCTCTCAGTCTTTACGCCGCCACGAAAAAATCGAACGAACTGATGGCTCATACATATAGTCATCTGTTCCAGCTTCCCACGACCGGTCTGCGTTTTTTCACGGTTTATGGGCCGTGGGGCCGTCCAGATATGGCAATGTGGCTGTTTACGAAGGCGATTCTTGCAGGCGAGCCGATCGATGTCTTTAACAATGGCCTGATGCGTCGCGATTTCACGTACATCGACGACATCGTTCAAGGTGTGATCCGGGTCGCGGATCGGATTCCCGAAGCAAATCCAGACTGGAGCAGCGACCATCCCGATCCCGGTACCAGCCGCGGTCCCTTCAAAATCTACAACATTGGAAACAATCAGCCCGTCGAATTGATGGCGTTAATTGAATCGTTGGAGCGTGAGCTTGGGCAATCCGCCGTCAAAAACTTTCTGCCCATGCAGGCAGGAGACGTGCCTGCCACCTACGCCGACATCGATGATTTGATTCGCGATGTCGGTTTTCAGCCAACGACGGCGATTACGGAGGGGGTCAGACGCTTTGTGGAATGGTATCGAGCATACCATCACGTCTGAGAAGCGATGACGGGCCGCGGCCGCGATGATGCCGTCGACGATTGCGCGTGTACGCCGCATTTGCGAAAAGGCTGTTCATGGTGCTGCCTCGTTTTTCCTAGTGCGTCATACAAATCGCGAGAGGCGATTGCGGCGATCGACACCGCCATGGATTCTGCCTCCGCATGAGCGAGAATGTGATCGCGTGTTGCGACCCGTATTCGCGGAATAATCGTTGTCGTTGATGAGGCGGGCGAGTGTTCGCAGCGTCGCTCGATTGTCGTCACGGCCCGCAATTTCGGACGTGCCGAGTGGCTCGATGGTAGTCTGACCTCGTTAAAGGGGGAGTGACCCATTCTCGCGATAAAGTCGCTTGTATCTTTCCTGTTCATCTCTGTTGCCCCCATTTTGACAGGCGATAGGTCAAATTCGCTGGTGGAGGTGGCCGTAGAGTCGTACTCAGTTTAACTGATCGGCATAGGGCTCATTTTCGACACGCGAATCGACGTAAAGTGCCTGCAAAATAACGTGTTGTGCGGTTCAAGGAATCAGAAGCCTCGCGCCGATCCATTGACCAGACCCGCAGAGAGCGACTTCATTGCGACTGAATGAAATCAACGCAGCGCGGGCTGTGAGGGGGGCAGCAGTCAACCCCGGACTGCTGCATAGGGATCAGGTTTCAGAGGAAAAGTCGAGCGGTAACGAAGAGTGCAGGAATTGGTTTTGAATTCAGCCGCACACGAACCGCGACGCGCGTCGCGGGCGGAGTGCGTCCCGAGAGGGTAGGGACAGTGCCGCCTGGGGTTCCGCGGCGAACCAATCCGGCCTCAAAAGTGGGTCACTGATGACTCACTCGTTTTGAAATTCCCAAGGGAAGGAGACGTTGTTTCATGCGATGGATCAAGTTCTGTAGTGCTGTGCTCGCCGCCATGAGCATCGCCAGTGTTTCAGACGCCGCACAATGCACGACGAGCTGCGGTGCCGCAAAGAGCTGTGGCTGTGCTGCGACCACGCAGCCAGCTTGCTGTAAACCCGTAATCGTTCGACCTTGCTGTCCAACGGTTCACACGTATCAAAGACGCTGCTCGGACATCAAGCCGCCATGCTGCGATAGCTGCTGCCACAATGGAGGTTGTGCTCCATCTGGTTGCGGTAACAGCGGTGGGGCCCCATCGGGTTGTGGCAACGCTGGTGCTCCAGCCTGTGCGGCTCCTGCCGCAGCTTGTGCTCCCGCTTGTGCAGCGCCTGCTGCCGCGTGTGCACCAGCTTGTGCTGCTCCTGCAGCCAACTGTGCTCCAGCCTGTGCGGCTCCTGCGGCCGCTTGTGCTCCTGCTTGTGCCGCTCCCGCTGCTGCATGTGCACCAGCTTGTGCTCCCGCCTGTGCAGCACCTGCTGCAACGGCTTGTGCACCAGGCTGTGCCGCTCCTGCCGCGGCTTGCGGTCCTGCAACATCCTGCACACCTGCTTGTGCTCCCGCTTGCGGCGGTGGCCTTTGCGGTGGTGGATTCCTGAAAGGCTTGTTCGCCAAGCACAACTGTGCTTCGACCTGTGCCTCGACTTGTGCTGCTCCAGCTGCTGCTTGTGCTCCTAGCTGTGCCGCTCCAGTCGAAACACGCTGCTGCAATGCAAATCCTTGCGACATTGCGAAGCTGATCTATATCTCGCAAACGGCCTGCTATGCTCGTCAACGACGCGCTGCTCTCCGTAAGCTTGGCAACCGATATGACTGCATCTGCAATCCAGAAATCATGACGGCTTTCGTCTATGGTTTGAACGATGCTGATGAACGAGTCCGTCGCACAGCCGCTGATAAGATCGGTGATCAAATCCGCAAGAACTGCTGCTGCTGCCCAGAAATCGTGGCCGCCCTGACCTGTGCGTTGGGCGATTGCGATCGCGGTGTTCGCCGTCAAGCTGAACAGGCTCTCCGCCTGTGTGGATATGACATCGTCGATGGCTGCTGCGGAACGACTTGCAGCACGACCGCTTGCGGTGCCGGTGGATGTGCACCAGCCGCTGGTGCTCCTTCGGTTTCTCCTGCTGTCGAACCATCGTCACCAGCTCCAGTTCCCCCACAAGAGAAGACCGGATCGCACCGCAAGGGCAACCTGTCGACCCTGTTGGGAATGCGGATCTGATCCTGACGAGTACTATGTGATAGACCCGTCTCAGACTCCCTGAGACGACGTACTATAACGAACAGCGGCCTTCGGATTCGTCCGAAGGCCGTCTTCGTTCTTTGGGGAGCCATCGCACATAATTGCGATCGACGGAAACGCCCCGCGAAATGCCAACACGAATTCATTGAGATTCGAGCCGACTTGGCGATACATTTCATGACGTGAACCGCTAACAAATGATCCTGCGACGGATTGGGAACTATGACACGCGCACGCATTGCTCAGATTCTGAAGTCCGGTGAGCCGGGAACGACCGTCGATGTCAGGGGATGGGTTCGCACCAAGCGTGAATCGAAGCAAGACTTTGCGTTCCTGGAAGTCAACGACGGCAGTTGCATGGCGAACGTGCAGATTGTCGTCGATGCGAATTTGCCGGACTATGCCTCATTGATCAAGCAGATTCACACCGGCGCTAGCGTTGCCGTTGTGGGCGAAATCAAGGCTTCGCTTGGGAAAGGGCAGCGGATTGAAGTCCATGCGCACAGTCTGAAGGTTTTAGGGACTGCCGATCCCGCGACCTATCCGCTGCAGAAGAAGGGGCATAGCTTCGAATTCCTGCGCGAGAAGGCGCATCTTCGTCCTCGGACGAATACATTCGGGGCCATCGCCCGTGTTCGCAATGCACTCTGTGCGGCAATTCACGCGTTTTTCCAGGCGCGCGACTTCCTCTATGTGCAGACGCCGATCATCACCACCAGCGACTGCGAAGGTGCGGGGCAGGTGTTCCAGGTCACGACGCTCGATCTTGCCCGGCTTCAGCAAAGCAAATCTCCGCTGGACTATTCGCACGATTTCTTCGGCAAGAAGGCAGGTCTGACGGTCAGTGGCCAGTTGGAAGGGGAGATCTTTGCGACCGCGGTCGGCGACGTCTACACCTTCGGTCCGACGTTCCGCGCAGAGAATTCGAACACGACACGCCACCTGGCCGAGTTCTGGATGGTGGAACCCGAGATGGCATTCTACGAACTCGAAGACAATATGGATCTTGCCGAATCGTTCGTGCGGACGATTGTCAAAGACGTCCTCGAACGTTGTCCTGAAGATCTCGCGTTTTTCAACGAACGCATCGAGCCAAACTTGATTGCGTCGCTCGAAAATATCGTCAATCACGATTTCATTCGTCTGACGTATACCGAGGCCGTTGAGATCCTGTTGAAGTCCGGACACACCTTCGAATTCCCCATCGAATGGGGCAAGGATATGCAGTCGGAGCATGAACGATTCCTGACGGAACAGCACTTCAAGCAGCCGGTGATCCTGACCGATTATCCGCGCGAGATCAAATCGTTCTACATGCGATGCAATGAAGACGGAAAAACGGTCCGCGCGATGGATGTTCTGGTTCCGCGGATTGGGGAAATCATCGGTGGCAGCCAGCGCGAAGAACGGCATTCGGTGCTGATCGACCGCATGAAAGAGTGCGGGCTGGTTCCCGAGGATTACTGGTGGTATCTGGAATTGCGGCAATATGGGACCGTTCCGCACAGCGGTTTCGGCCTGGGTCTGGAACGAACGGTTCAGCTCGTCACGGGGATGACGAACATTCGTGACTGCATTCCGTTCCCGCGAACCCCGAAAAGTGCCGATTTCTAGTCACAAGGTCCTCGTGTTTCCAGGGGATGATTGCGTTGTAGCGATTGACGCAAAATGGCTGATGCGAGCCATTTCGTCATCCTATTCGCCTGTCTGAACCACATGGGCGAATTGACACCTTTCGTCGCGTCGCCATAAAATCCACGGTTTTTCCCCGCACTGTCTTTTTTGCATCAACTGAAGTCGTATGTCACACCAATTTGATGAAGCCGTTCGCAAGGCCGACGTTCTGCTCGAAGCGCTGGGCTGGATTCGGCAGTTCCGCGGCCGTCATGTTGTCATCAAGCTGGGTGGCAGCACGATGGAAGAGACGGCCGCCGTTAAGCATTTTCTGACGGATGTGATTTTCATGTCGTCGGTGGGAATGCGGCCAATCCTTGTGCATGGGGGCGGAAAAGCGATTAATGCGGCGATGTCCAAAGCCGGAATCGCGCCGCGTTTCGTTCAGGGACGCCGCTATACCGATGACGAGACCCTCGAGATTGTCGCACAAGTTCTCGCGGGGGAAATCTGCCAGGGGCTGGTCGATGAAATCATTCGCCAGGGTGGCGACGCGCGGGGCCTCAGCTATCAAACCGTCAACTGTCTGCTCGGCAAACGGCTGACTCTACCGGGCGAAAATGGTGAACCAATCGATTTGGGGCGTGTCGGAGAAGTGATCGACATTGATCGCGATTTATTGCTGATGACATGTCGCGAACAACAGATTCCCGTATTACCCTCGGTCGCACTGGATGAACAAGGTGGCAAGCTTAACGTTAACGCGGATACGGCGGCGGCGGCCGTCGCGCGATTGATCCAAGCCGAAAAGCTCGTCTTCCTCAGTGATGTTCCCGGAATTTACCTCGACCGTAAAGATCCTTCGACGCTGCAATCGCATTTGAATGCGGCACGCTGTCGAGAGTTGATCAAAGAGGGAATCATTGATGCCGGGATGGTGCCCAAAGTGGAAGCGGCCTTGGAAGCTCTCGAGGCGGGCGTGAAGAAAGTTCACATAATCGACGCTCGGATTCCTCACTCGGTCCTACTTGAAATCTATTCGAACGAGGGTATCGGGACGGAAATCGTCCTTTAAGCTCAACCCAGGAAACTCTCATGCATCCGGCCGCAACTCGCACCAGTCAGCAGACGATCGATCAGTTTGGGCAGTACGTGATCCCGAACTACAAGCGCTATCCCGTTTCGCTCGTGCATGGCGAAGGGAATTACGTCTGGGATGCTGAAGGAAAACGCTATCTCGACCTGTTTCCCGGTTGGGGCTGCAATATCCTCGGGCATTGTCCGCCGCGCGTCGTCAAGGCGATTCAGCAGCAGGTAGAACATCTGATTCACATTCCGAATACCTGGTTTACCGAAGCGCAGGGCGACTTCGCCGAGGCACTGGTGCGGCACAGCTTCGGTAAGGTGTTCTTCGCAAACAGCGGCACCGAAGCAAACGAAGGCGCGATCAAGCTGGCACGCCTTCACTATGCGACAAAAGACGGCGCGACCAAGGCGGGGGGAACGTCGAAGTACCGCGTGATTTCGTTCACGAATGGTTTTCATGGACGAACTTTCGGCTCGGTGACGGCGACGGCGCAGCCAAAGTATCATGAAGGCCTGGGGCCGCTGCTGCCTGGGTTTCGTTACGCCCCCTACAACGATTTTCAGGCCGTCGAATCACTGGTCGACGACGAAACCTGCGCCATCCTGCTGGAACCCGTCCAGGGTGAAGGTGGCGTCAATATCGCCACCGATCATTTCTTACGCAGCCTGCGAGAATTGTGTGATCAGCGGGATATGCTGCTGATTTTCGACGAAGTTCAAACAGGCATGGGCCGCACGGGCGAATGGTTCGGTTACCAGCAATCCCAGGTCCAACCCGACATCATGACACTGGCCAAGGGTGTCGCGGCGGGGGTTGCCTGCGGGGCATTCATCTGTCAGGACCATATTGCTCCCAGTTTGCGGCCCGGCATGCATGCGAGCACGTTTGGCGGCAATCCGCTGGCAATGGCGGCGGGCATTGCGACGATGAAGACCATTGAAGAAGACGGTTTGCTGGAAAACTGTCGAAGTATGTCCGATCGTTTTCGGCAGCATTTTGAAGCGTTGAAGACGAAATTGCCGATTATCAAGGAAGTTCGGACGCGCGGCATGATGATCGGAGTCGAGTTGAACATCCCTGCCACACCGGCTGTGGCGAAGTGTATGGAACGGGGTGTACTGATCAATGCGACACACGATACAGTCGTTCGGCTCCTTCCTGCGCTCAATATCACCCCGGCTCAAGTAGACGAAGGCTGTCAGGTGATTGCCGAGACGCTCGAATTGATGGCGTCGGAAGCTTAGTATAAAGGAAATCCCCCACGGGCTCGGAAGTCCCCCTTTCGGTCTCGTTTGTCCAAATTAGAAATCAACTTGTCAGCCATTCGTGTTCTGTCGTCACTTGAGGTGACGGTAGAACGCTGATGGCTGACAACTGTTTTGCACCACTCGCTGGAAACCTGGGTGTCATGCGTCATCTGAACTCGCTCCTCGATCTGACTCCAACGGATGTAGAAACCATTTTCGGGTTGGCGCGTTCGTTAAAACAGCGGATGCAGCGGGGCGAACGGCCGCAGGTGCTGTCGGGCCATGTGATGTCTCAGGTTTTTGAAAAACCGTCATTGCGGACACGGCTTAGTTTTGATGCCGCGATGATGCAGCTTGGCGGAAACAGCATTTTTCTAAATGCGAAAGATGCCGGGCTGGGTGGCCGTGAATCGGTGGAAGACGTTGCACGGGTCATCGGCGGCTATAGCGATGTCATCACGCTGCGGACTTTCTCGCAGAAGTTGATTGATACCTTTATCGAGCACTCGGGTGTGGCCGTAATTAACGGTCTGTCCGACGAACGCCATCCCTGCCAGGCGTTAACGGATGTCTTCACGATGCAGGAAGTGTTTGGTGACTTGCGAGGCAAACGGTGCGTCTTCGTGGGCGACGGCAACAACGTTGCCAGTTCCCTGGCGATTGCCGCCGCGCTGTGTGGGATGCATCTGACGGTATGTGCGCCGGATGGCTACCGGCTGGAAGAGAAATTTCTTGGTGCCCTTGCGAAGAAATTCTCAACGGCCCAAGTGATCCAGACGGACGATTTCAAGACGGCACTGCAAGATGCCGCGATCGTTTACACGGATGTCTGGACCAGCATGGGACAGGAGGCTGAAGCCGAAGAGCGTCAGCTTGTATTCGGCCCCTACCAGGTGAACGAGACGCTCATGAAAATGGCTCCCAAAGACTGCCGTTTCATGCACTGTCTGCCCGCGAAACGCGGCCTGGAAGTGACGGACGGTGTGATCGACGGACCTCAAAGTATCGTCTTTCAACAGGCGCAGAATCGGATGCATCTTGCGAAGGGCCTGCTGCTGTGGGTCTTGGAAAAGACGATTTGATCGTGTCGCCGTATCAGTCACCATTTCATTGCTGGTCGCAGGATATGTGACCCCATTGATGCGTCCTCGCTGCCAGTTCCCGCTTGGCAACGCTTCCTCGTCAGCGGAAGTGTTGTGAGGGGCGCGACCACTTTCCTGTTCGACAGAGTTCAAGATCGTATGAGACGTTACCAAACAGGAGCTTGGTAACGAGGACCATTAATGAAATTAACGGTGACCCTCAAGTGGAAGCTTGGGAACGAGGGGATCTCGAACCGAATCACGTGAGGTTTGATGGAAACGTTTGACGACTCGGCCCACCCACTGAACGAAACTGTCGATCACGGCGTACGTCACGGGGGTCACCAGAAGTGCCAGCAGCAGGCTTAGAGATTGACCACCAATAATGACTTTGGCCATGCTCGCTCGAGCGCCAGCACCCGGGCCGCGACCGAGCGCGATCGGGATCATGGCGGCAATCAGCATCACCGTCGTCATCAGGATCGGGCGAAGCCGCGTATGATTGGCTTCGAGAATCGCCGCCGTTCGTTCCAGCCCGTGTGCCCTTAGTTCGTTTGTCTTGTCGATCTGCAAGATCCCGTTTTTCTTGACGATCCCAATCAACATGAACAGACCGAACATGGCATACAGATCCATGGGAGTCCGAAACATTAGCAACGACAACAGGCCGAACGGAATTGTCACCGGCAGCGCGGCCAGAATGCTGACGGGATGGAACCAGCTCTCGAACTGAGCGGCCAGGATCAGGTACATGAATAAAATACTCAGGATGAGCGCGACCATGAAGTAATAGCCTGTTTCACCAAGCGTCTTCGCCTGGCCCCCAAAAGTGACTTCATAGTCCGGCGGCAGCTTCAGTTCTTTCAGGATCGCCCGCGCCTGTTGCACGGCGTCATTCAATGAAATTCCATCGGGATGAGCGAGCAGGGTCACGGTTCGCTGACGATTGAAGCGATCGATCTGACTGGGACCACGTGCTTCGATCAGGCTCGCCAGACTCGACAATTGAACCTGTCCCGCCGTCGGAGAAGGAAGCGTCAAGCTTTCAAGGCTTTGCGGTGTCGCTCGAAACGGTTTATCGGCGCGCAACCAGACGTCGTATTGCTCGGTGCCTTCTTTGTAGCGGGAAACGATCTGGCCGCCGACCAAGACGTTCAAGCTGTTGGCGATCGTCTGAACGGGAATTCCCAGATCGCTGGCCCGATCCCGATCGATCATGACCTGGACCTCGGGTTTACGCAGTGAGAGAGTCGAGTCGACATCGACCAGGCCCTGGATCTTGCGCAGTCGCGTCATAAAGTCGGCCGAATACATCGCCAATTTGTCGATGTCGGGCCCCTGGATACTGATCTGAAACGTTCGGCTGTCCTGGCCTGACACACCAATCGCCGAAACGTCCGACACGGCCGTTCGAAGATCCGGATAGTCTTTCAAAATGGCGCGGGCGAGCCCCATCACCTCGAACTGGCTGTACTGACGCTCTTCAAGTTCCTTGATGCGGAAATAGATCGAACCGCGGGTCACATCCCCCTGCCCTTTTCCCGCCGCGCCCGAGTTCTGGCCGATAATCGTGAATCGATGCACGACGCCCGGCAACTGTGCGAGTCGTCCTTCGATTTCAGTCAGGACCTGGTTTGATCGTTCCAGCGTGTACCCTTCAGGAGTGATATACGTCACCTGGAATTCGCTTTGATCATCGCGCGGGACAAGGTTCACTCCCAGTCGCGACGCGATCGGAATCGTCGAGAAGAACACCAGTACGCAAATCGTCAGGGTGATGAATCGGTGTCGCAAAGACCAGGCAAGAGCCCAGCCATACAACCTATCGACGGCGCTGTAGATCGCCCCATTCTTGGATTGAGCGTGGCCGGACTCTTGCGGTTCGAGCTTCAAGAAATGGGCGCACAGCATGGGAGTGAGCGTGAATGATACGAACAGACTCATCACAATCGCGAAAGCGACGGTCAGCCCGAAGCTACTGAAAAAGCGGCCGACGATCCCACCCATGAACGCGACTGGTACGAAGATCACGACCAGCGACAGACTTGTCGCCAGCACGGCCAATGCGATTTCGCGAGTCCCATCGCGCGACGCGGTGAATGCATCTTTGCCGAACTCTTCCATATGCCGAAAGATGTTCTCATGCACCACGACCGCATCATCGATCACGATTCCGATCGCAAGGATCAGCGCCAGCATCGTGATGTTGTTCAGGGTGAAGCCCATGTAGTGCATGAACAGAAACGTCGGGATAATCGATGTCGGGATGGCCATCGTGGCGATCACCGTCGTTCGCCAGTCGCGAATGAACAGCAGAATCGTGAGCGAAACCAGCACCGCGGCCAGCAGCAGGTGAAAATTGACTTCGGCCATCGATTCGCGAATGAATCGAGACTGATCCTGGATGATTTCAACCTTCACGTCGTCGGGAAGTGCTTCTTTGATCCGGGCCAGCCGAATTTGAACGGCGTCAGAAATCGCCACAGTGTTCGTTCCCGACTGCCGCTGAACAAACAAACTGACGGCGTTCTGACCGTCGAGGCGGCTGAGACCCCGAGGTTCTTCCACTGAATCGACGGCCGTACCGATATCTTTGATGCGAATCGTGTAGCCCGCGCGATTCGCGACGATCAGGTCGTTGAACTGAGCCGCCGATTGCATCCGCCCCAGCGTTCGCAGCACGAGTTCCCGTGAGCTTTGATTGACGATTCCACCTGGAACTTCAAGATTTTGAGTGATCAGCGCCTGACGGACGTCTTCGATCGACAAACCATATGACGACAGTCGTTCGGTATTGACGATCACGTTGACGGCCCGGGTTCGTCCGCCGGACATAAATACCGCACCGACACCTTGTACGGTTTGCAGTTGTTCCTGAATCTGATGTTTGGCGATTTCCGTGACTTCGCGGACATCACGCCGACCGGAAACGCCAATCGTCATGATCGGGGCTGCGTCCAGGTCGAATCGATTGATCACGGGCGGTTCCATCCCCTGCGGCAACTGATTCAGAATTGACGAAATCTTGTCGCGAACTTCCTGGGCGGCAACATCACCGTCTTTGTCGAGCCGAAACTGGATGGCGACCGTCACCATGCCCTCACGGGTGGTTGATCGCAGCTCGTCGATTCCCGAGACCTGGTTGACGGCCTCTTCGATCACTTTCGTAACCGTCGTTTCAATTTCTTCCGCACTCGCCCCGGCCAGATGAGCCGAGATGGAAACGGCGGAAAGATCGACCTTGGGAAACAGATCGACCCCCAGGCTCTTATAGGCAACCATCCCCAAAACGACGGGGATTGCAACCAGAACCCAGGTGAAAACCGGTCGGCGAATACAGATCTCGGAAATGTTCATTCGCGAGTCCCTGCAGCCGATTGTTTCGAGACCGCCCCATCGTGTTTGGTGGCGGGGGGCGCCGCGTGATCGCGGCGATTGTCGATGTCTGCCGATCGAACGGTGACGGGCGTTTCATTGGCGATCGCCGTTTGACCGCTGGTGATCACCAGGGTGTCGGGAGGTAACTCTGGTTTGAGAATCTCGACCCATTCGGTGGTCTGGGTGCCCAAGGTGACGGGAACCTCGCGAGCCCGTTCGTGATCAATGACAAAGATTTTGATGATGCCAGCGAACTGCATCAGACCGGCCAGTGGAATTGTGGCGGCTTGCGAATCGACGTGCGTCAAGATCGAAGCCTTGGCAAACCCGCCCGGTTTGAGCTCACCTGTTGGATTGGGGACGAGGATCTCGACCTGAAAGGTGCGAGTGGTCGTATCGACGGTAGGATAGATTCGGGTTACGGTTCCCGCATACGGCTTTGCGCTGGATGCCGTGAAGACCTGTACGGTTTGTCCATTCTGAATCTCGGCACCGAATCGTTCCGGTACGGGCGCTCGTAATTTCAGCGTCTGGCTGATGACTATCCGGAATAGCTCTGTCCCGGGTTGCACCACGGTTCCTTCGGCGACGGAACGCTGCGAAACCACATAAGTCACCTGATCTACGCCCGGAATCGCCATCGTCGGAGAAGGAGCGTTCAGTTTAGTGTTGATGAGTTTTTCGCGTGCGACCATCAGGTCAACTTGCTTCAACTGAATTGTGGCAAGTCCCGCTTCGGCCTGAATCACCTGATTGTCGTACTCGGCTTGAGCCGTGCGGTAGTCACTGGAAGCGTTGTCCAGGTCTTCGGCTGATGCGTTTTTTGACTGGGCAAGGCGGCTGAGTCGATCGACGCGTGTTTTTGCATGTTCCATGAGCGACTTGGCTTTGACCACAATCGGCACGTTCACGAGATCCTGCTTCGATTTCGGGGGCTCATTCAGTCCCAGCTTGGCCAGTTCCACTTGAATCGCCTTGTCCGATTGCTGGACCGCCAGGTCGTAGTCGGTGGGATCGATTTCCAGCAGCAGTTCACCCGGTTGGACTCGATCCGCGACATCGTGCAGCACACGTCGAACGCGTCCTTCGACGCGGGCAATGATTGGGACTTCTTCGAAGCCATAGAGTGTTCCCAACGCATCGACCGTGCGTTGAACCGAACGATGCGTTACCTGTTCCGCGGTGACGACCACGTTCGGGGAACGCTCTTTTGTCGCTGCGCTTTCCGCAGGCAGCTTCTCTTTTTCATGCTGTTCATGCCGTGCATTGGCAAAATACCAGCCTGTTCCGAAAGCCCCCGCGATCAGCACGGCGTTGACGATCCATCGGCCCCAGCCTGTCGACTGAGAAGGTGGACTCGATGCGGGATCGTGAGGCTTTGAGATGGGTGTCGTTGAAGTGGACCGCAACGACGCGGACTTTGACAATTCGGCCGCGGGCAATTCGTTATCCATAACGTTTTCTATCGGTGCGGCGACCAACAGGACTGGGCATCACAAATGTGACGTCTGTTGCGAAGGCTTCCGAGGAAATCCGACTCGGGTCGACCCCATGTCGACCCGAGTTGGAATCTTCGTCAAAAGCGTGTGCGCCGACAAGGTCTTTCCTCAGATGAGGCTTCAAACCTGGATTGGCACGTCGATGATTTCGCTACGAATCGGGCGGCGGGGCAGTCAGGACAAAAATGGCGGTGCCGCTAATCTTCGGGCTCCAACAAGAGCTCCGCTTTCAGAATCGCCGTTCCCTTTGTGACGACTTTCTCGCCCGCCTCCAGTCCCGACACAATCTCGATCCAGGGTTCGACGCTTAGTCCTGTTTTGACATCGCGGGGGTGGTATTCACGCTCGCCAGTTTCGACGAAGACAAACGTCCGTCCTTCGTTGGCGGTGATTGCCGATTGAGGAACCGCCAGGCATTTCCGTGGTTTCCCGTCTGGTAACAGTACTCGGACGAACATTCCCGGTCGCAATAAACCTGCCTGATTGTCGATGTCTGCGGTTAACGGAACGGCTCGCGTTTCGGGGGCAACGGTACGTCCGACGAACGCGACAGTCGCATCCAATGTTTCCCCTTTAAGGGCTGGAGTTTGCACCGAGATTTGCTGACCCGGCGTGATCGACAGTGCCGACCAGTCTTTTTCACGGATATCGGCGTGAACCCATAGCCGCGACGCGTCGGCGATTTGCAGCAGGCCTTCGCCCATTTGAATTCGTTCACGCGGGGCAAACAGAACCTCTTCGACCGTTGCCGTGAAAGGGGCTTTCACGGGCCAGGTACTGAGCATCGCTTCGCTTGTCGAATCGACAGGTTCATCATGGGTCTGACCAACGAACAGGTCGAGTCGCTGCCGTGCGACGGCCAATCGCCGTTCGGCATCTTTCATCGCGGACTCGGCTTTGATATGAGTCTGTTTGACATCAAAGGTGGCTTGTTCACATACCGCCAGGAATTTGGCCCGCGAGGTATCACGTGCGGTATCGAGTTCCAGTTTTGCGCGTCCGGCAACGGCACCGGATGCTGCAGCCGATTTGATATTTGTACTGAGCTGTGCGTCCAGGCACATCCGGGAATACGCGCCAAGTACCTGCTGGCGGTAGTCGCCCAGCGGTTTGTCGGCGAAATCCTTCTCAATCTTCTCGGCTTCGTCCTTGTCGGCTGGCAGTGATTCTTGAGATTCCTTCAAGCGTGCCACCAGTTCGTCGACATTCGCTTGGATCGAATGCCACCAATCATGTTCATTCGTGGCCTGCTGCAAGTCGGTGACGCGCTGAAACACATCCGCACGTCGTTCGCCGAGGTCGGGGCTGTCAACGACGGCCATCACTTGTCCCTCGGTGACGCGATCACCGACTTTGACGTCGATTCGTCGAATCAGGCCATTGAAAGGCGACTTCACCTGAACGTGGCGCGTGGCGTTGTAGTCCAGTCGCCCAGGGACCATTCGCTGCGGCCGTAGCTCTTTTGTTACAACCGGTTCGGTGTGGATTCCAGCGGCTTCAGATTTCTCGGGTGACAACGTGACGGATTCGCGTGCTCCGGTGATTTCGGCTTCAGCTGGCAAACTTCCTGTATGAACCGCCGATTCTAGAAAATGGAAGCCGGCATACCCGGCGACGACCACCACGGCGGCGAGAGGGATGATGATCCAACGTCGCTTCATAATGAAACCTGTCTCTTAAGAAAGAACCCGCCTTCGACGTTCAATTTTCAGATGCTGAAACGTGACAGGACGAGTCGCAGTGATACAGAAAAACAACCTCTTGGAATCGTTGGATTCCACGCGTCATTTTCAGTCCGTATCAACAGCGCAGGACGCAGCAGGAACCCTGCTGCGAAAATTCTCCGAATCGTTCATGGCAGAGTCGCGGCCACAGCCCGGCAACGTGGATCTGTGCCAGAGTCAGCGGACAGTACGAGGCCACCACATCCGGTGCCGGTACCGGCACGGCCGACGAAACGGTCGCTTGATCAAAGGTCATGACCTCCGTTGCGGGCGATTCGTCATCAGGAGTGTCGTCCAGGGCGTGTCCCCAGCACGGAAGAATCCAGTGCAGATGCCAGCCCAATTCCTTGGCGGCCTCGGCATTGACTGCCGGGTGGAACAGGGCCAGATGATGGACCAGGTCTTGCGTGGCACTCACGCGGGCCACCGTGACGGGTTCCGTTCCGTGAGAATGAATCCAGGGGACCGGTGCCTGCCAGAGAGACACGATCAGACAGGCTCGCAGGACGAATTGTCCCACGTGACTGCGTCGGTTCGTGGTGTTGTTCCGGTTCATACCCCAATTCCACACAAAGATTCGGTTGTGACCGCGCCGTCACAACCGAACTCTATCATCGCCGTCCAACCCGCCACCGTCCAGAGCATCCCGCCCACGAGGGCCAATTTCCCTCAAGAGATCCCTTTGGGAACCGCAGTTATGGCGAACACCCCTCATTCCGCGATCGCGTCGCAGCCAAACGCCATCAAACGCCGTGATTCCGCGTGACGAACTCGTTATGGTGTGGGCTGATGTCGAATTTTGTGACTTCTTTGAAATTATGCGATGTTTGTTCTTGGAATTGAAACCAGTGGCCTTGATGGTTCGATTGCGTTGTTGCGTGGTCACGAATGTCTTGGCGAGCGGGCGTTGAACCAGACGGGGCGACGTCACGCGCAGGCGCTGGTGCTGGATATTGGCGAACTCTTGACCGCGCAGGGGCTGACCGCCCGCGACCTCGCATCTGTTGCAGTCAGCCGGGGCCCGGGAAGCTTCACGGGGCTGCGCGTTGGAATGGTCTGCGCCAAAACACTGGCCTATGCCACCGGATGTCAGTTCATCTCGGTCGATACGTTCCAGGCGATTGCCGAGAATGTTCCGCGGCAGATTGAACGAGTCACAGTTGTCGAAGACGCCCAGCGAGACGATCTGTTTGCCGGTGATTATCAACGTCTTCCGACGGGCGAATGGCAAATGGTATCGCCTATTCAAATCGTTTCAGTTGAGGATTTTCTTCGCGATCATGCACAACGCGTTGTGGTTGGGCCGGGATTGAAGAAACTCGATGCCGACCAAATCGCCTCACACTGGCTGACGGCACCTGAGATGTCTCAGCCACGAGCTGCGGTCATCGCATCGCTGGGACATCACCTGCTGACATCTGCAAGCGATGCGGGCCGGGCGCACGATAGCGACTTCTGGAAGGCGTCACCGTTCTATTTGCGAATGAGTGCTGCGGAAGAAAAACGAGCCATCGATGACGCAGCGAAAGCCACGAGTGGCCTGGCGAAATGAGGAGTCGACGAAGCCATATCCCGCGTCGCGCCTCGACACGGGCCCTTCGTTGAACGCTGAAGCTAACGGCGACCTTCAATGATCACGAAAGTCGCAATACGAACCGGCCCATCAGCCTCGGTTGTGTGCCATTGTCACATGCGAATACGAATAGAGGAGCGGGCGAGGTATTGTTCGTCCGACAAGTGCTCGTTCGCCGAACACCTTGATTGTGGCGTTGTTCTATGGGGCTTTGCTGTCGGCAGCGAGGGCTTTCAGGAGCATATTGATTCCTGCCTGAGCGACTTCGGCGTCTTGCTCACCCGACCCACCGCCAACCCCGACGGCACCGATCACTTGTCCGTCGACAACGATCGGCACTCCCCCCTTGAGTGTTGTCATTTTCCCGCCGCTCGCCGCGGCCGCCGCGGGGACACCCAGGCTGAGCAGCAAGTTGGGTTCTCCATTCGCAGGCAGCGGCCCAGTCGGTTGGCGGAATGTCGCGGCGGCGGTGGCTTTGGTAAGGGCTGTGGGAACACTGGCCGGGCGGGCTCCGTCCATCCGCGCGAATGTGATCAAATGACCTCCATCGTCGACGACGGCGATGTTCATCGCGACCTTCATGTCCGTCGCCTTGGCTTGGGCTGCAGACAGAATCAGCTCGGCGCCTTTCAGATTCAGTTTGGTTTGCTGACGAGTTACCAGCGGGCTGTTTGTTTTGTCGTCCGCCATGACGGAACAGATCAGTACCAGAACAACGGAGACGAAACAGAAATGGCGCATCGGTGATGCCTTAATCAAATTCAGTGGTGGCTACGGATACGGAGGTCACCAAATCGTAACTTTGCCTCAATCGGATTCCCAACCCACAGCGTTCCTGATTCCTCAATCTCACTGACCTCCGTGGCTTAGTGGTAGACATCTATTCAGAGTCGAGTTTTCACCACTGAGTCACGGAGGGCACTGAGAAGGCTCTCTTTTGATTTCTTGAAATCACCCTGCTCTTGTGATCGTGCACAGGCAGGAGAAAGATCGGTCGAGACGCTATACTCGCGGTCCCTCGTTTTGATGGAGAGAATCGCAGTGAAGAAGATCGTAAAGAACCTTGTTTGTGATCGTCGCTGGGTTGCGACGTTTGTCGTGTTGGTGTGCAGTACTTGCCGTGTTTTCGCGGGCCCCCCTGTCGTGGAGGCTGATCCGCTGACACCTGACGAGCAACGAGCCAGATTCAAACTGCCGCCAGGGTTTGAAATTCAACTGGTCGCCTCAGAACCCGACATCCAAAAGCCGATGAATCTGGCGTTCGATGCCAAGGGGCGGTTATGGGTGACCCACTCGGTCGAGTACCCGTTTGCTGCGGCCGATTCCGAAAAATCGCGAGACGGGCTGACCATTCTGGATGGAATTGGAAAAGACGGTCGCGCGACAAAAGTCTCGAAATTTGCCGACAAACTGAATATCCCCATTGGCATCCTACCGATGCCGAACGGTCGTGAAGCGATCGTCTGGTCGATCCCAAACATCTGGAAGCTGACGGACACCGATGGTGATGGCACGGCCGACAAGCGAGAAGTGCTGTACGGTCCTTTTGATTTCGCCGATACGCACGGCAACCAGAATGCATTTCGTTTGGGCCTCGACGGCTGGGTCTATGCCTGCCACGGGTTCCGCAACGATTCGAAGATCAAATTGAAGGGCGAAGGGCCGGTTGTCCTTCAGATGAATTCGGGAAACACTTACCGGTTTCGTCCCGATGGTTCCGCGATCGAGCAACTGACCTGGGGCCAGGTGAATCCGTTCGGAATGTGCGTCGATGCACGTGGCGATCTGTTCAATGCCGATTGTCACTCGAAGCCGATCACGATGCTGTTGCGCGGCGGATACTACGACAGTTTCGGCAAACCGCATGACGGCCTGGGGTTTGCCCCCATTACGACCTCAGATGATCACGGCTCCACTGGAATTGCCGGGATTGTGGCGTATGCGTCGAATCATTTCCCAGCTCAATATGCAGGTTCGATGTTTGTGGGAAATGTCGTCACTAACATCGTTCATCGTGACAAGCCCCAATGGCGCGGTTCATCCCCATGGATCGAGAAGCCCGAAGACTTTCTGACAACTGACGACTGGTGGTTTCATCCCGTCGACCTGCAACTGGGACCGGATGGTGCACTGTATGTGTGCGACTTCTACAATTCGATCATTGGTCACTACGAAGTTGATCTACTGCACCCCAAACGCGACCGACATCGCGGTCGTATCTGGCGAATCATTTACACGGGTGACAAGAAGTCTGAACCGCCAGTGCCGCCAAACCTGACCGAGGTCGCACTCGATGGTTTGATTGAACGCCTGTCGGATGAAAACACCGCCGTTCGCAATTTCGCGGGCAATGAAATTGAACGGCGATTTAAGGCCGAAGGTCTGGCAAAGACACGAGCTCGCCTGGAGCGACCAGCCGTGACGGATGCCAATGAAGAGGCTCGTCGTGCGGAAGAACGCGTCCAAACACTGTGGTTGCTCGCGCGAAACGGGCAGCTTGATGATTCGCTGATTCAACGATTTTCCAAGGACCGCGCTGGTCTCGTGCGAGTTCACCTGATTCGCGCGTTGGCCGAACTGCCCAAATGGAATGATCAACTCTCCAGTCTTGTTCGAGCCGCCACGGCGGATGCTGATCCCTTCGTGAAGCGGGCCGCCGCCGAAGCGTTGGGGCGACATACCGGCGCTGTCAATGTTCAGCCGCTGGTACAATTGTGGAAGTCGACTCCCGCGGAAGACATGCAATTGATTCAGGCAGCACGGATCGCCTTGCGGAATCAAATTCGGACGGCCACCTCCGTTGATCAGATTGCCAAGATTCCGCTGAACAAAGCGGAGCTGGCAAGCGTGGCTGAGATTGCGCTGGCTGTTCCCAATGAAACCGCCGCCTGGTTCACGTTCGACTACCTGCGTCAGAACGATGTACCGACGCCGGTTGTCGAAAAGAGCTTGCAGCACGTGGCGCGCAACGTCAGTCCGCAGCGATTGGATGAGGTTGCCGTCTATATCCAGCAAAAGTTCCCCAATGATCTGGTGCGACAGACATCGCTGTTTCAGTCGCTGTTCAACGGCTTAATTCAACGAGGAAACAAGTTGAGCCGTGACAGCGAACTTGGGAAATGGGCCGAACAACTCGCAATCAAGTTGCTCGACCCGAGCCAGCCGCGTCCCGCTCATTGGGAGAATGTTCCACTGGCCACCGCACCGACTGCCAGCCCATGGGGTGTGCGTCCGCGTAACTCAACGGATGGAACCGCCGATGCGCTCTTCTTCGATAGCATTGTCAAAGGCGAGCATCTGACGGGAACGCTCCGTTCGGCTCCGTTTGTCCTGCCCGAGAAGCTGACGTTCTGGCTCTGCGGACACAATGGGAATCCAGGCACCGAAGGGGCACCTCTGAATCAAGTTCGATTAAAACTTGTGGATTCTGGAGAAGTGATTGCGAAAGAACTTCCTCCCCGAAATGACGTGGCCCATCAGGTTGCATGGGATCTAAAACGCTGGGCGGGCCAACGTGCTGTGTTCGAAGCCATTGATGCCGACACGGGAGGCGGCTATGCGTGGCTTGCCGTGGGGCGTTTCGAGCCTTCTGTCGTTGCCGCACCGACGGCCGGTTTTGCCTTTACGGATGTCGCATTGGCGACGGCCGTGCAGGTGGCCGATCAACTAAAGCTCGAAAAGTTCGGCCCCACGATTGTGGGGATGGTGACGGACGACAGCATCGACACGCCGGTTCGTCTGGCGGCCGCGAAGTCGGCTCTCAATCTTTCGCGGAATGCCGCAGTGGGGGCTCTGTCGACTCTCGTCCAAAATCCGAACGAATCCTCCACATTGCGGACACAATCCGCCCAATTGCTCGGTTCAGTGAATTCACCAGAGTCGCGTGATGCCTTGGCGGCCGCGCTGCGAGCAGCTCCTGGTCCCCTGCAGCAGCCGATTGCACTGGCACTCGCAGGGACCCCCGAAGGTGGCGAGCAACTGTTCACGCTGATTGCGACCGGACGAGCGTCGGCTCGGTTGCTGCAGGACAAGCCGGTTCTTGATCGGCTGGCATCAGTTCCCATTGCTGATCGCGATGAGAAAATCAAGGACCTAACCCATGGTCTTCCTGCCGCGGACGACCGTTTGAAGGCAACAATCACAAAGCTTTCCAGCAGCTTTGTGAGTTCCGATGCTAGTATCGAAGCAGGAGCGGCGCTCTTTAAGAAGTCGTGTACTGCATGTCACCGGATCAGCGATCAAGGTGGTAAAGTTGGGCCACAACTCGACGGCGTCGGAATCCGTGGAATCGACCGCTTGCTGGAGGATGTGCTCGATCCAAATCGCAACGTCGACGGTGCATTCCGAGCAACCGTGATTGAGACGAAAGATGGTCTGGTCGTGACAGGATTGAAGCTGCGCGAGGAAGGCAAGACCGTGATTCTTGGCGACAATCAAGGTAAAGAAGTTCGCGTCCGTAGCGAAGATATCGAAGAGCAGCGACTGTCGAACCTGTCGCCCATGCCCTCGAACTTTGCCGAACAACTGAACGAGACTGAGCTTCGTTCGCTGATGGCATTCCTGCTTTCGCAGCGTCAACCTGTGAAGGCGCCATGACGAACTCATAAAGGAGGTACGAAACATCATGGAATATCGACAACTTGGCGGATCGGGTTTCAAGGTTCCGGTGCTCAGCTTGGGGACAGGGACGTTCGGGGGCGGGGGCCCACTCTTTAAAGCGTGGGGCGCGACCGATGTCGCGGAAGCGACGCGACTGGTCGACATCTGCCTGGAAGCGGGGTTGAATATGTTCGACACCGCCGACGTCTATTCGCAGGGGATGGCAGAAGAGATCCTGGGCGAAGCGATCAAGAAGCGACGCGGGAAGGTTTTGATCTCGACGAAAGGCACGTTCCGCACGGGGGCAGGTCCGAATGATGTCGGGTCGTCGAGGCAATATTTGATTCGGGCAGTCGAAGCGAGTTTGAAGCGGCTGGGGACGGACTACATCGACCTCTATCAGTTGCACGGATTCGACGCGATTACGCCGATTGAGGAAGTGCTCGAGACGCTCGACGGATTGGTGCGTGCCGGGAAAATTCGATACATCGGCTGTTCCAACTTCTCGGGATGGCACCTAATGAAGTCGCTGGCGATTTCGGAGCGGTACGGCTGGGCACGCTATGTCGCTCATCAGGCGTACTACTCGCTTGTCGGTCGCGATTACGAGTGGGAATTGATGCCGCTGGCACTCGACCAAAAGGTCGGGGCGGTGGTGTGGAGTCCGCTGGGTTGGGGGCGACTGACCGGGAAGATTCGTCGCGGTCAACCGTTGCCGAAGGATAGCCGATTGCAGAGCAAAGTGGCGCTCGACGCCGGTCCGCAGATTCCCGACGAACTGTTGTACAACGCCGTCGATGCGTTGGAACAGGTGGCGGCGGAATCGGGAAAGACCATCCCGCAAGTCGCGCTCAACTGGCTTCTGCAACGTCCCACGGTTGCCACGATCATTGTGGGGGCACGCAATGAAGAGCAACTGCGAGAGAACCTGGGCTCGGTCGGTTGGAATTTGACGAAGGAACAGGTCGCGCGACTGGATGCGGCCAGCACGACTCCGCTCTGTTATCCGTATTGGCATCAGCGTGGATTTGCCGAGCGAAATCCTCCTCCAGTTTAAGGCGTGCCAGCGTCTGACGGAATGTTGACAGAGACAGCCACGTGGAACCAAGTTGTTCCACGTGGCTGTCTCGCTTTAACTCGGCGTCAAATCGGTGTGCTGCAAGTTGTTGGGAAGCTCGAACGATCAATCGTGGCTGGCTGGATTCCGTTGCTGCCGTTGACGGGGCAGCCGCGATCGCCGTCCTCCTCTCGAAAAACGAAGCGATGATCGTCTGGAGCTGCCGATGTTGTTGTGCGATATCAGTCGTTGGGTATTCTTGATGTCAAGATCGTGACATGTGTATGATCGAATAATGACTATTGTGGCGTTCGTCGCGAAGTTGTTGGTCGTGATCAACGTGCCGTCATTTTGGTTCGATGAAGGAAGTCTCGATGCCCGCTCGCAATCCCAGACGGGGCTTTACACTGATTGAACTGCTCGTTGTGATCGCCATCATTGCAGTGCTGATTGCGCTGCTCTTGCCTGCCGTTCAACAGGCCCGCGAGGCCGCTCGACGAACGCAGTGTAAGAACAACCTGAAGCAGTTGGGGCTGGCGATGCATAACTACGTCGATGCGTTCGGCGGGTTTCCGCCAGGGCGGATCGTGTATGTGTCGCCGACGGACGATTTGACGGCGTCGGCGAATGGAAATGCCACAACGGGACGCGGGGATTGCTTCTCGGCGTTCGCGCAGCTACTGCCGCAGCTTGATCAAGGCGTGATCTACAACCAGATCGATTTCAACAACGGTCCTGACACGAGCGCGAATGATGGGATGAGCATCATTCAGCCACCCGTGTTTCTCTGCCCGTCCGATTCCGGGGCAAAATCGCTCGCGCAGGGGGCAGGGTTCGCTGGCGTCACCAATTATGTCATGAATACCGGAACGACGTTTTCGGTTTCGCCCCGGAACCCCTCGGGGAATCCAGTGACCGGCATCTTCTTTGAGAACTCGTTTGTGAAGTTCGCGTCGATCAGTGATGGAACCAGTCAAACCGTTTGCCTTAGCGAACAGATCCTTTCGAATCTCAGCGATCCAACGAATGCCTCAGGCAATTGGAACGGTGTGTCGCCCTCCACCGGCTTTGTGCTCACCACGGGAAACAACAACACGAACGCGGGGCCCGAACTTTTGAACTATCCGAGCGACTGTGCCTCGGGCGGAAAATTGCAGCTTACGAGAGGGAATCGAATTCTGTACGGAGCCCCCGGGCACACGATGTACAATCATATTCGTGGACCGAACGATACGCAGATTGATTGCCGGGGCGGTTTACCGCACAGTCCTCGAAACTTTTACTGGTGGAGTCGTCTCAGTCATAACGTTGCGGCTCACAGCAAACATCTGGGTGGAGTCCACTCACTGTTCGCGGATGGTCACGCGCAGTTCGTCTCCAGCTCGATCAATCTGGCCACGTGGCAAGGTCTCGGCAGCCGCGGCAATGCCGAAGTTCTGGGCGAGTTCTAAGCGGATAGAGATTGTTTCCTTCACGATTCGGTGGCGACGCCGGCATCAATGTTGGATCGCCCCAGGGAGCGGCTTCGCGACTTTGGGATTGCTGGCCGTGAAATCTTCGCCGACAGCCGATGCGAGCGTTGCTGCAATCTGACTGAGTGTGACTTCGACGTCGCTTCTGACGCCGATCGCGGGGGTATCGGGGCCGAGGACGGCCATCCAGATATATTCTGCACCTTCGATCTTCGCACCGTGGTCTGTCCAGTCTCGGATCGACGAGCCACGTCCGTGATCTGGCGCAATGCAGATCGTCGTTTGATCGCGATAGTCTGGCAGCGATTGTACGAGTTCCCAAAAGCGACGCACGAAGTCATCCGCCCGATGGGCTGCGTGCAGGTAGCGGTCGTATCGCCGGGCATGTCCCCATTCATCGGTTTCTCCCAGTCCGATGAATAGCACGCGCGGCTTATCTTTCAGCAGGTGCTCGCGGGCGGCCTGCATAGTCAGTGTGTCAAGTTGATTGTCATGCCAGAGAATCACGGCATCGGAAATCAACTCGTTCAGCATTCGCTCACGATCCGTGGGAGCGGTCGTGGGGACGGGAACCAGCCCTGCATGGACATAGATTTTCGAGCGTTCCACATTGAAGATTGACGGAAAGACATCCCACGTGGCGACGGCACTCACTTTGCCAGTCAGGCCTGGTCTGCCGTTCAAGAATTCCAGTACGGTGATGTTGGGATTTGGAACCTTCTGGTTCGAGTTGATTCGTTCATCGTCCGGGTATCCCGAGAACATTTCGCTGTAGCCGGGGTACGAGAACTTGTGTTTGTTCTCGATGCGGGCCGGGGCATGTTGCGTTTGATCGCCGAAGATCTGCCCCTGCTTCGCGATCGTGTTCCAGACGAACGGCAATAACGCCTCACGTCGTTCGCTCTCCGTTTCGCGCCAGTACTTGGTGGTGACGAGTTCGACCTTATCGACACCAGCGTCCTTCGAGAGATAGGTTTGCTGGGCTCCGCCGAAGAATTCTTGCCAGCGGAATCCGTCCCAGGTGATGTAAATCACATTGCGTCGCGGATGACTTGCAGACGCTTCATCCGCCTGCAATAGACCGCCGGACAGGCCGAGCCAGATGATTATCAGGGCGTACAGAGGTCGAATTGTCATCAATCGTTCCCCAATTCAAAACGGATTTTCGCGGCGATGTTGGTTGTGTCCGGGAGTATGAAACCGGAATTGCGACCAATGATCAACCGCGAAGATCCGGAGGGGAAACAGGCGTTGGAGGTGTCTCGATTTCAGCAGGCTGCGAACGTGCATCGGAATCGGTGCTGCTTGGCATCGAGCGCTCGCTTGTAGGCTTATTTGGCCGATTTTGGTGCTGTCGGTTCGCAGTTTTTCAGGGCCACCAGCACATAGGCGGTTGCCAGTTCCGGATTCCCTTCCATCCAGCGATCATTCTTGTTCAACCAGGCGCCGCTATCCTGCTGTTGTTGGAAGATCACTTCGGCGAGTTCTTTCCGCCAATCGTGGGACTTTCCTTGACTGTCAACGACGTGATCGAGTTCGAGTGCGCTATAGGTTTTGGCGAACATCAGATAATAGTAGTAAAGGCCTTGCTTCCCCATGCCCGGGTTTTCGTCGATCGAATAGAACTTGGTGATCCATTGATTTGCGGCTTTGACGCGGGGGTCATCGGGTGACAAGCCGGCATATACCATACTTTTGAGCCCTGCATAGGTCATGCTTCCGTAGGATCGAAGCCCACCTTCAGGTGTCGTGCCAGCGGGTGAACTGCCGCCTGCGGCCGGCGTATAGTAGAAGCCACCATCGTTGATCTTTGCCGCGAAGGCGGTTGTGTTGTGTTCTGATTCCAGGTTCTGACAGCGCGACAGGAACACGACGGCATTTTGCACGGCCGGGTCGTCCTTCTTGGCGCCGGCCGCTTGCAGGGCATCAAGAAAGAAAACCGTATTGGAAAGGTCGGGGCGGTCGCCTGTTCTGCCATATCCAGCCCCGCCGAATTTCACATCTGAGCGTGGCGTTGACTCGGATTCATCCCATTGGACCTTGCGAATGTACTGCTCAGCTTTTTTCAGCGTGTCGTTGTACTTTCCGTCCTTATTGATGACTTCCAGAGCCAGCATGCAGATTGACGTTTCGTAATTTCCATGGTTGCTTTTGGGAAGGTAGATTCCGCCGTCAGGCTGGATATGTGAGGTCAGGTATTTCAGGGCCGCTTCCATTTGCGGGTCCGAGGTGGGGACTCCGCTCAGCAGCAACGAGTAGGTGATCAGTCCCGAAACACCCAAGGCATCGGGCGAGGTCCAGTACCCTTCTTTCGCCTGGCTGGCTTTGAGAAAATTGACGGCGCGTTCGCGAGATTTCAGGAGAGTCTCACGATTCGGTCCCACTGCAGAAGTGGTCGCGGTTTGAGCCAACAAAGGAGTATCCGCAAAAAGCGCGCATGTGATGAGCGCGATCATCGAAATTCGCGAGACCGAAACGAGCATGGTTCACCTGATTGCATTCGTGGGGAATTGGAGCTGGGCATCGCACCCAGTCTGACACCGCCCCAAAACGCAAATCCTATGCCCTCATTGTTCTACGTAGCGAACCCCGACCGCACTGTGGGCGAGATCTGACGTAACAATCGCGATGACTGTCGGTTTCAGACGAATCGACTTTTCCTCGCTCGCCTTTGACGTCGGGCCTGACGCAGATCCGGGGCGGTGTGCTGGTGAATTCTTCTCATGTTCTGGTGAAGAATTCACCGTTGTCATCCCGAGGAGAGCGACACCGCGATTTCATGAACCGTCACCGAACAGACATAGTACAGATTCTGATCACTCCGCGACTGCAATGGCCGTGAATGGATTCGTCACTCAGTTCGGATAGCTGCCGTCTTCGATCAAGACCTGTTTATCGGGATACATGTCGATGATGGCAGCGTCGAACCGCAACGTCGATACGTGCCCGTCCATGTAAAGATAGTTGGCCGCGCCGTTGTGGCGTTTGTAGGCCATCCAGGGCTGAATGATCTTGGTGCCCAGCCAGATGTCATAGTCGTCCTGTCGCGGGTCATTGTCCGAGGTCGGGCTGAACGCCGTTGCATTACGTTCGGCAAAGCAGACGAAATTGGAGAGTCCAATCTCTACCTGGAAACGCGTAAAATTCCAGAACCCATAGCGACGAGACTTGTGGCTCAAAAGGGAATTCATGAGATAGCTGGTGCGATGCTGCAATCCTTCGACGGTCCCAGTGTCGGGATCGACGTAAGGGGCGGGGATCGACGTGTCGGACAGGCATCGATAAATCACGTTCGTCGCGACATTCGTCCCCTGCTTCGCGAGACCTTCTTCCGATTCGGCGGCGCTGCCGATAAACGGCATGATCTTGTCTTCCCAATAGACTTCCGCGAACGAATCGGCAGCATGACCATTCGCGATCACGTCGGCGTCAAACGGATGGTGCAGGAAGAACTGGCTATTATTGGTTTCGTAGTATTGGTGCACCGCCATCGCGATTTGTCGAAGGTGTGACTGGCAGTCCATTTTACGGGCGGCCTCACGCACCTGTTGAACCGCAGGCAACAGCAGTGAAACCAGTGCCGCAATAATCGCGATGACGACCAGCAGTTCAATCAGCGTAAATCCATGCCGTCGTTGCAAACGAACGGATTGCGATTGCATGGGGAAGTCTCCTCGATATTGTCTGGGTAAACAGGGTAGCAAGTTGCAACCGGCCTTTCAGGGGGTGCTATCGATCTCACAATTCGGCAGCAGTCGCCGCAGTTCCTCCAGCGCGGATTCGTGGTCTCCGTGGGAGTAAATTTTCAGGGTTCGCATCTTGCTGAGAGATCCCAGCTGCAACAAGTCAGTGCCCTGGAGTTTTTTGGCATTCAACACGAGTTTGGTCAGTTGCCGTATCTCGGCGATGGCGGCGAGATCACGGTGGCAGAGGGGGGCTGACAGTTCGAGCGTGGTGAGGGATGGACAGGACTGCAGTGCCTGAAGCCCGGGGCTAAGGCTGAATTGGCTGCGAATCAACACGATTTCGAGATGTGGCCAGTCATGGCACTGTTCCAGTAACCGCGCCCAATCGTCGGCCGTCGAATCAAGAGCTTCGAATTCGAGCTGGCGTAAGACGGGGTGTCGCCCCAGTTCGGCGAAATCGCGGGCGATGCCGCGCGGGTTTACGATCTGAAGTTGTTCCAGGTGCGGCAGAGTTAACAAGTTCCGAAACAGTGTTTGTTCGTCGGGGCCGTGCACTTTCAGTTGGCGAAAATTGGGGAGACGGCCGAGTTGGGCCAGTTCAGGTCCGATCTGCCGAGCGTCGAGCGCCAAAAACTCCAGCGATGGCATGCTCGCCATGCGGGGTAGACATTCCTGGCCGACAGCGGCGTGTGACAGGTTGACGCCAAAAACACAATCGTCTGGGGGAAACCACCCGTTTCGAACATCCTCGAACAGTTCCGAAATGGTCGGATTGAGGTCGCCGGAGGTGGCGTTCGAAACACCGTATTTCAGACTGTCGGCGCGACGAATCGAAGATACGGTTCCCCCTGCCATGACGACGGACCAGACGCCTCGTCGCTGAAACCAGTCGGCTGCCATGACTGCGACGACGATCAGAAAAAGCGTCACTCCGGCTCGGAATAAAAGCTTGACGGGAACCCCAAACCGGCGAGCCGAAGGAGCGATCGGTGCTTGAGTGAGACGGATCGCATTGTTGGACATGAGACTACCGATTCCAATTCTGATCCGCCCGCTACAGTCCGACTGCGAAGACCAGCCCTGCAACGGTGATTGCGGCTCCTGAAAGCTGGAACGCATTCGCTCCAACCCAGGTTTGTCGATTCTTCATAGCGATTCCACACACAATACCGGCGAAATGCAGGATGATCGAGCTGACCATGAATCCAAGCATGTACGCCACGGGCTGGCGAAGCAGCGGAGCTTCGATTCCGTGAGTGTACCCATGCACGGCTCCAAACAGCACAAATGCCGCGAGTACCAGCGTCACAGGCGGTAATTTTCGAAAGATGAGACTGAGTCCCAGCATCATGATCGTCAGCGGAATCAGACCCGAAATGCCCGAAAATTCGGATACGGACAGGCCAAGAATGCCTCCTCCGCCAATTCCTGTCAAAAAAGCAAGGGGTCCGGCCCATACGCAACGCCCACCCAATTGGATCGAAAGAATGCCGACGGCCACCATCGCGAGCAGGTGATCCAGTCCCGTCCAGGGGTGTGAAAAACCGGCCGAGAGCCCCGTCATCGCCGCGACGTTTTGCTGTTGTGAGTGATGGGGATGCGCCAGGAGGGACGAGGCCAGCGATGTCACTACAATCAGGGTGAACGTGCACTTCTTTATTTGTCTCATGTTCCATCCTTTGAATGGTTTGTGATCATTTTTGCGTTTGCGGTGAACTCCGTCGGCGAATCATTATGCGTTCGTGCCTTTGTGGAAGTAAAGCTTCGTCGGATCGTGATGACGATATGTCTGCCTCGTCTCGCCAGGAGCTTTGTGGTGTGGCATTCGCGAAGAGGGGGATGTCTCTGGTTGATCGCCGAGACGCATCGACATGCTGCTGATCGCACTCGAGCTGTTGCAACTCTTCAGGTCTGACGGTATCGTCTTGATCGATTGTGTTGAGACTGAGTCTCAGTGTTAACTTAATCGGTTTGAGTGTGCTGGAATGCTCTTCCACGGCGTGGGGCGTTCGCGGAATCGTGCAGGTTTCAGCCGCGGCAAGCCATCAGGCGTGGAAATACGAAGGTCTTTCAGAAAGGCTGTTGATGTCTGCTCCGCATAACTCCGTGCAAGCGCGGTCGAACGTTCGACGCGGGTTTACCTTAATCGAACTGCTCGTCGTCATCGCGATCATTGCAATCTTGATTGCCTTGTTGCTTCCCGCCGTCCAACAGGCCCGTGAAGCGGCTCGACGAACGCAGTGCAAGAACAATCTGAAGCAGATCGGTTTGGCACTACACAACTATCTGGATGCCAACTCGGTTTTCCCGCCCAGCTATTGCATCGGCACGTCCAAAGGGGGCACCTGGTCCATCCATGCCCGCATTCTGCCGTATGTCGATCAAGCCAATGCGTACAACTTGGCGGATCTCACCAAGGGCTACGGTGACGCACCGAACTCCACCAATGGGATCACGTCGCAAACGCTTCCTTTCTTGCGCTGCCCCAGTGAACCAAACGGGATCTTGAGCGCCACTTCGCCCAGTTATTTTCCGCCCAATTACGCCTTCAATCTTGGCACCTGGAAGGTCTTCACGCCCAACTCAGCCGATTTCGCCACGGGCGGAACTCCGGGCGACGGGGCGTTTGCTCCCAACACCCGATTCACCACCGCGAATTTCTCGGATGGGACGAGCAACACGATGTGTGCGTCGGAAGTGAAATGCTATACGAACAACATCGGGAATGACGCGGCCGCGACGGACACCTTGCCGACTTTGGCGACGATTCTGAGTTTCAGCAGTGGAACGTTGACTCAGGGGGTTCCCGGCTCGACGGGGGGGCATCGTGAATGGACCGACGGTAAAATTCACGAAACGGGGTACACGGCCACATTTCCACCAAATGCGAAAGTGATGATTCAAAGCGGTGTCACGACCGTCGTCGGTGACTACATTTCTTGCAAAGAACGCCCTTCAGCAACGGGGGCCTGCGCGGGCCGGCCCACTTACGCCGCCGTGACCGCACGTAGTTTCCATACGGGGATCGTCACGACGTTGATGATGGACGGTTCGGTGCGGGCCGTTTCCGACAACATCGATCTGACAACGTGGCGAAGCTTGAGCACGCGCGGAAGTGGCGAAGTCGTTGGCGAATTTTAGTGGCACAGCCACTTTGTGCTGAACAGGTTCGCGTGCATTGATTCGCAGTGAGTTCATCCGCGAATCAATGCCGATTTGAAGCTCCACTCGTTTCGTACGGGTAAAATGAAATCGACCGTCTTTCCGTTAGATCGTGTGCCAGGGAATTGGTCCTGGCACACGATCTTTTTTTGCGTCATGCGGGTGCCGAAACGATTCACCATTCCACCGCGATCTTCGTCCAGCGAATTCCACAGACGCCGTTTTCGACGCACCAGTGTGTGGCCAGGCAGGTGCCATCACGAAGAGCAATCGCGGTGGGGAAGCCGAATTGAAAGCTGGCCAGTTCGTCAACGCCGGTCGCGCCCGCTTCCGGTCGACTCCGAACTCCTTGAGCGTCGTACATCAGGCCGCCTTCGTGTACCACAGTCCATTCCGTTTCCGTGAACGTGACGAGAGTCATCACGACACCCTGTTGGCCGTAGCGACGGTTATAGAGAACCAGCAATCGATCCCCGCCCAGTGGCAGCGTCGACATGGTTTGTCCGCGCAGCCCGGTGGAACGGTAAGGGCCCCAGGTCAGACCGTCATCGTGTGACAGGCAGAAGCTGTTGGTTTGGTCCTGGTAGTCACCCAGTGTGACGGTCCAGGCGGTCGCGAGAACCGTCCGTGGGCTGACTTCGATAAATTTCTGTTCCCAGAATCCGAGCTTTCCCGCAGGATCACGAAACACGGTGGAACGTGATGGCCACGTAACACCGCCATCGTCGGATGTCGCGACGAACACTTCTTCGCCGAGCCGTTCTTTTTCGGCGAGCAGTGCCCCTGGAGCAAGCAGGCGACCCGATGTGAGCGGGCGGATCGAGTGCGATACTTCGATGGGACAATCCGGCATCGGGACGGATTGTGGAGATGACCAGGTTCGCCCCTGATCAAGTGATTTGCAAAACACCGATTCGCCCTGACGTTCGCCGAATCGATCCTGCTGATTAGCCCAATAGCGGGTGCCGTAGGCGTAGACGATCTTGCCGTCGGCGGACAGGCTGAGCTTCAGGGCGTTGGCCGACGGAGGGTTTTCCGATCCGGCAAGTAGCTGGCCTTCACGCCGCCAGGTTAGCCCTCCATCGGTTGATCGCGACCAGTCGGTTCCACCTCGCACGTATTGCCCGCCGCCGACGCTGTAGGAACACAGCAGATCGCCGTTTGCCAGCTGTACCGCTTGAGGAAACGCAGAGTCGCTCTCGTCGATTCGACCCGAGGCGATGATTTTCAGTGAAGGCAATTGGATGCTCCTTAATCTGGTCTGTGACGAACGGGCTTCGCCGTCACGACAGTTGTACGTTGGGTTTGGGTCTGGCGGGCAGAAATGCGACGGCCAACAGAATGCCGGACAGGATGAGCAGGCCACAAACCAGGAAACTCAAGCGAAATCCCAGCGAAACACTGCTCAGTCCGAAGGCGGTCCACCCGGACTGTTTGACTCCGTCGACAATCGCGCCATACAGATAACCTGCGGGGGCGGCCGGTACCATCAGCATCGTCACGAAAGCCATGTTTCGCCGCAGTTCATCGCGTCTCGACGCGGAGACAATGTAGTTGGGGGCATAAACGCCAACCAGTTCGCCGGCACCATGGATGCCAAAGGCAATCAGGTACCATGGGCCGGTCACGAGCATCGCCCAGATCATCGCGATGAGAAAAATAGACGATGTCGCCACGATCCCTGCGCGGGGGTTGGTCCGTGTCAGCAGCCAGCCCAGCGACACGCCCGCAACCACTTTGAAGCCAAAACGCAGCATATTTTGCACGCCGGCGTATTTCTCAGGCAGGTTGCCGAGGGCTTCTGTGGAATAGAGGTTCATGTTCGACGGAATCACATTACCTGCGTAAACAAGAATTGTGACGATCGTGGCAATCAGCAGAGTTCGCTGCTGAAAGACATGGCGAAAATGATGCACAAACGCGAGCGCCGCTCCGATCGTGCAAACGAGCCCCGCCGACTTGGCTAGCGCTGGACTCACAGATGTCGCAGACGGTGGCGTCGCTTCGATTGCATCAGTCGCGCTTTCGATCGGCACCGCGGCGAACTGAACCAATCCAATTGCGGCCATGCTCAAAGCGATTCCGATCAATAAGCCGATCACGGCGGAAACCGGCTCACGCGGTTGTTCCTGTTCGACCGGCGTAATGACGAAGAACTGGGAGAGCACTGCGGCGGTAGCCATCACCGGTGCGCCGGCCGAAAATAAGATGATGAAATTTGTCGGGTATTCGAGACCATCGAAATGCAGGCCGAAGAGGTCCCCGCCGAGAAGTGCGGTCTGGCCAAACGATCCCGCGACGGCGAGTAGCGGGCCGAGGCCGAATGCCAGACTGAGTGCCAAGCCGCGGCGCGATTCATCAGACCCACGGCCGATGACCTCCCACAAGAGCGCGATTGCCGCGGGCATCACGGCCCCGGAAACGCCTCCCTGCAGGACGACCATCGCGAGCTTCAAATTGGTCGAGACAGGCAGCGCGAGGATCACTCCAAGTGTGGCCAGCATCACGGCCGAAATTCCGTACAACAGACACAGGTTCCGTTTCAGTGACGAGACGCGTGGCGACATCCAGGCGATGACCGCGGGCATCGCCGTCATCGCGAAATACAGTGTTCCCGGCAGATTGGATGTTCGCGCGTCGGCCCCCAAATGATCGCACAGTGAGGCCTGTGTGATGCCGACATAGAGAACGGGTGCTGCCAGGTACTGCATTCCCGTGCAGGCGGCGAACAAGAGTAAGTTCCATCGCTGCGCGGGCCATGTGAGTGAACAGGTCTGTAACGGATCCGCTGCTGGCGATGGGCTCATGAATGTTCCTTCAATCTCGCCATATCAGGGAGGAATGCCATGAGGGCGCTGACTCAGGGGCCGAATCTGGGACGTGTCGATGCATCGTAGTAGCACGCGATCTGGCGAAGTGTGTGTGCACTGTCAGAGTGGAAGATTCACGGCCTGGCCCGTTCGAGCTGAGATCAGGCAGGCTTCGCAGATTTCGACAGCGGCTCGTCCTTCGGCACCGCCGACATGTGGCGGACGCTGTTCGCGAATGCTATCGATGAAGTCTTGAATGACCCCCCGGTGTGGAAAGAGTCGGATGGGGGACTTCGGCTCTTTCAAGTAGTCGAATCGTTCGGGCGTATAGATCCGTTCCCACTTTCCGGATCGGCTGACATCCAGATATTCAAAGTTTTCGAGATCCAGCATGGCATCGCGTCCAAAGACCTGGAAACGAACTTCACTGCTGGGCAGACTGGGATCGGGTAGCTCACTGGTGATCCACATGTCCGCCATGATCTGATCTTCGAAAACGATGTTGGCCATGACCGAAAGCGGCGGGCCAGGAAGGTCGCTATAGGTTGTGGCCTGGGCGAAGACCCGTAGCGCGTTGCGTCCGGTCAGCCATCGCAGAAAATCGGTGTTGTGCGACGCCATTCCCATGAACAGGCCACCCCCTCGCGGGTCGGTCATCCAGGCACGCTCATCGAAGAGTTGTTTGGCCAGCGATTGCGGAAATGCCGAGACCGTCCGGAGCATTCGCACGGGGCCCATTTCACCATTGTCGATGAACTCTTTTGCTTTCCGCGTGATCTTTCGGTATCGCTCGGTCTTGACGACACCCAGATTGACGCCAGCCGCCTTGCAAACGGCGATCATCTCGTCGCATTCCGCGACGGTGGGGGCCATCGGCTTTTCCGCCAGCACGTGCTTTCCCGCTGCGGCGGCTTGCCGGGTCAGTTCCAGTCGATCGAGGTCGGGAGTCGCCAGAACGACGGCGTCGATGTCTTTTCTCGCCAGCAATGACTCGACTGATGCTTCCGCGGTCACGCCATAGTCTGCTGCAAGAGTCGCCGCGCGACGGCCCCCCGTGATCGCCACCAATCGACAGCCCTCGGCATGCTTTGCGACGACCTCACTATAGGTAAGGCCCATGAAGCCGCTGCCAATCATCCCAACACCGATCGTTTGCATTCGACCTCCGCAGTTTCGTGGACGGTTCAGAACGGGCCCGGTTCTCGGGCGGGGTGAGCGCGACAGATTGTAATGTGATCGATTAGGGACTACACGCGAATGCGAGTCTCTTCTCACTGTTAAAATATTCTCGGCCCGTGCGCTGGCTAGCAATGTTTCGCGGTGCTGCGCGTCGCGATACGCTGACGACTACGACGTTCGCGTCGGTTGCTTGCCGGTTTGACATGCGGGTGGCTTCGACCCGTCGCCCCTGAGTTTTAGCGGGATTTCGGACGATGTGGCGCGCAGTATTAGAGCTGGATTCAACGCGGCGGACTGTCTCGGGTAGCACGGCCGAGTTGGCTGTCGCCATCGACCGTGCGGCCGATTTGCGGATTTATACCGAGTTTCGGCATTGCGAACATATTAATACTCGGTCGAGTAGTCGTGAATTGATCCGGGAGGTCGCGGAGTTTGGTGTGACCTATCTGATGGAGGACAAGTGGTCTGCCGGGATCATGAGTCTCCGTCAGCCCATCGAGTTGCCGCATGGCTTCGGGCCGCGATCTTCCATGTCGTTTTTTCTTTACAATCAGGATGGAACACAAGCGATTGCCCGTCCCTATCTGGACGGTGCGCCGGTTGAACCATCATGGGGGCCGTCACCCGTGGCGGCTCCTCTGGACATGCCCAAGTATCACGCGTTCGATAACTGGGATGCGACGAGCAATGCGCCCTCACACAACTTCGTTTATGACTTTGACGTGTTCCGATACTGCGTGGACGACTCGTGGCAAGAGGTGCTGAGTCACTCCTCGAATGGCGCGGTCTTATCGGGATCGCTGTCCGCGTTGGTTGAGGCGTTTTCATCGGGATGTGCGATCAAGCTGGGAATCGAGGGGCTTTGCCTGGATCTGGTTTCCTCGGATCGGCCGACGATTGGGCATCGAGTTTATGTTCGCGGGGGTTCTGCGTATTACTACACCGAGCAGCAACTTTTTATCATCGGGTCTCATCCATTGGTGCGCGTCTGTCCGAATGTTCCTTTGCAATATTCCAGTCGCAACTGGGATTTCGGCTGGTTGATGGTGCGCAGTGATGGGCAAGTCGTGTATCGCCGCTGCGATCCTTACACCCTGCGGTTTTCCGATCATCCCGGCCGTCACGGCGTGCGGTGGTTCGTTCGCTGAGCGGGATTTCGCGTCGAGACTGTATTCATCCGCTCCCGCGTGGCAGAATGATGAACGCTCATATTCCGTCTCAAGCCAAACGGAGCGATCTGATGATGCGAATGGTGACTGCCGGTCTGTTGGTTTTCATGGGAGCCGCATTGCAGGCCGACGACTGGCCGCAGTTTCGGGGCATCAATTGCTCTGGAGTGTCCGATACCACGGCTCCCCTGCCCGCTCAGTTTTCGGATACGGATCATGTCAAATGGTCGGTGAAGCTGGGTGATGGGATCGGCAGTCCGGTGATTGCATCGGGGCGGGTCGTGACGACAACCATGTTTGATGAAAAGACGGTCGGTCTGGCGGCGTTCGATGTCGCCACCGGGAAAGAGCTTTGGAAGCGTTCGTGGCCGATTGGCGATGCCGACGAAATTCACGCGACCAATAGTCATGCCGGGACGACTCCCGCAGTCGATGCGGATCGTGTCTATTTTTACTTCAGCACTTTGGGAATGATTTGCGTCGATGCCAAGTCGGGAGATGACATCTGGCGTCACCCCTTGCCGGTTCCCTATTTCATCTTTAAGTGGGGTGCAGGGATGTCGCCCGTGCTCTACAAAGATTTGGTGCTATTTTGCCAGGACGATGACCTGCACCCGGCACTGTATGCATTCGACAAACGAACGGGTGAGCTGCGATGGCAAGACGACCGCAATGACATGGCGGTGAACTACTCGCATCCTGTGATTTGCGAAACTCCCACCGGCGATGAGATCGTCGTGGCGGGGACGGGAATGCTGATTGGTTATGACCCCGCTACCGGAAAGCGGCTTTGGTTTGCGCGTACGCTCTTGCGAAACATCAAAACCACGCCTGTCAGTCGCGATGGGGTTGTTTATGTTTCACTGCAAAGCAAAGGGATCGCGAGTCAATGGCTGGCGTCGATTGATCGCGCCGATACGGGAAACAGCGACAATAAAGTGACGAAGGACGAAGTGCAGAAGTTCTTCGGCAAACGTCCGGTCCCAGAAGCGTTCTATAAGAAGACCTTTGATCGCGGCGATCTGAATGGCGACGGCGTGCTCGAGGGGCGCGAGCTGGATATTGCATTCCTGCCACCGGGAAATGAAGCGGGGGCGGCCTACGACGCGGAGGTCGCGGAGGACGAGTTTGTCCTGGCGGTCAAAGGCGGCGGACGCGGCGACGTGACCAAGACGCACGTCTTATGGAAGCATCCGACCAAGCATACCGATCACATCGTGTCGCCGCTGGTTGTGAATCACCGGATGTTCCTGGTCAAGTCAGGTGGAATCGCGACCTGTTTTGAGACCGAAAAGGGCAAGCAACTTTTTGGGCCCGCTCGGATCAACAATGCTGGCGACTACTTTGCGTCGCCGGTCTACGGAGACGGCAAGATTTATGTTGCCGGCGAAAACGGTCATATTGTCGTTCTGCGCGATGCACCCAAGCTGGAGATCCTTGCCGTGAACGACATGGGAGATTCGGTGTTGGGGACTCCCGCCATTGCGGACGGGGCACTTTTCGTTCGCACGCGAAAGTCACTTCTGAGAATCGAGTAACGCGGCTGCGTTTGGAATGGTCAATGCGATCACCTGGAGATGTTGGCTCGGAAAACTGACAATCCAGAGAGTTCCTGTGCGGGGACTCGATATTGAGGGCGATGGTGACCCGCGAAAGTCACGCGGCGCAGGAGATTTATGGCCAGGGGCACCTGAATCGGTTCCCGTAAGAACTTCGTCAGTTGACTTTCGTTAAGTCGAGTCGTATACAAGTCGATGGATTTGTTAAGCATTGGCGAATATCAATTCGCGTTGAGTCGGCTCTACAATCGGCCTGTTGGGTGGTGGCCCGCAGTTGAAAGCTCGAGCGTTGTCAGCTTGAACTTTTCGACGTTACGTCGCGTCATTTCCTCTCAGCTTGTGGTTCGTATCGCCTGATTCTCTGCCGGATGATGATTGCCGGGTCAGCACAAGTTTGCAGTTCATTTCGAATCGAAATTCAAGTCGAGCCGTTTTCTGTTTGAGTTCTATTTCACTTGAGCCGTTGTCAGGTTGAATCGTCTTTGGGTTGAATCAGTTCCTGATTTCATCAGCGCTGGAGATTCTCGATTCGGTCAATTTCTTTTCTGGTCAATTTCTTCTCTGATGGCCTTCTTAAGGATCGCCCTTTGGTGCGAATGTCCCAAGTAGGAGGCTGGATGAGGAGCGGAAGTTGTTAGAGAAGCTGAATCCGTTTTGCATTCACCAAGAGATCTCGGATTTCGTTCGGATCAGATTTTTCGCCTCAGATCGTACATCGCAAACGCAGTTCGCAGTTAACGTCGTTGTTCAGTGATTGCAGTTCTTAGATCGTGTTGTTTCGTTCGTGTTTTCTCACGGACTTACCGTAAGGTCGCATTCTTTATCGTCGGGTCGTATTCCGGTCCCGGTAGCTCGATCGTCAGGGTTCTTGTCGCTCTCGCAAGTCGGTCTTCAATCGCACCGCATCATGTTGACGCATGGTCGTGGGAGGTTTTGTACGGCCATGCGTTCTGCGATTTGCGTCATTGCTATTTCTAAGTGTTGTTGTTCGCAGTTGTCTTACGCACGTTTTGTCTGAGTTGTTGATTCATTGCATCATTTAATACTTCATTGTTTGTGCTGAGGATTCAAAAATGAATTTTCGCCTCGTCGTCTCTGCCATCCTGGTGGCAGCTCTCAATAGCCCTATGGTGTCGGCGGAGATGTGGACGGGGTTTCGCGGCAATGCCGGATTGTCAGTCTCGACGGAACAGGGCCTGCCAGTTGAGTGGTCAGAGTCCCGCGGCGTGCTTTGGTCGACTCCAATTCCTGGTGCGGGAAACTCGTCACCTGCTGTCACCAATAACCGGGTCTATGTGACGACGTTTGATCCCAGTGATGCGTCGACGCATGTCGTTGCGATTGATCGCCGTAACGGGAAGATCTTGTGGCAAAAGCCCGTTGGGTTTGGGCATTTCATCGCATACGGCCCGCCCGAGCTCTACCGCCATCGACACAATCCCGCCACGCCGTCACCCACGGCAGATGCCGAAGACAACGTGTACGCCTTCTTCGGGACGGGGGATCTCATCAGCTTGGATCGCGACGGAAATCTTCGCTGGCGAAGAAACCTGGCGGATGATTATGGGCCGTATGATTTGAAGTTTGGGATGGGCTCGTCGCCACGCTATTGGCAAGGGCGGTTATATGTGGCCTGTATCCACAAAGGTCCGTCCTATGTTCTGGCACTGAATGCCACGACGGGTCAAGAGGTCTGGTTGGCCGATCGGAACTATGTCTGCCTGGGTGATGCGACGGACGCGTATACCTCACCAATTATTCTGGAGGCGCCAGGACGTTCACCGATGGTCGTGACGAGCGGTGCCGATCACGTCGATGCCTATGATCTCGAGACTGGTAAGCGAGTTTGGGAAAATGGTGGTCTGGTTCTTGAGGGCGAAGAGTACGGTCGGACCATCGCATCACCGGCTGTCGGCGATGGGATGGTGGTGGCCCCTTCCGCGAAGGCGAAGCTTGCGATCGCCGTCAGTGCCGACAGTGAAGGGGACGTCACGAAAAGTCCCAACTCCCGCCCGATTCCCGTGCTGACCGATTGTCCGACTCCCACGATCTATGACGGATTGATTTACTCCGTGAAGGATGATGGGGTTGGGACGTGCGTCGACCTGAAGACCGGCAAAGAGCTTTGGAAGGCTCGGATCGGTGGGGAACGCTATCAGGCGTCGCCCGTCGCAGGTGACGGTAAGATTTATTTCCTGAGCCTCGAAGGCAAGTGCACTGTTGTGAAGGCGGGGCCAAAGCTCGAAAAACTTGCCGAGAATGAAACTCCAGGTGAGTTCTATGCCACGCCAGCAGTAAGTAACGGTGTGGTTTTCTTGCGAGATCGCGGTCGAGTGATTGCGATCGGTGGTGAGGCGACTCTGACAGTAGCGGCGGCGGGTGCTGTGGATTCGGCATTCGACTACGTCCCCGATCCGTCGTTCCCTCAGTGGCCCACTGGTGTGAATAAAGGTGCGGTCTCGGGGGTAGGAGCTGACAGCAAGGGCCGCGTCATCGTTCTGCAGCGTGTGAATCCACCTGTTCTGTGCTTCGAGCCTGATGGAAAGTTTGTTAATTCATTTGGTGACGATGTGATCGGCGTGGCGCACGGTCTAACAATTGATGATCAAGACAATATCTGGGTAACTGATACAAAGCACCATGTTGTGTTTCAGTTCTCGCCACAAGGGAAACTGTTAAACGCGCTGGGGAAGATGGACCAGGCGGGTGAAGATGTCGATCAATTTAATAAGCCCACTTATATCGTTTTCGGTCCCAAGTCGGACTGGTACGTCATGGACGGCTATGGAAATGCTCGAATTGTTCACTATCGAGAGAATGGTAAACATCCGGAGATCTGGGGTAAGCCAGGCGCAGGGCCTTTGGAGTTCAGTGCGCCGCATGCGGGTGTGCTTGATAAGCAAGGTCGCCTGATCATCTGTGATCGCGATAATCTTCGGATTCAAGTTCTTGATCCGCAAACGGGCAAACTTTTGGAAACATGGACAGGAATGAAACCGTTTGGGGTTGCGATCGATGCGCAGGGGGTTGTCTTCGTATCAGATGGCGCTCGCAATCAGATTCTGCAGCTCGACGCACAGGGAAAAGAGGTTCGGGCCTGGGGTAAAGAGGGAACTGGCCCTGGTGAGTTCAAGACGCCTCATTTGATCGCTACGGATCGGAGCGGGAACTTGTATGCGGCCGAGGTTGGTGGACAGCGTGTCCAGCGCCTGAAGCGAGTTCCGAGGGCGGCAGCTCAGAAGCCTGTTGGCTTTTGAGAAGTTGAAATTCTTTTGTGGTCGGGGCTGATGTCGTATGTCCGGTGGGTGATTTCTGAATTCAAAGATTGTGATCGCGTGATTCGCGTTGTTGGGGAATAGCGATCAATAGGTCACCTGGAAGCTAACGTATTTGTAATGAATTAGCGTTCTGATATTAGTCGCGATTGTTGGTCGTAGTCGTGGTATCAGGTATTGCGATTATCTCAGGATGCTGTGTAATGTATGGAAAAATGTCTTTTTATGATAAAGAACATTTGACAAATCTTTTAAATGTATTCCATAATTTGAACGATAGGGTGTCTCTATAGCCTTTGCCTCTCGCGTTTTTCTTCAACGCGGCTTTGCGTCGTCTCGTTCGTGGTTCTCTCCGCATCAACGTCAGTGAATTCTCTTCGGTTCCGTTTCCGCGAGTGTTTTTCAGGCTCGGGTGTTTTATTCCATCTGAAACTGATTTGGTTGCGTTGGTTGTATTTTTTCTTTATCCAAAAAGGGAGAAATGATGAAGTCGCCTCGTCGAAGACTCGGGTTCACGCTGATTGAATTGTTAGTTGTGATCGCGATTATCGCGGTCCTGATTGCGCTCTTGCTTCCCGCCGTTCAGCAAGCCCGCGAAGCGGCTCGTCGAACACAATGTAAGAACAATCTGAAGCAGATTGGCTTGGCATTCCACAACTATCACGACGCCTTTCTGTTGTTCCCACCATCGATGTCGTATGACGGTGCGGCGGATGCCAACACCGGTGGCAACACCTGTGCTCCTTGCGGTACGAATGGCAACAGCGGAGTTTTCTCGCGTGCTCCCTGGACGGTGTTGATTCTTCCGTTCATGGATCAGGCAAATCTGTTCAACCAGTTCGTCATGACCGCTCCATTCTTCGGTCGCAACGATTACCAGACCCCGGCCGGCTCCGCGAACTATCTACTTCAGTTGGGGAACAGCCCGGTCGTCTATCGCTGTCCATCGAATCCCAAAGTGAACTCGGACAAGTACATCAATTGCTACAACGCCTGTTCGGGCGGTGGCGGTCCTGCCTGGAAGACTGACCCTGTGACAGGGGCTGCTGCGATCGACGGTACGATGCCGCAGAACGCCTCGACGGACAATCAACCGTTCTCGAACAATCCGATGATGCCTTGCTACAATTCATCGCCATCTTCGGTGCTGGTTGCTGGCACCTCGGATGTCTTGAACTACAACTTCCGTCCTCAGTTCAATAACGGCCCGATTCACTTGAACTCGGCCAAGAGTGTGGCGTCGATCAAGGACGGTACCTCGAATCAAGTTCTCGCCGGTGAAACGATGTACGTCGGTTTGACGCAGAACTACAGCACCGCTTACTGGACCTGGGCTTCGTCGACGCGCGTCAGTGGATCCTTGCCAGTTCAGTTCAATACGACGGCAATCGTCTGCGGCATGAACCGTCCACTGGACGATTTCACGTGGGTCCAAGCGCGGAACCGTGAAGGTTCAGCGAACGGCCACAGCATGATGCAGGTTGGTTACAGTAGCTGGCACGAAGGTGGTGGGCACTTGTTGATGGCAGACGGCGCTGTCCGCTTCCTGTCAGAAAATGCCGACCTGTTGACTCAACAGAAGTTGGGTAGTGCTCGCGACGGTAATCCGATCGGCGAATTCTAAGAAAAGCAGACGGCAAGCGCTCTTGTCTTCTCCAAAATCCACGGCCGCAGTTCTCACTGCGGCCGTGGATTCTCATTGAAAACTGTGGCCTGACGCTTGTGTCGCACGGGTTCGGCCATGATCGGTTCGTTTTGAAATTAATTAGGTGAGGTTCGCAAATGCTTGATTCTGTGGCGAAGTATCGATCGATGATTCGCATTTCGGTCTCGGTTTGTTGTGTGTCGATGATCGCCATTGGTTGCGGCGGCGGTGGTGGGAACTCAAAGGTCGTTGCGAAGCCCCGAGTGAGCGCTTCGGGCAAAATTACGATTGATGGCAAGCCTGTCGCTGCGGGGTCGATCAGTTTCGTGAACAATGAAACTGGAAATTCGGGTAGCGGTGCCATCGTTGATGGGACCTACACAGTCAAAGCGGCTGATGGTCCTAATCCAGGCCCCAGCGCTGTTGTCGTGATCGCGAAAGAGAAGGCCGGCGAAGACGATAAATGGCAGTGGAGTGATAAGGTTGATGTACCCGCCGCGGGTTATACAGGCGACTTTACGATTACTCAAAAACAGACGAAGCCCGCCAGAAAGAAGATGATCGACAACTAGTAGCCCTGATCAGCGGATCGCGGCAGCGTGACCATTGAAAAAACTGCGTCGCGCCGCCGCCTTGTTTTATTGCGGTACTTTCGACGGGTGGGTGAGTCCAAGGTCTTGATTGCTGATACGAGGACGTGAAGATCTCGGATTGGGGATCGCTTCCTTATGAAATCTCTCCTCGTTCTTGCACGTGTTCCCTCTCCACTATTAAGTCGCCGTGAGTCATTGGTCTGTGTTGATTCTGGATGGGTTCGTTGTGTGACCATCGACGGTCCGCGAGATGTGGAACTAGCGATTATGATTCTACGGAGCTTGCCAAGCATGCTGCTGATGTCGCCGGGAAAGTCGCGCCCAGATTCCGTGGGCGGACGTCAAGCCAGCGGACTGACGATTGCCGCATTGACTGTGTTCGTGCTGAACGCTGGGGCTGTCTTGCGGGCAGACGAACCGAAGTGTGTGGCGACGCCGCATGTCGTCACTAACTCGATTGGCATGAAGTTTGTCGCGGTTCCCGCCGGGACATTCCAAATGGGGTCGCCCGAAACCGAAGCGGGCTCTCGCGTCGATGAGCGCCCGGTTCACGAAGTCGAGATCAGCCGCCCCTTTTTGATGGGCGTCTATGAGGTGACTCAAGGCGAGTACCAGAAGGTGATCGGCGCGAACCCAAGTTACTTCTCCGCGGACGGTCCCGGTGCGAAGAAGGTCGCTGGATTGACCACCGATCGATTTCCCGTCGAACAAGTTTCGTGGATCGAGGCTGACGACTATTGTAAGAAGCTGTCCGAACTGCCCGAAGAAATCGCGGCGCATCGAAGGTATCGCCTGCCGACGGAAGCTGAATGGCAGTACGCCTGCCGTGCGGGGAACAGCGCTCCCTTCCAATTCGGTGCCGCACTCGGTTCGAAAGATGCCAACATCAACGGGAATTTTCCTTATGGTGGGGCGTCGCGTGGGCCGTTTCTCGCACGCACCACACAGGTTGGCAGTTACGCCCCGAACGCATTTGGTCTTTACGATATGCACGGGAACGTCGCGGAGATGGTCGGTGACTGGTACGGCCGGTTTTACTATCAGACCTCTCCCAAGGTTGATCCGAAGGGGCCCGAACAAGGGGCAGATCGCGTTGTGTTGGGCGGGAGTTGGGGAACCGATGCCGCTCGTTGTCGCGCCGGTTTTCGTCGTAGCAATGCCACCTCGGGAAAAGCGTATTTCTTCGGCTTCAGGGTCATTTGCGAACAGCAGCCGATTGAGGCCGCAAAGTGACCGTGTCCTGAAGTCCACGCGGCGGGCGAGCTTCGCAGAGATCTTGTTGATGTCGTCTGGATGTTTCCCCGGCGCGACCGCGTGTTGACGCATGGGTGGATTGATCGCCCGAACTTCATTCATCAATGACGAAGTGAGTCTGAAGCGGATGCATCCGCTTCGTCTAAACTTGCCTGTCGTACATCGCGATGGCAGATGTGGTCAGGGACGCGCCGCACGCGTTCTGCTCGGACGTCGCTTGCGCGGTTTGAAGGGACGTGCTGCGTTCACTTCCCTTTCTGACGCGAAATGGTCATTTTGTCCGAGACCTTTTGATGTGCCGACGTCTTTGACAGGTACTCTCACGCTGGTAGTTAAGACGACGGCGAGAATCCTTTTCAGGGCTGTTCAACGTTATGAGAAAAAGTAAGACGCTCGCGCGGATTCGCAGTGGCAAGACCGTTCGCATGTGTTGCCTCGGCCACTACATGCCATTCTATGTTGCCCATGCTGCAAAGAGTGGATTTGACTGTATCTGGCTGGATCTTGAGCATCGTAGTTTCTCGGACCGCGACGTGCAGGCATTGCTCGTCCAATCGCATCTACATGACATTGACATCATGGTTCGTCCGGCGACGATCGAAAAGACCGGGCTCTATCGTTACCTAGAAGATGGTGCGGCCGGGCTGATGATTCCGCACGTGAATACGGCCGAGCGAGCCAAGCAACTTGTTGATGCCGTCAAGTATCCTCCGATTGGCGACCGTGGACTGGATGGGGCCGGTTTGGACGCAGACTACTATCTGGGGGATACCGACGCCTTCGTCAAGCACGCCAATCAAGAGACCTTCTTGGTCGTCCAGATTGAGACTCCACAGGCGATTCAGAATGTGGATGCGATTGCCGCGGTCACGGGCGTCGACGGGATCTTCGTCGGCCCCGGCGACATGGGGTTGCGATTGAAAATCGGTACAGGCAACATCACGCTCGATTCGACCTACGAAATCGTGGCGGCGGCCTGTCAGCGGCACGGAAAAGCCTGGGGCGCACCCACGGGAACTCTCGAAGCACTGAAGCTTCGACAAAGTCAGGGTGGTCAATTGTTGAATCATGGCGGCGACTTTGGGGCCATCATGAAAATGTTGAAGGACTGTGCGGCTGTCTTTGCCAGCACAGAAGGTGGTTCGCCGTGATTAATTTACGTGGCAAGTTCGCACTCGTCACCGGCGCAGGACGAGGTATCGGGAAAGGCTGTGCTTTGCAGCTCGCGCAGCAGGGCGCGAATCTCGTCCTCAACGATCGTCCCGGAAGTACCGAACTGAAAGCGACCGTCGAAGAAATTCGGGGCATGGGACATACCTGCCACGCGTTCGAAGCCGACGTGTTTTCACGCGCTGGATGCGAGTGGCTTGTCCATCAGGCGATTGAAGCCACGGGGCGAATCGACATTCTCATCAGTAACCCGGCGTATAGTCGTCGCGGCGCTTTTTTGGACTATGCGCCCGAAGAGTTTGAAAGAACGATTAGTGGGACGCTGATCAGTGGATTTCACCTCAGCCAACTGGTGGCCCGTCATATGGTCGCTCGTGGTGGTCGGGGGAAGATCGTCTTTATCTCGAGCGTTCAGGCCGAAATGCCCATCAGCTTGTGTGCGCCTTACGGTGCGGCCAAAGCGGGCCTCAATCACATGATGCGATCGATTGCGGTGGAACTCGCACCCTATCGCATCAATGTGAATTCGATCGAACCTGGTTGGATCGATACCCCCGGGGAACATCTGAGTTTTTCGAGCGAAACGATGGCCCAAGAGGGGGCCCGGTTGCCTTGGGGGCGGCTCGGACTGCCGGAAGACATCGGTCATGCCGCAGCATTTCTGTCGTCAGATGAAGCCGACTACATCACCGGAACCGTGCTACCTGTTGACGGTTGCTTCCGTTTTAAAGATTGCGGGCCCGAGGCCATCATCGCACCACCGGAATCCAAGAAGCCACCGGAACCGAAGTCATGAGCGCACCGCTGAAACAGTTTGAATTCTCAGGGGCCGAGCCTGGACCGCGTCTGCTGATTACGGGGGCGGTACACGGTGATGAGTTCGAGCCGATTTTCGCGATTCGTCGATTGATTTCGTACTTTCAAGATCAGGCAACGCCGCCACTGGCTCGGGGTGGCGTCACATTGATTCCGGTGGTCAACGAGGCCGCGTTCTTGCGGGGACATCGATGTGCCGAGGATGGGCTGGATCTGGCTCGGACCTGTCCCGGCAGCGAAGTGGGAAGTATTACCGAGCAAACCGCATGGCGGCTGAGTGCGGCGATTCGTCAGGCTGACTTTTATATCGACTTACACACCGGGGGAACCGAATTGGCGGTTCAGCCTCTCGCCGGATATATGCTGCATCCCAACCCGCACGTCCTGGCGCACCAAAGGCGGATGGCCCGTGCGTTCAATCTGCCGATCATTTGGGGAACGTCTTCCGAGCTTGAAGGACGTTCACTCTCTGTTGCACGCGATGCGCAGGTTCCCGCGATCTATTGCGAGTATCTTGGTTCGGCGGTTTGCGATCCTGTCGGAATTGATGCCTACTTCAACGGTTGTTTGAATGTGATGGCCGAACTGGGCATGCTCGAGCGGACACGGGCGGCCAATCTCGTCGAGCATGTGGTCGAGAATCCCCGACCCAATTCCGGGCATATGCAGGTCTGTAATCCTTCTCCGGTAACAGGCTACTTTGAATCACACGTCACGTTGGGGCAACCGATCTCTCGCGGTGAATCGCTTGGGTTTGTATTCCCGCTGGACGGCGGTTCGCCCGTGCCGATCACCGCGACGGAAAGTGGTCTGGTGATCGTGCTACGAACATTCCCACGCATCCGCGAAGGCGAATCGGTTGGCGTGATTCTCGAACTGACTGAAGGATGAGAGCGTACGACGATTCCACCCGGCATAGCCACGGTTCATCAAAGTTCTGTTGAATTGAGAGGAGACTGCTTCGATTCATGAGTACCACGTCGTCCGAACGCCACGTCTATCTCACGGGAAAACTCGTCCCCGAATCCGAAGCCAAGATTTCGATCTTTGACAGCGCGGTGATGCTCGGCGACTGTCTGACCGAATCGACGCGCACGTTTCGCCACCTACCGTTCCGGTTGGACGAGCATATCACTCGGCTTTACAAGTCGCTGAAAGTTTGCCGCGTCAATCCTGGGCTGACCGTCGCCGAGATGACGCGGGCGACGCTCGAGACACTTGAGGCGAATCGCGGATTGATGGGGCCAGATGACGATTGCTGGATCGTGCACAATATCTCGCGTGGCTTGATGAAGCCGGGCCCCAGCCCCTCACAGTCAAATCCCGCGACCATCATGATCTTTACCAGCCCCATGGATCTGCGAGGCTGGGCTCGCTACTACACCGAAGGCTGCCATGCCGTCACGTCGATCAGTCGCGCGATCCCGGCCCAGTCGCTTGATGCCCGGGTGAAGAACCGCAGTCGCCTGTTCTACACCCTGGCCGACACCGAAGCGCGCATGATCGATCCCGATGGACAAGTCGTGATCCTGGATCAGGATGGGTACGTCTCCGAGAATAAAGGCGGCAACATCTTCGCCGTCATCGATGGTGTGGTGCAGACGCCGACGACAGAAAACTGTTTGGCTGGAATCAGCCGACAGACAGTCTTGGAGTTGGCCGTCCAACTGGGGATTCCCGTGCGCGAGTCGCGTCTGCAGCCCTATGACTTCTATACCGCCGACGAAGTGTTCTTTACGAGTACGCCCTACTGCATCATGCCGGCGACGCGCTTTAACGGCCTGACGGTCGGCGACGGAAAGGTGGGCGCGATCACCAGATGGCTGCTCGCGGCGTGGAGCGAACGAGTCGGAGTCGATATCGTCGCACAGGGGCAGCGGCAACTTTCGCAGTAGACGCGGCGACGAATAACAGCTGCCGCAATTGACCTCAATGAACTTGGCAGGGTGACCGATGAGTGAACCGACGATTCAGGAACTGTTCAGTCTCAAGGGACGAGTCGCTCTGATCACTGGGGGATCAGGATACTTGGGACAATCCCTTTCACGAGCACTTGCCGAAGCCGGCGCCACGGTGGTGGTGGGTAGCCGTGACTTGGACCGCGCCAAGCAGGTGGTGGACCACTTGCCGTCGAGCGGTGGAGCCAAGCATCGTGCTGTCGTGCTCGATCAGATGGAAGAATCGTCGCTGAATTCTGGATTCGATGCGGCCGTGGCCGAGGCTGGCCAGGTGGATATCCTGATCAACAATGGGCAGCAGGGACACGCACTCGATCTGACGAATGTGACGGCCGAGGCGTTCAACAAAGACCTGCAGAACGCAACGGGCTATTTCCTGTTGGCGCGCCGGATGCGAGACCATGTTGTCAGTCGCGGAACGTCGGGCTCGATCGTGATGATCGGTTCGATGTATGGCGTGGTTGGATCATACCCCGATGCCTACGACGGGATCTGCGTGGCCAGCCCGGTACAGTATCACGCTCTGAAGGGCGGGATTGTGCACATGACACGGCACCTGGCCGTCTATTGGGCGAAAGACAACGTGCGTGTGAACTGCCTCAGCCCCGGGCCGTTTCCGTCCGAGAAGGCGCCGCAGGCGATGGTGGAACGACTGAAACAAAAAAATCCCATGGGACGCATGGGGGTGCCGCACGAACTGAAGGGGCCGCTGCTGATGCTGGTCAGCGACGCTGGAAGCTATGTGACCGGTCAGAATCTGCTGGTGGATGGGGGGTGGACCGCCTGGTGATCTGACCTCGCAACGAACCTTCCTGACGAGGACGATCGGTGTCCCGCTCTTTCCATTCCATCATGGCCAGTCGCCCAATTACTCTGGCCTGACGTGTTCGCGAACATCGCGATCCGTTCGCGGGCCTGCGTGCAACACGTTCATCGACATGCCAATTCCGGTTTGAAGCTCCACTTTGTGCTCGTTCCCTGACCCAGGAATCCAAGATGAAGTCTGCCGTTTTGATGCTCGTCGGAATGACATTCCTCATTGGCGCGGTGGATGTGCTGCCTGGTGCGGAGCCGGTCCCACGGATGACGCTCGATGCGCAGACTCGCGAAAAATGTGCTGACGTGTTGCGGCAAGGCTTGAAGGGGGATGAGTTCTGGCCGGCGATTCACGCGGCGGAAGGGTTGACGCTTGGCGGCTATGCGGCGGAAGTGCTCGAGTTTCTGAAGCCGAAATTGTCGACCGAACGCGATGCACAAAAGCGATGCGGAATCGCCCGAGAGATTGTGCGGGCCGGCGATCATTCCGCCGCCTCCGTGATGCTCGAGATTCTGGCGTCACCCGATCCGCATGGACATGTCCATGCGGCTGAAAGTCTCTTCAAAGTCTTCGAGTGTGGTGATAGGAAATCGCTGCAGCAGGCATTCGCCCAGAACGATCAATTGACGCTCAAGTTGATGGCGGCCGCTGCACTGGCGCGTGCTGGCGATCCGTCGGCCCTGCAGGCCGTACGCGAACTGTTGGGGCATTCCGATCCGAAGCACTATGGGATTGCCGCCTGGATACTGGGACAAATCGGTGATGCTTCTGACATTGCACGTTTGAAGGCGCAGTTGTCGCGGGTGACTGACGTCGTTCCCCGTGCGAACTTCGAGCATGCCCTCGCCATTCTGGGAGACGACGAGGGGCGGCAGGCCCTCGAACGAAATCTTTCCAGCAGCGATAATCTGATTCGAACTTATGCGGCGACGTTCGCCAGTGATGCCCGTGATCTCGGAGCCATACCGAAGCTGAAAGAGTTACTCAACGACGGGTTCGCGGATGCCCGCATCCGGGCCGCTCAATCGCTGCTGATGCTGGCCGGTCCGGTGACAATCCCGTTCCAAGCGAGCTTCTCACCCGCGTATCAGGAACTCAGCCCCGCCTATTGTTGGTTTCACCCCCGTGTCGCGGCCGTTCCCGGTCAGGGAGCGGACGGAAATCCCGCGGTGATCATGACCATCCAGAAGCATCTGGCCGCTGACGACCACTATTCAGGTCTGTACTTCATGAGGACCAATGATCAGGGAAAGACCTGGACTGGCCCGACGGTAATTCCGGAGTTGGCCTGGAAGACGGGTGACAACAATGAAACCATCGCCGTCTGTGATGTGACACCCGGCTGGCTGGCGCACACCGGAAAGCTGCTGCTGATCGGAATCAAGCTTCGATACAGTTCCAAGGGAGCGCAACTGGTCGATCAGCCTCGGTCACATGAGTGTGCGTATGCCACGTTTGAACCTCGCACAAACAAGTGGTCACCCTGGAAAATGCTCCAGATGCCTCAGACCGACAGCAAGTTCTTTCTCGTGGCACCTGGTTGTGTGCAATGGTTAGAAAAGCCAGACGGAACGTTGCTCATTCCGACCTATTTTCAACGGGCTGGTGGGGGCCAGTACGCGACGACGGTCCTGCACTGCTCGTTCGACGGGAATGAGTTGAAGCTTCTGGAGACCGGCAGCGAACACACGGTGTCCGAGGGCCGTGGCTTGTACGAACCTTCATTGGCGCTCTTCGACGGAAAGTACTATCTCACGCTACGAAACGATTCCGCGGCGTATGTCACCACCAGCGATGATGGTCTGCATTTCGCTCCTCCTCAGAAATGGACGTTCGACGATGGGAAGGATCTCGGCAGCTACAACACACAGGCGCACTGGCTGTCACACAGTGACGGACTGTTCCTGAGCTACACGCGACGAGGCGCGAACAACGATCACATCGCGCGAAATCGGGCTCCCATCTTCGTAGCCCAGGTTGATCCACAGAATCTTCAGGTCCTTCGACGAACTGAGCAAGCATTGTTGCCTGAACGAGGTGTCATGCTGGGGAATTTCGGTGCAGCGGCGATTACCTCACGTGAGTCTTGGGTGACAGACGCAGAATTCCTGGTGGGCACGCAACCGCATCCCCGAGGAGCCGATGGCTCGGTCTGGGTCGGACGAGTTCGCTGGTCGGTGCCCAACAATCAATTGAAGTAGGGATTGCCTTTCGATTCCAGTCGGAACGAATACGGTTCCCCGCAGTGGGAATGAACGGGCAGAATGGGAGTGTCGCGGAACGTCCTGGATCGCCGTACGATAATAATCCCGTGATGTTGCGGCGGGGAGAATTCGATCAAGTCGGGAAATCGCATCAGGACGGGGATGATCGTGTGGGACTGAGGCCGAGGAATTGTTGTCGTGTCGGCAACGTCTGGCCGTGGAATCGAGACTCATTCCAGTGTGTAGAGGGTGGCCATGTCCGAAACGACGACCAATCGGTCTAGCACTCATGTTCGTTGGCTGATCGTGGCGATGCTGATGGGGTTCACATTCCTCGGTCACTTCAATCGGCTCAGCATCTCGGTGGCGGGCGGGCAGTTCATTAAATCGGGAGAAATCAGCACTCAGCGAATGGGCTGGGTGTATACGGCATTCCTGGTGATCTACACGTCGTGCATGCTTCCCGGAGGATGGCTCATCGATCGAGTCGGACCGCGAGTGGCATTGGCGGCCATGGGACTCGGGTTGGGTTTTTGTGTCGTATTGACTGGCGCGCTCGGTTGGACGGGCCTATCCATCGCGATTTTCTGGATACCTTTGATTTTGATTCGGGGGGTAGCAGGCGGGTTGAGTGTTCCACTGCATCCCGCGGCGGCACGCACGGTGTCGCAATGGGTGCCACTTGTCAGCCGGGCGACGGCCAATGGGCTGGTGACAGCCGGTGCGCTGATCGGGGTCGCGTTGACGTTTCCCGCGTTCGGTGGCCTGATGGATCTTGTCGGTTGGCCCCTTGCCTTCGTCATTTGTGGTGCGGTGATGATGGTGTTTGCCATCGTCTGGTACTTCCTGTCGACGGACGATTTAGGCAGCCATCCTTGGGCGAATTCGGCCGAGAAAAACTTGCTCAGCGGCCAGGCTCCGCCCAGCTTGCGAAACAAGTTTGATCTGAATGACTTCCTGGGTCTCTTCCGCAATCGCATGCTGGTCCTGCTGACGCTCAGCTATGCCGCGCTCAGCTATTTTCAGTACCTCTTCTTCTACTGGATCGCCTTCTATTTCGAGAAGGAGTTGAATCTGCCCGAGAACGCCAGTCGTTCGGCCACATTTACCGTGACGATTGCGATGGCCGGCGGAATGGCGATGGGTGGAGTGATCACCGATGCCCTGTGTCAGCGTCTGGGACGCCGGTGGGGTTCTCGTCTGATGGCCATGTTCGGGATGAGTTTGAGCGCGGTCTTTGCGTGGTGGGGAGCCGGTGTCAAAGATCCATCCCAGGTCGTTTGGCTGTTCTCGATCGCGCTCGGATCGTTGGGGCTTGTCGAGGGGATCTTCTGGACTGCCGCTCCATTGCTCAACCCGCGAAACGGGGGGCTGTCGGGTGCGTTCTTGAATACGGTGGGAAATGCTGGCGGTCTGATCGCGCCGATACTGACTCCCTGGATTGGCAAGCACTATAACTGGCCGACTTCGATTGCCGTGGCTTGCCTCATCTGTGGGGTCGGCGCTGTGTTCTGGCTATGGATCGACCTTGACCCCACCAGTCCCAAGCGTGCCACCGATGAGGCGACGTCGCCCCTGAACGGTCTTGGGATGCCGACTTTGATCGAGCCTTGAGTTCCTCGCTCCATGTACGGCCGCCGGCTTCTACTACTTCAATTGCTGCTTCAGCCAGTCATAGGCTTCGAGACGTTGCGCTTCGGGAAAATCATGTGGTGCGTCGGGAGTGACCAACTTCAAACGATCTTTCGCACCGAACAGGTCATAGACCGCACTGGCTTTGGCGAACGCCTTGTGAACACCTGCGACGTCGAAGTTGCTGTCACGGACGGGTGAGTTTGAGTAAAAGCCGCGCGGTGCCAAGGCGCCAAGAATTTCGTAGAAATCGAATGGAACCTTGTCTGGATCGTTCTGGTAGATTTCGCGGATTCGCGGCATGTAACGGTCGCTCGTCCAGCCCATCAACTTGCCCTGATAGTAGTCATGGAATGGTGTAAATCCACAACTCGATACAACGGCCTTCAATCGTTCGTCGAACGCGGCGGTGAAGAGCGCATTGTGACCGCCAAGTGAATGGCCAATCACGCCGATCCGAGTCTTGTCCACCTGCGGAATCGATTCAAGCAAATCCACGGCGCGCAGATTGTTCCAAATGGCCTTCATCGTACCGCTGGCAAAATGAGCATCCTTGGTTTTGAAGTCGTAGGTGTATTCGCCGAATGACGGATAATCCGGCACCAGGCAGATGAACCCCCGGTCTGCCAGTTCGTGAGCGTAGTGAAGGCTGGGAAGCCCACCCAGTCCGGCTGGTTCATCCTTGCCGACGTTGTTCGTCTGATGCAGACAAAGCATGGCGGGGGCACGACCACTCGCGGGAAGTTGACGTGGAATCAACAACCATGCGGGAACACGATCACCAGGCTCGGGCGTAAATTTCACTTTACGACGAATATAATTCTTTGACGCCTCGTCCGGACCCTGCTCAACGTCCAGTGCCACACGCTGGCTGGCATCTGGAACGGGTCCCATGACCAGTTCCATGTTCGCGCGGACATGAACAAGACGAGCGGCCCAATCGTCCTTCGTTTTGACGGGCCGTTCGGTTCCCTGCGCGTCACGGACGACGAGCAACTTGGAGTGATCTGGATATGGAACGGCGTCTGGATGGGGTTGATCGCTCCAGGCCGGTGCGACGAACACAAAGAATCCGCAAAGCGTTGGGACGAAGGAGCACTGACGCATGAGAAACCTCGGACGCTGAAAGAGGGTTTGCGACGTCTCAAGCATGGAGGGATTTTCCGTTTAATTTGAACACAGTTCGACCAGATGTCCATCGGGGTCGTTGATAAACAATTGAATGGCCCCGTCAGGACGCTGCTTCGGAGGCGAGACGAACGGCACACCCATTTGTTCGATGCGCTTTGCGGAGGCACGGCAATCGTCGACCAGAAACGCGAAGTGATGTCCGCGTAAGTTCGCGCAGGCCGTGAAACCGGCCGGGGACGAACCTTCGAATTCTAGAATCGTATGGATCAGTGTTGCGCCCGCTTGAAACCATTGTCCTTGGAAACTGAAGTTGGGACGAGCGACTTCCTCCATTCCCAGCACATCGACATAAAAGCGTCGCGTGGCATTCAAGTCTTTCACGACAATCGTGACATGATCGATCGACTTTACGCGAATAGGGGGCTGGTCACTCATCGAATGCTCACTCAGGTGGGAATCGTTGTGCGGGGCATTGTTTTGAAGAAATGGTGGAGCTTCAAGGTCGATTTGTCAAAGGCCTTGCCCATCGTCAACAGGATCGGCCCGATCCGAAGCGGGCTGGCAGTAAGGTCCGGATGAATCACCGGCGCGTCTGGCCCAGGCATGTTATCGTCGGGCAGCGCGCATCATGCGGCGAGAGAGAAATTCGTGCAGCGAGACCTCAAGCGGTTGATCTGTTCGCATCAACATATAACCCATATGCAAATCGCGGGCAGCAGACCGAATCGATCTGGTAAAGGCTTCGAATTCCCGCTGATAGGCCTTGCGCAGCGCCTTCGGTTCTGTCAGTTGCTCGCCCAGATTCTCAAGCCCCTTGAAGAGCGTCGGATCGACAAAGCTGAAGTCCTGTTCCGCAGGATCGATGACTTGCAGCAGCACCACGTCGTGTCGCCGGTGCCAGAAATGTTTCAGTCCCAAAATCAGGGATTCGGGGTCATCAAAAAAATCGCTCAAAATCACCACCACACCGCGGCGATTGATTCGTTCCGCCAACTCGTGAAAAATCGGACCGATTGTCGATTCGCCCGACGTGGTGCTTGTCTCCAGAACATGGCAAAGCTGACGCAGTTGAGCGCCTGTGCTACCCGGCCGAATAAACTGCCTGACCGACGTATCGAACGTCGCCAAACCTACGGCGTCCTGCTGGTGGATAATCAGGTGTGCTAACGCGGCGGACAGATACTGGGCATACTCCCACTTTGAGAATGCCGCAGCCTTCGATTTGTAGAGCATTGATTCGCTGGTATCGACCAGCAGATGGCACACGAAGTTCGTCTCTTCGTCATACTGCTTCAGATAAATGCGATCTGACTTGCCGAAGACTTTCCAATCCACATATCGCAAGTCGTCGCCGGGAACATACTCCCGATGCTCGGCGAATTCGACAGAGAACCCGTGGTAGGGACTTTTGTGCATCCCTGAGACATACCCCTCAACGATCATCCTCGCTTTGAATTCAAGCCCCTTGAGCTTGCTCAAGGTTTGCGGGTCGAGAAATCGTTGAATGGAACTCATCTGACGGATGTCTTTCGTCACAATCTGAAATTGGCGCCACACGACATTCACGGGTGCGATGCCATCCTATCGGTCGCGGAATAACGGCGGCAACCTCGATCCAGGAATCTGATCGAGCCCTGGTGGAATTCCGGTTGATCAACTAACGCCGGTGATTGCATTCGAGAATCGCCTGCGGCACACTCGCCACCGCAAGTTGCTCCAAAAACGTTCGCACATCTGACGCACCCCGGCTTCGATCAAGTTGAATCGGAATCCAAGAACATGGCGGTTTCGAACGATAGACATTTGAAATCCAGGCGGCAGGCAATCGGCCTTGTCTTTTTCTTCCTTGGAGTGGTCTTCGCTTCGAGCTTGTGTGGTCGCGGCGGATGCGCGGGAGAGTTCGATCGCCCTGCCGGAATGCCAGGTCAAAGTCGGTCGATGGTGCTCGCGCGGAACGGGATCGTGGCGACAAGCCACCCTGCGGCCGCTCAAGCGGGTCTGGATGTTCTGCGGCAAGGTGGCAACGCCATTGATGCCGCAATCGCGGCGAATGCCATGCTGGGCGTCGTCGAACCAATGAGTTGCGGAATCGGCGGAGACTTATTCGCCATCGTTTGGGATGCCAAAACAAAGAAACTGTATGGCCTTAACGCCTCCGGTCGCAGTCCGCAGACGCTCACTCGGCAAGTTTTCCGCGACAAGAATCTCAACGAGATTCCGTCCGAGGGGCCGCTGAGCTGGTCAGTCCCGGGGTGCGTCGATGGCTGGCATGAGCTCAACGCACGTTTCGGAACCCAGTCTCTCGCGGAATTGCTGGGCCCAGCCATCGCGACCGCCGAATCGGGATACCCCGCCGCAGAAATCATTGCGGCGGGATGGAATGCGTCGCGCAAGACTCTGGCAAAGTGGCCGGACACAGCCCGTGTCTATCTGCCAGGTGGCAAGCCACCCGCGATGGGCGAGCTTGTGCGCCTTCCCGAATTGGCGACCAGCTATCGCATGATCGCCGAACGTGGACGCGATGCCTTTTATCGGGGGCCAATCGCCGCCGAAATTGATCAATTCAGCAAGGCGAATGGTGGCTTTCTGACCGCCGACGATCTGGCCGCGCATACCAGCAGTTGGGTCGAGCCGATCTCAACCTCTTATCGCGGCTACTCCGTTTGGGAATTACCGCCGAACGGACAGGGGATTGCCGCGTTGCAAATGCTGAATCTGCTCGAAGCTTTCGATCTGAAATCGATGGGGCCGAAAAGTCCTGAGTACGTCCATCTGTTCGTTGAGGCGAAAAAACTGGCATTCGCCGATCGCGCCAAGTTTTATGCGGACCCTGCGTTTGTCTCGGTTCCCACGGCCGATCTGATTTCCAAATCCTATGCCGATGGTCGTCGGTCATTGATCAATCGAGATCAAGCCGCCGCCGACTTTCCGGCTGGCGACCCGAAATTCGAACGGACTGACACGGTCTACCTGACGGTCGTCGACAAAGATCGCAACTGCTGCTCTTTGATCCAGAGTCTGTTTGGCGGCTTTGGATCGTTCGTCGTGCCGGGCAATGTGGGATTCGTGTTACAGAACCGGGGCCAATCGTTCTCGTTGTCTGACGAGCATGCAAACCGTCTCGAACCTGGCAAACGACCATTTCACACGATCATTCCAGCGATGGTCACCAAGGATCAGCGACCTTGCTTCTGCTTTGGGGTGATGGGCGGCGATATGCAAGCCCAAGGACACGTTGGTGTTCTGGTGAACATCATCGATTTCGGGATGAACGTGCAGGCCGCTGGCGACGCAGCGCGGATCAGGCACGGCGGCGGCCCCTCACCAAAAGGAGGGGTGGGTGCCAAAGACGGCGGAACGGTGTATCTCGAAAGTGGATTTCCAGAAGCGACTCGAATCCGACTGCAGGCGATGGGCCATAGACTTGGGGAAGACCGAACCGGTTTCGGCGGTTACCAGGGGATCTGGATCGACTGGGACAATAGCGTTTTGCAGGGAGCATCTGACCCGCGAAAAGACGGTGCCGCCGTCGGCTATTGAGACGTTGCAATTCTTCCGAAACGTCCTCGTCGCACTGCGATGAAGACCCAAAACAGGACGGAAACGTTGGTTGCAAGCGTACGTGGCTGAAGCCCGGGGCGAAGACTTGCCGCTCGCCAAGTGAGGTGATTGCGCGGACTCGTCATCCGGGACCAAACCACCATTCGGCAGCGCGTGCCAGAAGTGAATCAAAAGTCTGCACACCACTGAAGCAATGCGAGAATTCGGTGCGGATTTAACCTGAAAACCGTTTTGCCATTGCCGAAATTGGATTGTCATCATTCGATTGCGCATTTAGCATGCGGTGATATCAGTCGGTGAATCCGTGTGGGGTCGATTCTCTTTTATCTCTCCGCGAAGCGTTTTGGGTTTCGCGATTTTGTCCGTCGCCCTCGCTGCCATTAATCATATCGCGTTGTTTTCCACATCTTCGGTCGGTCATTGCAGGCGTTCTGCCTTCAAGCCATTCGGAACAATTCCATGTCTGGAGTCTCGCGTCGCACGGCGATGAAAGCGGGTGCCGCTTTCATGGTTTCTGCTCTATTTGAATCAACATCATACGGCTGTCAGGCATATCGCGACGCCAAGCTGCGGCGCGGTGAGCCGCCTCAGCCTGACCCGGGGGCCTTCACCCTGGTCGTGCTTCCCGATACCCAGCACTACAGCGACGGATATCCAGAAACGTTCGCGGCACAGACGAACTGGATCGTCGAGAATCGTGCTGCTCGAAATATTGTCGGTGTCATCCATCTGGGCGACATCACCGATCACAATTCCCCCCGCGAATGGAAGAATGCGTCGCGGGCCTTGGGGCGACTCGATGGAGTGGTTCCGTACTTCCTGACCTGCGGAAATCACGACTACGGTCAGGACGGAAAGTGCCATGACCGAACCACGCTGCTCAGCGATTACTTCCCGGTCAGTCGCTTCCGTGATCTTTGCACGTTCGGTGGTGTCTATGACCACGAACCGGCACAGCTCGAAAATAGCTACCACCTGCTCGATGTTGGCGACCGGAAACTCATGATCTTGTCACTTGAGTTCGGACCTCGACACGATGTCGTGCGCTGGGCAAACGAAGTCGTGGCGAATCACCCAGATCGTTCCGTAATTCTTGCCACACATTCGTACACGTATATCGATAACTCTCGACACAATTGGGACGAACGGGGCTTACGCCAGGAGTGGAATCCCCATGCCTATCCAATCGCCCGTGCGTCGGACGACGACGTGATGGACGGCGAAGAGTTGTGGACAAATCTAGTCAGCCGTCACTCGAATTTCATTATGACGCTCAATGGTCATTGCCTGGGTGATGGACTCGGGCGCCTTTCAACCGAAACCGCGACCGGGCGTAGCGTCGAACAGATGCTGGTCAACTTCCAGATGCGGCCACGTGGTGGCGACGGCTGGCTGCGACTTCTGGAATTTCGCGAAGACCAGTCCGTTCAGGTTTATGACTACTCACCAACCCGGCGGCAACGCAACGAATCGCCGAAAAATCAGTTCTCCGTCAACCTCTCGCCGCCCGCGATGACCTGAGAATTTGTGCCCACGCCCTTGGTTGCAAATGTCATGGTGGCGTCAGCAAACTCGAAAGCCTTTCCCCGAGTGAAAATGATCGGGGAAAGATAATGGCATTACGATTCGCGGACCAACCGTTTTGCTTTCATCTCAAATCGAGGCAGCGAGCCGCTGGGAACGAGCAGTACTTCGGCCTGGAATTGTAACTGTTCCTTGATTGCCACGGTGACGCTTGAAACCAGCGTGCTGGTGTCGGCGGTCGGATGAGGTTCCAATTCCAGTCTCACGTGCGGCATCTCACGATGCTGCGTCACCACGATGCGGAATTCGGCGACGGTCGTGAATCCGCGCACGATTGCTTCGATACTCGACGGAAATACATTATTTCCCCGGATGATCAGCATGTCATCAGTTCGGCCGAGGATGCCGCCTCGAAGGCGCAACCATGTCCGCCCCGAGGGATGTGGTGACAAGTCGGCTTCCACCAGATCTCCGGTCCGATAGCGGAAGACGGGTGAACCTGTTCGGCCAAGGTTTGTGATCACCAATTCACCACGGCCATCGGCAGAGGGCTGCAGGGTCTGGGGATCGATGATTTCGGCGATGCAGGCCGATTCATTGACGGTCAGAACGTGCGGATCGTCTTCGCATTCCGTTGCCAGTGGCCCTACTTCTGTCATGCCCCAATGGTCGAAGACGCGTGCTCCCCACGCGGATGTAATTCGTTCTCGCACGGACGGAATCGCCCCGCCGGGTTCGCCCGCCACCAGCACGGCCCGCACAGAACTGGTCGCCACGTCAATATCTTGCGCCGCCGCAACTTCCGCGAGTCGTAAGGCATAAGTTGGAGTGCAACACAGCCAGGTGACCTGATTTTCGAAAATCATTTTGAGCCGCGCTTCGCTGCTCATCCCGCCAGCCGTCAGGCACAGGTTTCCCTGCCGCGACGCACCATCAAATCCGGCCCAAAATCCAAGGAATGGTCCGAACGAAAACGGAAAGCAGAAGCGGTCTTCCGGCAGCAGTCCCGCCAGTCGGTAGATCGTCGACCAGCATTCAATCATCCAGTTCCAGCTGCTGGGTGTATCCAACCAGCGCAGCGGCCGACCAGTGGTCGTTCCTGACGTTTGATGCAGGCGAGAATAGTTCGCCACTGGAAACGTCAAGTTTGTCCCATATGGCGGATGCGCCTGCTGGTCTTCGGCCAATTCGGCTTTAGTGGTAAAGGGAAGCCGGCGAAGATTTTCCAGCGAGCGAATAGAGCTGGGGTCGACTCCGGCCTCGGCGAATTTTCGGGTCCAGAACGGATTCGCGGGAATGACCGCCGTCAGCAGTTCCGACAGTCGTTCGGATTGCCATTTCGAAAGTTCGGACCGGCTAAGCGTATCAACAATTGCACCACGGATCACGGGAATGCCTTGTCAGAAAAGTGTCTTTGGATCAGTCGTTCCCGCCGTCGGTGTGGCGTCGAATGGGGCGGTTGTGACGTCACCATTCTCTTTCAAGCTGACCAGAATTTCGATCTTCTGTTCGGCCTGCTCCAGGAAGGTATGACACTTTCGCAGCAGTCCGATGCCGCGTTCGAACTGTGTCAATGAGGCTTCTAGTCCGAGCGCATTGTCTTCCAGATCGGCGACGATCTGCTGCAGATCCGA
>NZ_JH636434.1:2758571-3052669 GCF_000255655.1 Schlesneria paludicola DSM 18645 | reverse complement strand
ACTCGTCAAAGAGGGCGACGATCGACTCAGCAAAACGAAGTATGTCTGGTTGACCAGTCAGGAGAATCTCAGTGAGAAACAGCGGACGGTGTTCGAATCGACATTCGATCTGCAGCTGAAAACGGGAAAAGCCTGGGCCTTCAAGGAAATGCTGCGTGACCTTTGGGGGCAAGACTCCGCAGCCACTGCAACGACCTATTTCCAAGACTGGTACAAACGAGTCATTCACACGAATCTCGAACCGATGAAATCCGTGGCTCGTTCAATCAAGGAGCGATTGGACCACGTCGTCAGCTACTGCACCCACCGCATCACGAATGGAGTCGCGGAAGGAATGAATAGCAAAATCATGTCCATCAAAAGACGTGTCGGTGGCTTCCGTAACCGCAATAACTTCAAAACCGCCATCTTCTTCTACTGCGGGGGACTCAGCCTCTACCCACAATAAAACCGGATGGACCCAAAAACCTGGACTACGGAGGAAGAACTCAATCGGAGAGAGTGTACAGTTCGCACTTCGAGACGAACTCTCAACCTTAAAAGAGCCATGCTGCCAATTCATCAGCAATTCGCGTGGATATCTGCAAATCTGCCGCATATCTACGCTCAAAGTCGAGTGCAGAAAAAAAGATCCTGTCTCGCAGATAAATACAGGGAACCCGGTTCATCAAGCTCCGATTTTGGAAATCCACTTCGCACGGAGGAAAGCGATCCGTATGCAGTCACACAAGATCGTGGAGCGCGTTCTCAAACTGAAGTTCGCTGCCCGAGCCTGGAATAAACTCAGAAGAGCGCGAGCAAAAGTAGCTCAATCGACTCATCAGCGAAGGGTCGACACCCCACCCACATGAGATAACCAGCTTTGCAAAAGACGGCAGCCACCGGGGCGAAGGAGGAGCATCAATTGTGTCGTCGACTTCGTGTAAAAGATCGCCGACCGAAGAATTGATTGACGCAACGCCGGTCAGAATTGAATTCGCAGTCGAACAAAACACGCCACCTGACTGGCCAGTCATTTATCTGCAACTCCGGTTACTTGCATTGCGAAACGATCGTAGCAAGTTGTGTCAATCAACAATCGGATCAATTGACCGCAGCCAGAAGGGGCAATCGTTCGCGTGAAGAAACGACCACACCGCCCGGCTTTTCGATCGTAATTGCAAACAAGTACGCGTCCTGAACTCGCAATTTCGCCTGGATGGGAATGATAACTTCCTGATCTGAAGTGATGTCAAATACGCCTCCGTCAATGGGGGTTTTATCACTCTGGTTCTTGTCGAAGATCCACAATTGATACTGTTCAACCGTCGGCACATTGATAGCGAGCCCGCGAAATCGCATGAACCCCTGCTGTTGCGATGGGCTCCACACGACATCGCCCTCCGCACCCGCAATCGGGGTTGGCCCATCGGCCCACTTGACTTGAACAAGATCTTTGGCCGTTGTGACCAATTCCGCACGCAACTGGGCCTCGTTTCGTGAGGCGATTTTTACCGTCGCAATGGGTCTGGTTGAGACAAAAGTCAGTACCGTGAGCGCTATGCTGGCAGCAGCGATCACCCACGGTAGCCTGCTCGATCGAAGCGTAACATCTCTGGCGATCGTGGACTGATCGCCAAGTTGAGGCACGTGCGGCTTCAATTCTTTTAACGCTCGCAAGCGAATTGTTTCTCGAAGATGGTCGGGCAGTGGCATTGAGTTTGGATCCGACCAGGCCACATCAATTGAGGCGACGACCCATTCGAAGAGATCCGCATCCTTCGCAGGCATTGTCTGCGACAATTCGTCGTACTCGGCTTGTTCTTCCAACGAAAGGCCGAAGAGCAGTCGCGTGATTTGCAGTTCTTCCCAGCGGTCCGCATTTGACTTCCCGGAATCGCTCATAGTTGAACACCTCCTTCCGCATGCAGTCGGCTGCCGGCCTGCATGCAGTTGCGAAGCTGTGTCAACGCGCGACGAATGAGCGTCTTAACCGTGCCTAAAGGAGCACCCGTGCGCTCGGCAATTCGAGATTGAGTTAATCCATGATAGATCGAAAGTTCGAGCACTTCGCGTTCGTTTTGCCGTAGTTTTTCCAAGCACGCCGTAGCGCGAACTCCATCCTCAGCCAATTCCAATGGAGACGTCTGTTGGGGTGCCGGATACTCCTTACTCGTATCCTCGATCGATTGAGGCTCGGGTTTCCGGCGCAGCTTTCTCTGACGATCAATCAAACGTCGACGAGCCAGGATTGATACGAACGTCCCTTCGGAGCCGAGATCCTCTCGAAACCGGCCTGCGTTTCGCCATAGATCAACAAAGATTTCCTGCACAGCATCTTCAGCGTCCGAGGTCGAGGGTGAAAGTCGACAGGCCAGCGACCAAACAAGTCCGCCGTACCGATCGAGGCATTCATCAATCGCGTTTGTCTCACCCCGTGCGACGCGGGGAAGTATCGGTACCTGCAAATTCAATCCCCCTTGGTGGTCAAGAATGCGGTGAGGCCGGCATTACTACCGACCTCACGAACATTCAATGAGCCTGTCAGATCGCGGACTATTTCGGCAGAATGACCGTGTCAATCACGTGGATCACCCCATTGCTCGCTTCGATGTCCGTCTTCGTCACATTCGCTCCATCCACGGTGACTTTACCATCTTTCACAACGATCTTCGCAGACGAGCCTTGAACCGTCTTTGCTTCAGTCAGCTTGACCACGTCCTTGGCAAGTACTTTCCCAGAAACAACATGGTAGGTGAGAATGCTGGCCAGCTTCTTCTTATTCTCTGGCTTCAGCAAGGACTCCAACGTTTCCTTCGGAAGCTTTGCAAACGCTTCGTCAGTCGGTGCGAAGACGGTGAACGGGCCCTTGCCCTTCAGTGTGTCCACTAAATCAGCTGCCTTCAGGGCAGCCGCCAAAGTCTTGAAGCTGCCTGCGGCGACCGCCGTATCAACGATGTCCTTTGGCTTGTCTTCCGCGCGAACCAGAGAACTAATCCCTAAAACCAACGCGAGCCCGAGCATGCGAACGGAAAGCGAATTCATGGAGAGGCCTTCTTACGAGTTTTTTTGTGAATATTTCTGTATTGAAACGCAGTGTCGCGACATTCCAGCGTGAGCGGCTCGATCATGAATTCGCGCGCGATCCGGGAGTGGATTCAGAAAAATCGTCAAAGAGGCCAGAATCTTGATTTTTGATCAGCCAGAACAATGAATGATGCGCTGCTGCTGGACGGCATTGAATTGATTGCCAAGGTCTGCGTCATCGGTCTGACGCCAGCCAAGGAGCTTTTCGAAGCAGAACGATCTTCGTGTCAAGAATGTCACCTTGCGTGTCGTTGGCGTCCTCGGACGCAAAGGAGCCAACTTGATGGGTATGGATCAGGACGACATTCTGCTTGCGCCATGGACAACATTGAGATATCGAGTGTCCGGCAATCACACCGACGGCGCGAGTCAAAGTTCCACCAGTAGCTCTTCAACTACAGATCTGAATTCGTTGAGCGATATCGATCCTGCCTCTGCTTCACGTTATTCCGCCGGGGACACGACACAATCGACAAGCCATCCGCAGCAGATCCGCCATGAAACTTCGTTGGGTTCAGCGACTCGTCGGGTATGCGGACCGCGCGCGAGTGCAGGCGCGTCGCCTAGTCGATGCTTGCGTGAATGCGTGAAGAGAAACGGAAGAATGCTGACAAGAAGTTTTGCCAAGTGCTCGCTTCTTTAGCGGCGATGGCGAGGGTGAGTGGCTGTTTTGAAACATTTTTGCGTGACGGCCGACTCTGAATTGAACCAAAATATTCCGGTTTTGTAGAATGAGGGCACTTGGCGGTTCGGCGAGCGATTGTCCAAGCCACGTCACTCCGCTGGCATGTGCGAGAGACGCTGAAATTCTTCAACAAAGTCAACTGAAAAGGAGCAGGCGAGGTGAGTCGGGCGACACATGTGAATGACGTAGAGTTGAGCGATGCCGAGAGCTATTTTTTTCAACGATGTAGCGAACACGGCATCGTTTTCGAAAACCTGAGCAAGGAGTCGAAAGCCGTTTGCCTCGCGATCATTTCTTCCGCGAATTACATCGCGGACATGGTTGCGGCGTCTCACCACGACACGCACAAGACATTGTCTGCGAGCGAATCGAGGCCAGCGAATGCGGCGGTCGAACGCTAGTCCCTCTCGATGAGGCAAAATCTCTTGAGGTCAACTAAGAGCAATTGCCGGAACCGAGTTTTTGGCCTGAATCTGAACAAGCGTATTGTTATCGGTGCTCGTTGACTAAACGCAGAGTTGGAAAATTCGCGTGGCGCACTGACCTGCACGGCGGTTACGCACTGAAAGTTGGACTATTTGAGTTCAGAACCGCTTGCGATCGAAATGTGACGGCAGCACGCCCCCCAGAGGGCATTTCATATCGAAGAATTCTTTCGCCTTGATAGGCATCCTCGATTGAATGGTGTTCGATTACTCAGCAACCGATTGCCGGGATCAACCCAAGACCGGCGTTCAGCCACCGTTCTCGGCCACTTTTTTTTGAGCCAATCAAGTTCGACCTTCAGCTGACCGATCTGCTCATAGAGCTCTGCGGAACTCGGTTCGTCAGTCGCCGCCTTCTTGGCCGATGGCGCTTCAAACACGCTCATCGCTCCGTCCAAGAGTTGCTTCTTCCAGAGCGTGATCTGTGTCGGGCGAACCTTGTGATGCGATGCCAATTCGCTCACCGTCTTCAGGCCACGAATCGCATCTAATGCCACCTTCGCCTTAAACGCTCCATCGAATATTCGTCGCTGCCGAGGCATCGTTTTCTCTCCGAGTTTTGCTCGCCACGATGCCTCTTGTTTTCACCGTTCCAAATCCGTTTTTTCATCTAAGCCGGTGGTCCGAAAAACGGGGTCCACTTCAATGTTTCACGGAGTGCCCAGTACTCGCAGCAGTCTTTCCAATTTCTACAAAGTCAGTGCCGTGGAGTGGGGTCAAGTTGTCGCCGCGAATGGTGATTTTTCCGTGATCGGCATCGATCTCAACCAAGCCCCTCCGATTCCCAATTTCGAAGAATTGGTGAAATGCTCACAGAACAGAACTTCCGAGCCCGTTGCGCCATGACAATCGCGCCGCCGGAGACCTCCAAGCATGATCGTCAAGGCACGGTGAGCCGTTTACGTCTTCAAGAACTCATTGATTACGGAGGCCAACCAAGTTGCTTCAGCCGTGTCATCCGCAGGAACGACGAATGATCCTTTCTCGAAGACGATCTCCGCTCCATGACAGTCCTGCAAGTTTCCCGTCTGGCCCTGGATCTTCGGAACGTACAGTCGGGCGCGCTGGACGAGACTTCGATCAATCGTGCGATTCCTGAAATACAGCAGACATTGGATTTGTGTGCGCATCTCATTCCGATCGAGCTTTAGGCGTTTCGTGCCAAAAGCCGCCCAGGCAACGCCGCCTAACATCCCAAAACCGACGAGCCAAAACGGAATCGAAAAGGCGGCAAATCCGATGTTGATTGCCTGTGGAGGCGCACCCCCTCCAAACATTCCAAGTGCTCCGGCCGTCCAAAATGCGATGAACGCGAGCCAGAACGTGGCAAACCCCAGCAGGGCACATGTCCCGGCGCGGAATCCCTGACGGGGGATGAAAATGTCAAGGTCGTCGCGCGATTGCTCAACGACAGCCCGGGCGTTAAACGGACGCTCGACGACACTCTCAACCACCCCTGAATGTGCGGGAAACCCAGGCATCACCGACGATAGCTCAAAGACGTCCTGACACGCAGCACATTTCGCCCAGCCTATTGCCAAGTCGACATCGGCAGCCTGAACAAGCTCGCGACAGGACGGACAGTAGATCTTCACCGCGAGGCCTCACGTTGGAGGATGTGATTGCGTTCATTGCGCATTGCCGCGAGATTCGTCGATTTCCATGGAGCGACCAACCAAAATCACGTAGGCGTTTAGTCACCCTTTGGGGATATCTCGACAAGCGATAAAAGTTTTGGCCGACGCCCCTTCGATAGACGTTCAAGCGTCAGTTGCTTATGCAGTACGAGTTTTTCAGAAAACAGGGTTCTAGGAGCGATTGCGTTGATTGAAGGCGGTACAGCAACAAGCCTAAACACCTGTCGTAACAAGCACATGTATAGTCGGCGCAGCGGGCTACCATGAATCAGCAATCCACAAGAAAGAGAAAAAGGTTCCTAGTATCTAGTAACGGCCTTGAATCGTCAGTTGTGTTAGAGTTGAAACGGATGCTCGCACACCTCTTGTAGATCGATGGTTCCTGGGTCCCAGAGACCGTGTGTCAGCCAGATCGCAAGAGGTTCATTTGAAGCCCGAACCGTCGCAAGAGCTGCCTCAGGCAAGCTCGAATTTACTAGGCTGGGATGAAATGAATTCTGAGATCTGTGCAGAGAAAATGTTCGTGGGTGTCGATGTCTCGAAACTCACGTTGGATGTGTTTTTCCCTCATAAAGGAGAGCGATTCAAGCTGGCGAACTCTGAAGCAGACGTTCACGAGTTTTGTCTGCGGCTGAAGAAGGAAAAGAGATTGCTCATGGTCGTGATGGAGGCCACGGGTGGATACGAAACGTTATTGCAGAGTCAACTTGCGAAGCACAAGATCGAAGCGGCGGTTGTGAATCCACGGCAAGTTCGCGATTTCGCAAAAGGTGTTGGTTCGGACGCCAAAACGGATTCGATCGACGCACAACTCATCTCCCGTTTCGCTGCGGTCGTGCAACCCCAGCCAACGGCCGTGAAGTCCGAACACGAACAGAAACACGCCGCGCTTGTGACCCGTCGCAATCAGTTACTGGAACTGATCAATCAGGAGAACAATCGACTCCAGCAATCCTGGGACGATGACGCCAAGCAGAGTATTCGTGAAGTGCTGGAAGTACTTAAAAAACAACTCAAAAGCATCGATTCGCAGCTCGCTGGCTTGCTGGCAACGGATCTGCGGAACCAACGAACCATTGAGATTCTTCAATCCGTAAAAGGGATCGGTCCGGTGACCATTTCAACGTTTATCGCGGAACTCCCGGAACTGGGTACGCTCAATCGAGGCGAGGTTGCAAAGCTTGTCGGAGTGGCGCCCATCAATCGCGATTCCGGCACAAAATCCGGGAAGCGATTTACCGGTGGTGGTCGAGGACAAGTGCGTCGCGTCTTGTACATGGCTGCGATCGTGGCGGTCCGACATAACGCCATGATTAAGGCCTTCTACCAACACCTCAAAGCCAAGGGCAAAGCCTCGAAAGTTGCGATTGTTGCCTGTATGCGAAAACTGCTTACGATCGTGAATGTGCTGGTCAAGACAAACCAGTTGTGGCAAAACAAAATGAGCGACTGAGATCACGCCGGACGGTCGTTGATACGGCATGGACGCACCCTCGTCGCGGCGATTCCTTGCCAAGTGGAATCCCTACAGCGCCTCACTCCGTCTCGCCACGCAGTGAACACGTCACTCGTTGTTCGTGACACCCCACAACATCAAACATTGAACGTCCTCACAATTCGTCAGAAACTCCATCTTCCCAATCCTGATAAAAGGAATTTCAAAATGTCTTTTGAAATCGGCTATTGACGAAAACTTAGACCGTCGCTGACACCTTTTTTGTATTCGGTGCGGATTTTCGGGGAGCGTGTTCGCTGCGTGAGATGCCAATGAGGGGGGGGGCGCAAGCGGTCGCCCTTCGTTTCAAAGTCTCCGAGTCATGGGTCCACGCATCAAACAGTAACGGGCCATGACGGGACAAATTGCCCCGAAAAGAATGCTCCGCGCCGCCCGAACCAACGTCCGTGTCTTGCAGAGTTGTGACCGGAATTGGGGCGTCTTAAATTCTTTTTGGGTCATCAGTTAAATTGGGCGATGAGGGATTCGAACCCCCGACATCCACGGTGTAAGCATGGCGCTCTAACCAGCTGAGCTAATCGCCCGATGACGCGCTTTGGCGAAGTGCGTCTGGCGGCAGTTTATCGTTTCGAATGGCGAACGCCAACCTTGCTCGGCCAAGTTTTGGAATCGGATGACCGCTGGAGCGGACGACGAAGGGCGATTTCGGTTGTGGACAATTCGCTCCGATTGCTAGAGTGGCATCCACGACTGTTGAAATGTCGCCTCTTGATTTCGCCTTAGCAGCCTGTTGAAGTAAGGGGGACAGGCACCTTGGCGTTGACGATGTCATGGCGTTTTTTAAGCTGGCCGGAGCCAGTCCCCGTTACTTCAACAGACTGTTAAGCGATCGCGTGACCGCTGGAGACTTACTGATGCCCTGCCGGATGATGTTCCTGGTTTTGACTGCCGCATTAATGGTTCCCTGTTCGGCGTTTGCGGCCGACGTCGAGTTTCCCGACCCGAATCTCGACACGGTAATCCGTGAAATCCTGAAGCAGAAGCAGATCGACAAGACTGACAAATCAAAGAAGATCACCGATGAAGACGTCGCCTCGATCTTCATCATGAAGGCGACCAATCGCGGCATCGAAAATCTGGCTGGATTGGAAAAGTGCCGAAATCTGGCTGAGGTCAAGCTGAGCGGAAACAAGATCAAGGATCTGAAGCCGCTGGAAGAATGCGTCAATATCCAGTCGCTGTACCTCGAGAAGAATCAGATTTCCGACATTACGCCGCTGTTCAAGCTCACCAAGCTGCAGTACATCGAGCTCGACGACAACCAAGTGCAGAAACTCGACGGGATTCAGGTGCTCAAGGCTCTGACCTCGCTGTATCTGAGCAGGAATCAGGTTGAGTCGGTTCAGCCGTTGGCCGAGATGACCAAGCTGCATGCGATCTATTTGGACAAGAACAAGATCAGCGACATTTCGCCCCTGAAAACCTTGAAGTGGCTGGAACGGATCGATCTGAAAGACAATCAGATCAAGGATCTGTCGGCTCTGAGCGAAATGAAGGAATTGCGGTTCACGTTCCTGGAACGGAATCAGATCACCGAACTGGGAACGCTGGTGGAAATGGCCAAGAAGGACACCGCCGGTGAACGACGGTTTGCACCGTATTGGAGACTGTTCCTGGCTGGTAACCCCCTGAACGAAACCGGGAAGGCTCAGTTGGCCGAGTTGAAAACGCTGGGTGTGCGGGTTGAGTGATGATAGGAAAGCCGTCTGTTGAAGTCAGGGAGACAGGCACCTTGGCGTTGACGATGTCAGGTTTTTTTTAAGCTGCCCCGAGCCGGGCCCCATTACTTCAATAGCCTCTTAATTGCAGGACGCGCCAGAGTCCAGGCGATCCGATGTTTGTGATTTAGATCAAAGCCTTTCGTTGTCGTCGTGACAATGAAGGGCTTTTTTCGTTCGCGGGGTGTGGGTTTCGGGGCGCGATGAGGTCGGCCAATTGAGTGCGGAGCGGATTCGATTTGGGTGAATGGTCGGCCTTACAGGCCTTCATGGAGTTTGGGAGGCTTGACCCAGCCCGTCGGAGTCCTGCGGCCTCCTTTGGGCTGGGCTGGTCGAATGGCTGGGCCTTTGGCCCGCAGGAACGGCCACGGTTGGATCATGCTTCAGGGCGGAAAATCGTTCATGGCGTTGGCGGAAGGGGGATGGAACGATCAGAGTCTCGCGTCGATCGTTTCCTGCCGCCCGTTACAGGGCGGCGAGGGCTTGGGGGGGGGATTTGACCTAGGGGAGCGATCGAAACGCGCGCACCCCTAGGATTGTACCCTTCCGCCCACTTTGGGGCGGACGAGAGAGGGGCCGAGTGGGGGGTTGAACTTTGCGCTGATTTGGCTAGCCCGCGTTTTTTGGGGCGTTTTGAGGCGACGAGATTGCAAGGGGCGTTACCAAGCGGGAGCTTGGTAACGAGGGGACGCGAGGGGGCGATCAGTTGGTGATCTGCATCAGCTTGCGGTAGACACGATATTCGTCTTTTTGCGGGACGACGATCAGCAAGAGCCAGCTTGAGGGGTTGGTTGTATCGAAGATTGGTAAGTCGTCGCAAAGGATTCCGCCTTTGGGTGTCAGTTGCTTCACGATGCTGAAGAGTCCCGGGGCGGTTGGTGCGACGGACGCTCGGTAGAGCCAACGAAATAGGGGTGACTCTTTCTGCAGGAGTTGCTCAACGACTTGTTCCTCGGTCGGGGGTTGCAGCATCGGCTGCTGCAGGCGTTGCTGCGCGAACGGATCATTGGTCGGTTTGCCCCAGTCTGCTTCGCGGTTGTAAGCCCAGCCATCGATCTGCGAAATGCAGGCCACCATGACGTCGGTGCCGAACTGCTGTTTTGCCTGCGCAAGGATGTGTGGCGGAATCTCGTGTCGACGAAACGCCTGTGCCTGTTCGGCATCCAGGTTGAATTCGTCCCAGTCAACGGGCGGTGACTGGGAGGGGCCGGGAATCGAGAAGGTGCGATTGAGTTGCGGCGTCCACTTCTGTACTTCCTGACTGGCGGCGTACAGAGTTGGGATTCGGCCTTCAAACGTGGGGGGAATGGCCATGACTTGTCCATCCGTGCCCATCTGGTACCCGGTGACGGGGGCCTCCGACGGCCTCAATCGCCGGGTGCCGACTTGGTCGAGATTGGCCGACGACCTGAGCGGTGTGAACAGTTGTTTGTCGAGATCGGTGGAGACGCGTCGCGATGAGGCGATATAGAGGAGCTCAAATCGATTTGTGCGGATCGTCTCGCCCGCGTGATTGAGATCGCAGATGGTGACGGCACGACGCGTTTCTGCTGCTGACATGTAGCTGTTCGACACCCAGATCGTGAGTGCCGTCACGCCGATTGTCGCGGCAGGAAACGTGAGCCATGTGAGTTTTCTCAAGCGCAACCAACCGAGTACGAAGTATTCCCCGGGACCGATCAGGATCACGAAGGCCACCAGGATCGTCGCCAGAACCGACAGCGGCACCATCCTGACCCCCTCGGGCATCAATCGTTCGATCAGTTCGGCAATGGGGACGCGCAATCTCGTTCCGAGGACGGTTTTCAAGCCAAACGGATCAGGATTTGGGTCCTCTTTGACGACGACCTGACCGTTTGGGCCGACGGCCTGACGAACGAGTACCGGCAATCGCTGCACGTGGTGTCGTTCGTTCCACAGTGGTCCCGTGACCTTCTTCCACGCCGACGGATCTTTAGGCAGTTCGCGGTCGGAATCATCGGTTCGAATGGCGACATGTCCCAATCCGCAACCGACGACATGCGCGATTTCGGCAGAAGGAACGGAGTCGGGGAGCACACGTCCGGCCGCGTCCGTCGGGAACACGATCTGTTGCGGGTCTTCCGCGGCCACATTGCGCAGGAAGTCGAGGTGAAACGGCTCCATGATCCCTTTGGGCTCGACAAACAGGTTGCCCCCCGCCTTGATCCATGCCAGGATCGCTTCGAGTTGCGCCGCCCGCATCGTGCGGAACTCTTCATCCATCAGCACGACCAGATCGTATCCACAGTACGCCAGCGGATCGGAGGGTAGATCGTTCGTACTCATCGACGTGAGGATCGTTTTGACCATGTCCGTATTGTCGTCCGCGCTGGGCTCTTGGGTCTCCTCCTGAACGAGTGATTCGAACTTCAGGTGCTCGAGTATCGACTGACGTTGCCCTGTCCGCTTGCGGCTGAGTTTCGGTTCCGCGACCAGTCCCATGAACGTCTTCTTCGTGGCGAAAGGGACGCGCAGGACTTGTTCGCCGAGTTTTGAATTCAGCGTTTTTCCCCGAATCGAGATTTCAATCTGCAATTGATCGCGCGGGGATGTTTCATCAATGGCCGGCAGCATCACGCGGATTCGCTGTTCGGGGCCATTGACGGTGATTTCCTCGGTTTCGACCGTGGCGAGAACTCGATTGTCGTGCTTGACGATGAACTGGAATTGTCCGACGACCAATCCCGGGCCCTGAACTTTCACATCCCACCAGGTCAGCATCGGGCGTCCGATGACGACGGGGGGCTGCATGCCCGAGCTTTCGACCGAGATCATTTTTGACTGGGCCCAGAGGGGCGAAACCAAGAGCATCCAGGCCGCGATGACAATCGTGCAGCGACTGGATTGGCGCCTGAGCGAGTACGAATGTCGTCGAGGAGACGCGCTCGTGAACCCGCTCGTCTTCGATTCGTCGTGGGATCGGAGTGTGGTGCTCACGTGAGAACTCCCGCAGGCCGTTTCTGAAAGTACCACCACTCAAGCATCAGAAACCCCAAGGCGGCGGCCGCGAACCACCCCCAAAGCGGTTGATCGGTTTTGACAATCACCGTTGTGGCGGCGACAGAGACCTCGGGAAAATGCAGTTTCTCGACGGCGTTCAAGGAGGTTTCGGTGGTCGAGAGGAGGCTTGCACCGATCTTGATCGGCTGCGTGTCGCCGGTGAGTTCATAGGCACCGACATACGGTGCGGCGATTCCGGAGAGGAAACCGTCCTTATCGCTTTTGGCGGTTTCTGTGTATCCATGAGGGCCGCTGACATGGATCTCGGTCTCGGGAGTGATGCGCTGCGGTGGAAGCGTTCCGGTCGGATGCGCTTTGGAGTCGAGCAGATTGGCTTGCTGCGCGGCGATCTGAGTCGCGTTTTGGATCAGAATCGGGAAGCCAACCCGGTAGACCAGCGAGGATCGATCGGTGTTGAACAGGAAGTAGTATTCCCAGCGTCCTTCAATCAATCGCTCGAGGATGAGCGGGCCTGAACGCGATTGCGCGAGGATTTCGTAGCCGGCCTGTTCAAAGTCTCGTTCGCTGATCCCTTTGGCGAGTTGAGGATCGTCGGCGATCTGGACGTCCAGCAACTGCACATGTTGCAGTAACGGAGCGGTTCGCCGCCAATCGACGACTTCGGTCTGTCCTGACACGAGTTCCACCAGATTGGAAAGATCATCGGGGACGAAGCCGACATTGACGGTGACACGCGCCTCGGGCCCGGTCGAGATTGGTCCTTCTGCAAATTTCAGATCCACCACTTTGGGCTCCGTCCCTTCGCCTGGATACAGCGTGATGTCTGGCATCGTCGCCAGCGCGTTGCGATACGATTCCATCCGTGGCGGGCAGAACACTGTCAGGGGCCGTGGTGCGGGAATTTCCAGAAACGCCACATTGTCTGAGGAGAGCGAATCGGTTCCATCCGGCTTGATTCGCAGTTCCAGCGACGTGGCGACGGCGGTTGAGACTTTGAAGACAAGCCGTTCGGCCTGTCCGCCATCGATCGAGACAGTGTCTTGTTTGATCAGTTGTCCGTTCTGCAGCAGTTCGTACTCGCAGAGTGTTTTCGCGGTTGGGGGCCCTTTCGAACCTTCAGGCTGTTTCGTGCCTTCGATTCGTGCGAACACATCCCAGCCTGTTCGCGAACGTCGCGCATTGAAATCGACGATCCCCACATTGGCGTCTGGATAGCCCAGCTTTTGAAAGGTCAATTTGTAGGGGAGTTCAAAGTCCACCTCTTGCGGGACGTTCCCGTCGGAGATGAGCACGACGTTGTCGATCGGTTGGACACGCGACATCGCTTGTGCCATGCGAAGACCATCCTCCAGTCGGCTGGCGACCTGGCTGACCTCAAGCTTAGACAACGCATCACGCAGAAGCCGCTTGTTATCGGTAAAATCGGTTAGTTTGCGAGCCGTTCCGCTTACGGAGATCAGGCACAGCCGCTGATCAGGCAACAGATCGTCGATCAGCTTGGAAACCCTGTCTTTGGCTTCGTCGAGTCGGGATTTTCCGTTCGGACCGTCGAGCGACGCCATGCTCGCGGAATTGTCGATCAATACAGGCAGGTAGCGGGCCTGTTCGGCGCCGCTGGAAAGGTAGGGTTGCATGGCTCCCAGGATGAGCGCACACAGCAGCAGAATTTGAAGCAGCAGCAGCAGGTTTCGTTTGAACTTCTGGAACGGCGAGTTGACCCGCTGGTCATTCACGACCTGTCGCCAGAGCGCCAGCGAGGGGATCTCCATGCGCGGGCGACGCAGTTTCAAGAAGTAAAAGATGATCAACGGCACCAGCAGTAGAAACCACCAGGCATTCATCAATGCAGAAAAGCCGGGCAGGTTCATCGCAGCGGTCCTCGATCGAATGCGGAAGACGAGATGGAGTGCGTGGCGTGTGACACTACTGGACCCAACCTTTCCGCTTCAGCACGTCGAACATCATGGTTTCCAGTGGGAGTCCTGAATCGAGGCATAGAAAACGGCCGCTGCGTTGTCGACAGAGTGCGGCCAGATGATCGCGCCAGCCGTCCAGATACTGATGGTAGTATCCGATCAGGTCGCCGACCGACGACACGTCGAGCGTCGAGCCTGTTTCCGAGTCGACAAAGCGCAGGTCACCCGTCAGTTCCGGATTGAGTTCCAAGCCGCACAGCAATTGGATGCCGAAGACTTCGAGTCCTGCACTGAAGAGCTGATTCATCGGCCGTTCCATCGCCCCGAAGGTCAGGAAGTCGGACAAGATCACGCAGATGCCGCGTCCCCGATGCTGTTTGAGAACGGCTTCGACGGCTTCATCCACGGGAAAGTCTCCTCCTGGCGGCAGGTTTTCGAGGAACTGGAAGATTCGCCGCATGCTTGTTCGGCCCGTGCAGGGCGGCAGGATCTGGGGCGTCTGACCCGCATGCTGACAGGCGAAGACACTGACTTTTTCCAGGTTCATCAGTCCCATGACGGAAAAGCAGGCGGCGAGCTGTTTGGCTTTTTCGAACTTGTCGCCGAATCGCATGGAGGCGGATGCATCGACCAGCACCACGACGTGCATTTCTTCTTCATGCCGATAGAGCTTCACGTAGGGTCGGTTCAGGCGAGAGAAGATGTTCCAATCGACGTATCGCATGTCGTCGCCGGCCGAATAGTCGCGGTAGTCATTGAACTCGGTGCTTGTTCCGCCCTTGCCTGCGAGATGCTCGCCCCGGCTGCGATTCGTTCGCCGACGCATCGGTAACAACCGCATCCGCTCGACGCGCGACAAGGTGGAATTATCGATGAGTGCGGTGAATTGCTTTCCCGATTCCATTGTTCACATACCTGCCGTTTTGTATTCGAACGCTTGATCAATCGATGCAAGCGAGTTTTTGTGATCGACGCTGTGCCTTGCGAACCAACCTCGTTCAGGGACGAACTCGCGTGTGGGACGGTTGGACAACGTTGGACCTTTTCCTACTTCTGATGCACGCTTTCGGCATCGGCCTCAATTGAACCAGAAGGCGAAACCCCAGAGCTGATTTCCGAACGCCTCATTGATCTTTTGCCATGTCTCAGGATTGGTGATCTCGCCCTTTTCCAGGAACGGCGTCGCGGCGGCTCCTTGAATCCAAAGCACGAGATCAAACTGTTTCGATTCCAGAAAGACTCGGTGTAGATTGACGCCGCGAGTCGGTGCGCCACGCCAGAACGGAACCAGTCGTTTGCCTTGCAGGATCAGTTCGACTTCATCGACGGCGATCAACCAGTGGTCGATCATTTCTTGAGAGACTTTGACATTAATTGCGCTGCTTTGCCGTGGGCTGGGAATCCATTCGTGATCGTCGTCGTCTTCGGCGACGATTCGTTGCCACATCTGTCGGCTGAGTGCGATCGTTTGCGCGAAGTGTCCGAGTGCGACTTCCATTCGCTTCGGTTCCACGACCGGAAAATGCATCAGATGCACGGCGGCGATCAAATCAGAAACCATTTCCCGGTCGAACAGACCTCGACTTGATTCTTGCGGTGGCTCGAGCAGAAACTCGTGGGGAGTTTTGACCCGACGAAAGATCCGGGGCGCGATCACATCGAACAAGTCCTGTGCGTCATGTGCCAATCCCAATTCGCCGATGGCGAGCAACGCATGGCAATATCCTCGCAGCCAGTCGACGTCGGCTCGGTCGAACGCGATGATGAAATCGTCTTCCTTGCCCGCCTCCGTCAGACGAAGATCTCTCATCAGGGGAATCAGAGTCACGGGGCGGCCACGGAGCCCCCCGAATCGGAGTGGGACTTTCCCAACATGCAGTGGCAGCTTGGTTTGTTCACTTTCGACTTTTGCGAGCGTCGCATCAACGCGAACGAGGTCGTTGAGCCATTCCTGGACGATCTGCCGCAGTTTGGGATACGTCAGTGATTCTGTTGCCGGATCGGGACGCGGCAGAATTTCTTCCAGGTCTTGGACGCCGAGCGTGTGAAATTCGTACTGGGCCAGTTTCTGTCCCAACTTTTCGACCGCCTGAACGAATTCGATGACGCCCAATCCCAATCGCGCGACGTCGTCCTTCGGTTCCGATTTCAAATGGGTCTGCAGCGCGCCGGCACCCTCGGCGAAACGGCCGGTGGTCAAGAATTCATCGGTGTCGGGCCGCGCGGCTTCGGCGGCGGTTCCGCTTACGGCGGCCGCACTCACGAGCATCGCGAGAGTCAGCAGCAGGTTTCGTTGCATGCCAATAGTTCGCATGGTTTCGACGTCCAATCACGATCTGCGTTTGGTGGGAAGCGAATCACGTGATCGATCGTATCACATGGTTTCGGACAGGTTGGTAACGCACTCTTGGACCACCTCGTTCAGGTCGAGGTTTTCGGCTTGACCGTCGTAGTTCAGCAGCATGCGATGGCCGAGCACTTCGCCAGCAAAGTGCCGAATGTCTTCGAATGCGACGTGAGCACGACCTTCTGCCAGGGCGCGGACGCGAGCGGCACGAATCAACGCCTGGGCGGCACGCGGGCTGGCACCCCACTTGACGAATTGGCGCACGCGCGGTGGAGCAAAGTCGCTGATCGGATGCGTGGCGAGTACCAGCCGCACGGCATAGTCACGCAGGGCGTCGGTCACGACGACTTTTTCCAGGATTCTGCGCAGGGCCATGATTCGTTCGGAATCGAGCAGCTTGGGAATCTCGACGGGTGTCTTTAGGATGGTCCGGCTGACGACTTCGTTCAGTTCGTCTCGATTCAGGAACGGCACGACGACCTTGAACATGAATCGGTCGAGTTGGGCTTCGGGCAGCGGGTACGTTCCTTCTTGTTCGATCGGGTTTTGCGTGGCCAGCACGAAAAACGGTTCTTTCAGCTGATAGATGTTGCCGCCTGTCGTCACCGAATGCTCTTGCATCGTTTCGAGGAGCGCCGATTGGGTTTTGGGTGAGGCGCGATTGATTTCGTCGGCGAGCAGCAACTGGGTGAAGATTGGGCCTTTGCGGAACTCGAATCGATACTGGCCATTTTCGTCGCTCGTCATGACGTTCGTGCCGACGATATCGGCGGGCATCAGGTCGGGCGTGAACTGGATGCGGCGAAACTCGAGATCCAGGACGCGCGACAGGGCCTTGACCAGTTCGGTTTTGCCGAGTCCCGGTACGCCTTCGAGCAGCACGTTGCCGCCGCACATGATGGCCGTCAGCGCGGCTTCGATGGTGCGGGTCTGGCCGACGATCACGCGGTTGATTGCCATCCGCGCCTCGGCAAATTGCGTCTTGAAATGTTCCGCTTCGGCTTCCAGGGAACCAAACTCACCAACTGCGGCAGCACTCATTGTGGAACTTTCTCTTCAAGAGGACAGTGTCTTCAGCAACGTCGTGGGGCAGCGTCCGAGCGTTGCGATGAATGATGAAAATCAAATCGAAATGGCAAAAGGGACAGTGTTGTCGGTCTATAAAAATGTCGATTGGTCACTTGTCTTTGTCTCGTTTGCGCTTGAGATCCAGCAAACGCTCAGTCGTGGATGTGCCACCTTCAGCGGGTGGTGGTGTTTGGGGCGGTGGCTGTTTCACGACATTCGAAGATCCGCTCGGACTATTTCCAGGCCGTTTGGGGAATGGCATGTTGGGTAGATTGGACGAGGTCGGCATCGGCCGTTCTGTACGACGCGATTCGATCGCGGCGGCCGCAGATTGCTTGGCTTGCATCAGTGCACCCATCGTGGCGGTGGATGCCGTTCGGCGGCCCAGCCCCAGTGCGGATTTGATGGATGACCAGTCGAGTTGAATCCGACGCAGTGCCACGTCGAGTGGAACCAGAATCGCAAGGGCGACCAGCAACCAGTCGAAGATCGGCTTCGAACTGCGTTTTGGGGCTCGCCCGCGCTGATAGATTTCGTCTTTCGCCGGATCACCTGACAACACGCGCCCGCCGGTGCGATCGGCGACTTCCTGCAGCGTCTGGCGATTGGAACGGAACCGCAAGTATTCGGGTGAATAGGGGACAATGAATCCGCCGAATGCCAGATCCTTGCGTTCACCGCCCAGTCCCTGTGCCACGACGTGGTAGCGTCCATGGCCCCACAACGGGACCGTCGCCTGATAACGGCGGGGAGCGACCTGTTTGAGCTGAATGTTTTCGGTTTTTTGATTGGGGCCGGCCAGCTTGGCATTGATGTCGAGAAAGCCTTCTTCGGGGTGAAAGTCTTCCACGACGATGACGGCGTCGCCGCCCGAAGTATGGGTCGACATCCGCAGATGCCCATCCTTTTTGACGCGGCTGATATCTGTCAGCAATTGTTTGACGAAGGGTTGGAAGTGGCCCCATTGCTGCCACTGTTCGCCCCAGTTTGTGCTGAAATCGGAGGTGAACGCGGCTGTTTTGCCGAGTCCGTGTTGCCAGACGGAAAGGACGGGGTCCTGATCGTCGGCGTCATCGGCGTCGGCGGGTGCCGTCAGGATCGTCATCGCCGGGTGACCCTTGGCGCTGGTGATCACGTAACCCTTCAGTTCCGGCAGCCCTTCGATCCCCTTCAGGATTGGAGAGGGAAACGCGACCTCGGGCGTGAAGTGTTTGTTTTGCAGCATGCTGCGTTTGAGTGTCTTCGATTCCTTGATGAAGATCGCGGGCAACTGATTGGGATCATCTGGAAAGTAGTAACGGCCCCCGGTCACTTCGGCGACCGATTGCATTTTCGAGATTTCCAGTCCCCCATGCGGGAAGATCGCCACCATCGAGACACTGACTTGGGCTTCGATGAACTCTTTGATGAGTGCGGGCGTGGGCGGTTGGGGATCGCCGTCGGAGATGATGATCATGTGCCGGGTTGCGGCATCACTTTTCATCAGGCCTTTTAGCCCGAGATTCATCGTGTTCTGAAAACTGGGCATGTCGCCAATCTGGGCACCATTGATGGCGGGGACTAACTTTTCATATTCACCCGCCGGCGTGAGCTCGAACAGCCATTGTTCACCGTTCTGGGTGTAGGCCAGTACGCCGACTTCATCTTGTGCTCCGAGCACCTTAATGGCCTGCTTGGTGATCCGTTTGCCCCACGTATTTCCTTCGGCGAACTCGCACGTGTGCAGGATGATGGCGAGTGCCCCTTTAGGGAGCACTTTCTTTTGCGAGACGTCCATCGACACGGGCAGGATCTCTTCGATCACTGTGCGATGGTAACCACCGGGACCAAAGCTATTGGCACCGCCCACCATGAGGAAGCCAGAGCCGAGGTTGTAGACAGAATCGCGCACGGCCTGCAGTTGCTGGATGTCGAACTGATCTTGCGGAACGTTGACGAAGACGATGCAGTCGTACGGCATCAGCGATGCGGCGTCACGCGGCATATCCATACCATCGATCCGCTCGACGGCACGTTCACCCTCGCGAATGGCTCGTTCGAGGCTCTCCCAGTCACGACGGTCTCCGGACCCATCGGTGACCAGCAGCACTTTGCCTTCACCCTCGACGAAGATGTAGTTCAAGACCGAGTTGTTTTGCGGCAGGCTGTCCTGAGCTTTGGGCACTTCAATGCTGGCGGTGTATTCGTAGTAACCGGTCGATCTGAGTGTGATGGGAACCGTGTAGCGATTGGTTCCTTCTTTGTATTCGACCTCTTGCTCGGCGATAACGTTGCCGTTTTCACGCAGGACCAGCTTTCCCTTGCCGCCGCTCAAGGCTTTCACCAGCATCCCGGCTTCGTAGGATTCGCCCAGTTTGACGGCCTGCGGCAGGTCGAGCCGTTCCATCCAGACTTCATTGCTGTAGGAATAGTCGATCGGCAACACGTCGACGGCCACGCCGCGCGCTTTCAAATCATCCAGAATTCGGGAGAGGCTGCCTTCCGTCTGCACGCCGTCGCTGATCAGGACGATTCGGCCCTGGTTGTCTTCGGGCAGCAGTGCTCCGGCGTACGAAAGGGTCTGCTCGATATTGGTGGCACCGCGGTCGACTTGCGAATTGAACGCTTCGAACGGAAAGCTCATGCTGGGCGACAGCTCGCACGCGGGCGTCTTACCGAAAATGATCAGGCCGGCTTCGTCTTGCTTGCCCTTCGGTCGGTGGTTCTGCACTGTTTCCGTCACGTACTTGAGTGCATCGTCGGGGCTATAGATGGAGTCACTGACGTCGAGTGCAAAGACGACGGACATGACGTCTCGGGAACGAACCGCCCGGGGTTCGGCGAGAGCCATCACCAGGACGCCCAACAGTACGAGCCGTACAAGTAATGAAAGCGTTCCTCGCTTTTTGGGAAGGCCGGCATATCCGGCAAAGTGCATCCACCAGACCCACACAGACAGGACGATCAACCCCAACATCGTGGGCCGTGCAAACATCCAGACATGCGCGAATTCCAGCCACGCGCAGACACTGCCAAAGAGCACGAGGAAGACGAGCAACGGCCACGTCTCGCGCCACTGAAATGGGCGACGTGCCTTGGGGAAAAAGCTGGAGATGTACCGCCGAAGTGCCTTCATCGTGTCCACTCCGTCTCAAGGCGACTTTGGCGGGGAAGTCGGGGTGCGTCGTGTTCGATCACGAGAATCGCCTGAGAGGCAAACGAATCGGGAGCGTCGAGCGATACACCGCCTCTGTGGTCGACGTGCGGCTGGGCACTTGTGGACTTTCGCCGAGAGCACTTCATAGTTCAATTTCCACAACGCGTCTGTTACCTGTATCGCAGACATAGAGCCTGTTGCGACGGTCAATCGTCAAACCCCAGGGGGTTGAAAACTGAGCCAATGTCTGGCCGGGACCTGAATGTCCATATCGCCCCAAGAGCTTACCTTGCCGAGTGAACTTGGTGACTCGTCCCGCTCCATATTCGACGACGAACAATTCGCCGCGCGGGTTGACCGTGATGTCATAGGGGTAGTGAACCGCCCCGGCGTTCTCGGAATCGCCCATGATTCGGAGCAATTGACCTTCTTCGCTGAACACCTGCACGCGGTTGTTGAACGCATCGACGACAAACAGTTCGTGATCGTACCAGGCAATTCCGCTGGGGCGTTGAAATTGGCCCGGTTCGGTCCCGGCACCGCCGAACTGCAGGACGAACGTGCCGTCGGGCCGAAATTTCTGCACACGATCGTTCTGACCGTACTCGCAGATGTAGATAAAGTCGTCCGGGGCCTGAATGATGGAAACGGGATACACAAAGTCCCCTTCGCCGCTTCCCCGTTGCCCGAACATTCCCGTGACTTCGCCGTCGTGGTTGAAAAACACGATGCGATGATAGTGTGTATCCGCTACGGCGATTCGTCCGTCTTTCAGGACGCAGATTCCTTCCGCCTTACCTACGGAATATTCGGGCATCCACCACTGACGGGTGAGATCGCCGTTCTCGTTGAAGACCAGGACGCGGCCCGCGTTGTCGAGAACCAGATATTCATTGTCGGACGAGACCGTGATTCCTCGTGGAGCCGGAACGCGATGCCCGTCCGGCGGCATCATCCAATTCGATTCCCGTTTGACCGACAGGGTTGGCTCGGACTGACCCAGGCATCCTGAAATGAACACCATGAGGAACAGCGTCAGGATCTTGAGGACCACTTGTTCGCCGCGTTGCAGTCGCTTGGGGGTAATTGGCCGATACACGACGCGTTTCGTTGTGTGGGTGCGGGTGTCGCAGAGTTCAATTTCCGCGACGGCCCCTGCGACATGGACCTGTTGAACGGTCACGGGCGCATCGGCCTCGGCCGTGACGGCCAGCCGTTCGGGACGGACGCACCATTCCGGTGCGGTGGGAAGTTCAGCCGCGGCGGGGAATGGAACCGAATCGGTGTGGCACCAGCGGTCGCGTTCTTCCGCCGTGAACCAGTTGCAGGGGCCCAGGAGCGATGCGATTTCACGCGTTGCCGGGCGTTCATATAACTCGTCAACTTGACCTTGGAAGGGAATCCGACCTTCGAGCACGCAGATGACCTGCTGGGCTTCCTGGAGCGCCACGTCCGACTGATGCGTCGAGAATACCAACGAAATCTCATGCTGGCGGCACCAGTCACGGATAACCGACCAGTACCGTCCGCAACGCATCTCGTCGACGTGCGACAAAGGTTCATCCATCACGAGCACTCGAGCCCGTGAGAATAACGCTCGCGCGACATTTAAGCGTGATCGTTCGCCGAGCGACAACGAATCGGGACGGGCGAAAGCATGTTGCCGCAAATCAAACTGCTCCAGCAGTTCATCCGCGTCATGATCGATCTGACTTCGATCGTGGGCTGGAGCGACGGTCGTCAGGTGTTCGCGGACGCTGAGATGTGGCCAGAGCCCCTGTTGCGGCGGTGCCCAGAAAACCGCGAGTCGCTCGTCCTTTGGTGCTTTGTGGAAGGTGACTCGCCCCGAGCTGGGTTGTTCAAATCCGACGAGAAGATTCAGCAGCGACGTCTTGCCCGATCCCGACTGCCCGAGAACGGCCGTGACACCCTCTTGAATCGTGACCGTCACGTCGTCGAGTCGTGGCAAATGCCGTCCGGCGAGCGACGCGTTGACGAGCGACCAAAGCACGGGTGAATCTTTCGACGTGAAGGTGAGACGGAATGACATAAGTTTAGCGTCGTTCGAACCGCAAAGCCAAGTCAACACGCGGTTTCATTCTCTCTTTTTTCCGAACAGGTTCTCGAATTCGGTGTGAGACGGCGCATCAATGCGGTGCCGGAAGGCGACTGGATACTCCTTTTATTTTGAATTCCTCGGCCAGACGCCAGTCAGTCGCATCAATTTCCATTGAAATATCTCAACGGTTGCGAAGATAATGACGACCTACGAACAACCTGCCTTTGATTTGTCGATGCCCGCCGCCACAGAATTTGCTCGCCGAGAAATGCCGCTGTAGGAGTCTGAAAACACGATGTTAAGTCTTCAATCATCCGGCGTGCGGCTCTGTAACTCTCTTTCGCGTCGCGAAGTGATGCGGATCGGCGGTTTGGGGGCGTGTGGTCTGTCGTTGCCGCAGTTGTTGGGGCCTCGTTCACTCAGGGCGACTGAAACGGCGACGAACGTCATGATCAAGCCGTCGATCGGCAAAGCCAAGTCGTGCATCGTGCTGTTCTTGATGGGTGGACCGCCCCAGCATTCAACCTGGGACCCCAAGCCGGAAGCTCCCAAAGAAGTTCGCGGCCAGATCGGTTCGATTGAAACGTGCGTTCCCGGAGTTCGGTTTGGCGAGCTGATGCCGAAGTTGGCGCAACGAGCCGACAAGCTGGCTCTTTTGCGTGCGATTTCGACGAACGACAACGCTCATTCGTCGAGTGGATATTACATGCTGACGGGTCGCCCGCACGCACCGATGAATGCCGAGAACGTCAATCCCGGGGCTCCCAATGACTGGCCCAACTGGGGGGCGGTGTTGCAGCGATTGCGACCGCCCGCCCGCGATTTGCCGACCTCGGTTCGGTTGCCTCATCATATCTTTAATACGGATGGATCGGTCTGGCCTGGTCAAGATGGTGGCATGCTGGGGCAGTCGGCCGATCCTTGGTTGTTTCGGTGTGCACCCGCATCACCGGATTATCGAATCACGGAATTTCAATTGCCGGGGGATGTTTCGCTTGACCGTCTGTCGTTCCGCCGGGACCTGGTCCGCGCCATCGCGCGGCCGCATGAAATGAGTGCCGATGCGGGGTTGTTAAAGACGTTCGGAGATCAGCAGGAACGCGCGTATCGCGTGCTGGCCTCGGCGGCCTCGCGTGGGGCGTTTGACATTTCCGCTGAATCGGTCGCGACGCGCGAGCGATACGGAACGACGCAGTTCGGACAAAGTTGCCTGTTGGCTCGCCGGTTGATTGAAGCGGACGTCCGGCTCGTGCAAGTCAACTGGTATCGCGGTGCCGATGAACCGACGGACAAGCCTTGTTGGGATTCACACGCCGATGAGACGAATCGTTTGAAGGACGTCCTGATCCCGCCGACCGACGATGCATTCTCGGCGCTACTGGATGATCTGAGCGATCGTGGAATGCTCGATGAAACGCTGGTGGTCTGCATGTCGGAATTTGGTCGAAGTCCGAAGATGAATGCGAACGGCGGCCGTGACCATTGGGGCTCGGTCTTCTCGATCGCCCTGGCGGGCGGCGGAATCCAGGGAGGAACTGTCCACGGGAGTTCCGATGAGATCGGCGGCTTTCCCAAATCGGGACGAGTGGGACCTGAAGATTTGACGGCCACCATTCTGCATTGTCTCGGTTTTGCACCCGAGACCGAATTTCACGACATGCAGGGACGACCACACGTGATCAGCCGCGGGCAGGTGATTCAGCCGATTCTGGCTTGAGGCGTGATTTCATTGCAAGCTATGACTTGCAGGGCAACGTAGTGAAGGCGTTTTCGTTGCGTCTCGTGACCTCTGCGGCCTAACAGGCAACGCCGTGAAGGGGGACCTCGCAAGGTCGTTAAGTTGCGTCGCAGATCTTCAGGCCCAACGCGGCCGTTCAGTCTCCTCGCCAGGGTCGGAGGCGTCTTCGCCGTAGGCCCTGGACCGGATCGCATTCAGAAGATTCTGAGGTCTGAAGGACCGACGTTCTTTTTCGATTCACGATGGATCACCTGTCGATTTCGAGGCATTGGTTCGCAATAGAAATGAGACGGGGCGGTCCTTCAGACCTTTTGCAATTTGATGTGGCAGAATTCCAGGGCCTACGGCGAGGACGCCTCCGACCCTGGCTAGGAGGCTGGCCGGCCCGATTGGGCCTGAGGAAAACACATCGACTACGCGGTCCACATGAACTTGTGCTTCGCCATGATTGGAATTTGAAACTCAACCCAAAATGCTTCACAGCGTTGCCTGACAGGCCATAATAGAGCTTAGGGGCGTTTGACCCAGCCCGTTGGATCCCTGCGGTCTCCTTTGGACTGGGCTGGTTGAATGGTTGGGCCATCCGGCCCGCAGGAAATACCAGAGTTGGCCGATATTTCACGAGCAGAAATGCTTCACAGCGTTGGGCCTTTGGTGCGTAGGGCGACGATGCAAGAGCCGGCGAATCAAATGCCACTGCCGTCTTCAAAGTGATGCGGGAATTGCTGGTCCATGTCGAGAGCGGGATTCGCGCGGCAGTTGCGGGCCACGATGCGGGCGGGGACTCCTGCTACGGTGCAGTGCGGCGGGACCGAATCGAGGACGACGCTGCCGGCCCCGATCTTCGCGCCTTCGCCAATTTCGACGTTGCCCAGGATTTTTGCCCCTGCTCCGATCAAGACGCCCTGACGCACCTTGGGGTGACGGTCGCCCGTTTCTTTTCCTGTCCCGCCGAGCGTGACTTCGTGCAGGATCGAGACGTTGTCTTCAATAACGGACGTTTCACCGACGACGATTCCGGTGGCGTGATCCATCAGGATTCCCGATCCGATCCGCGCTGCGGGGTGAATGTCGACGCCGAAGACTTCAGAAATGCGATTTTGCAAAAACGCCGCCAGGAAATGGTCGTTGCGATTCCAATACCAATGCGCGACCCGGTACGCCTGCAGCGCCTGAAACCCTTTGAAAAAGACAAAGGGAATAAGATAGCCGCTCGCAACCGGATCGCGGTCGACAATGGCCTGCAGATCCTGGCGAATGGAGCGTTGGATTTGAGGAGCGTTTTGGAATGCCTGCCATAGCAGGGATCGCATTCGGTCTTCACCGAGCATTTCGGCGTTGAGTTTGGCCGACAAAATCCGGGCCAAGGCATCCTCGAGGCTAGTGGGTTCCAGCACGGACTTGTCGAGGAAGAGTAACAGCGATGCACCGCGACGTTCTTCCTGACGGGCTTCGTCGCGAATTGCGGCCCAGATGGGGTCGGCCTCGTTCGTCGAGGTGTCACGCACAGACGCATCGGCGACGCCCCCCGCACGACTGGGCGTGATCAAGCCAGCGCTTTCTGCGAATGCCACTGTGGCGGGAATGGTTTTCTGATACGACGCCAGGACCTGGTCATTGTGCATCGTGTCGTCCGGCCTTTACTGGAGACTTACCGTTCATCAAGTGCCACCGTCAATCATCATTGTCGTTCCCACTGCGCATGAATAGGGCGGATACTCGACCGAAGGGGCTGGTGACGTACGCCAACCCCTTCGGTCGAACTTCATCCATGAACTCCAACGAATCCATTCCACAGGCACATTGTCCGGAACAACAGTCGAATTGTCGGTGTCGAACGGCCTCAGCCGGTTGACGGGTCCAGCCGCGATGAGGCCGTCCATTCCTGATTCGAGTTGCGAGTCCCCGAGATGGACCACGGGCGGCGACGCGACATGGCAGGGCGAGGAACCAATGTCCTTGCGCGGACCTGAAGCGATTCGACAACCGTGGTCACACCGGAAACCGTTCGCGCGATTCGCAGTGCTTGGGCTTTGTCGTAATAGTTGGACACATTTCCCGTCAGTTCAACGATTCCGCAGAAGGCTACGGCCGAGACGCGTTCGAAACGAGCCTGATCAATACTGAGCAACGCGTCTTCGACGCGGATGCCGGTTTCAAAATTGTGTTGTGATCGATAAAGATCATTCGTTCTCATCATCATAGTCACCTGAAGAAGCACTCTGCGAAATCCGACCGACGCTGAATAGACAAGCGATCGGTCGAAGAGGATCGCAGAGATAGGTTCAGAATTTTCCTTCCGCCTGGAATGGGGCCAACGCAACGGTCACAAAGTGGGAGGGGTGGCGTCAACAACCCTGCTTCGCGGCGTCACGCGGACTGCGGCATCCTTCGGTATGGAAAAACGCGGAACCGTGATGGCGGAAATGGATTTCCGTCATCATTCTGCTCGAGGTGATTCCTGTGCTTTCGGTTGCATTCATGATCCCAGTCTCGCCAAATTCTCGTAGGTAGCGCTCTCGTTCGTGCGAGTGGCGACGGGGAGTTAATATATCACCAACATTGACGTCATTACTATCGTCGTTTGGCAACGATTCGTCAAGTCTTCTTCGGATTTTTCAGAAAACTCGACCAGACGCGGGTTCGCCACGCGCGAGTCCGAAGTGGCGCGTGCACCACAAAAACAGTTCAAACTCAGCGAAATTCGTGGAATGTTGACGAATCGGCTTGACATTCATTCAGATGACGTCGAAATTAATATCTATCAATGTTGTGATAATTTTTAGCTAGGATTTCGACCACCACATCGATCGGTCGCACGAACTGGCTTCAGGTCTTTTAGAAAGTCAGAACCCAAATGAAACAAACTCAGAATTCGCCGAAATGGTGGTCAGCCGTCGCGACCCTGAGCCGACTCGGCTGGACAGGATCGACGCCGCTGGCGTCTCTGGCCGATATCGGGGAGCCTCGGATCGGCGTGATGAGTGACGCGTTCATGCGGCCGATGTTGATTGAAGCCTGCGGCCTTTCTTCGGCCGCGTTGGCGCGACTGCGGCGGTCGGCACCGGATGATCCCGAGTTTTCGCAAATCCTTTCGGTGCATGTCGTCGATTCTGATGACAGCACGGTCACGGCACCACTCGCTGGGCATTACGTGCTTGATCGCACGCGATTGACGTTCATTCCGAATGCTCCACTTCAATCGGGACACGCCTACCGTGCCATCCTGCGCGTCTCGAATGGGGTGCCAGATGCGAGCCCGTCGGCGGATTTCACAATTCATCGCGAAATCCGCTGGGACGAACCGGCGCATCATCCGGTCACGCAGGCTCGCCAAAGTGTCGCGTCGATCAACTGACGTCGTTTAAAATGGATGGTTGGTGGCCGTTGGTCTGTTGCGACCTGATCGGCCTTCTATTTCGATACGGTCTTCCGAAGGTCACATCACAATCCGCGGTGAATTGGTTATGGTGTTGAAACGACGACGGATCGTTCCGTTCATCATGAGATCGTGCACACATTCGACGAGTTCCGCGGAGTTGACAATGCGTACTTTCAGGACGAGTGCTCTTCAATTCTGTCCCGGCTTTCTATTCGGGTTGTTGACCCTGCTGGCGTGCGGCGATTCATGTTCGGTGGCGGAAGATTGGCCGCAGTTTCGCGGAGCGCGTAGTTCGGGTGTCAGCCGGTCTCCGCGTGCACTTCCGGTCAATGTCTCTCCCAACTCGGACGTGATCTGGAAGACGAAAGTTCCACCGGGGCATTCCTCGCCGATCATCTCGAAAGACCGAATCTTCCTGACCACCGCGAATGGCGAAACGCTCAATACAATCGCGATCAACCGAGCGACGGGAACAATCTTGTGGGAAGCTCCAGCGCCACACGAGGCGATGGAGAAAATCCATAATACTGGCAGCTATGCACAATCGAGCCCGGTGACCGATGGGGATGTGGTCGTCAGCTTTTTCGGTTCGAGCGGACTGCTCGCCTATGACCGAAGCGGCAAGCTGTTGTGGTCTCACCGGATGGGGCCGTTTAAGAACGACTTTGGTGCGGGAAGCTCGCCCATCATTGAGGGTGATCTGGTCATTCTTGTCCAAGATCACGATACCGAGTCGTTTATCGCGGCGTATAACCGGCTCACTGGAGACTTGGTGTGGCGAACCGATCGCTCAGAATTTACCCGAAATTATTCCACTCCAGTGATCTGGGACGTGGACGGCAAGAAGCAGATCGTGGTTTCCGCAACTCTACGGATTGTGGGCTACGATCTCGAGACGGGCAAAGAAGTCTGGACGGTGCAGGGCGTGTCGCGGATCGTCAACATGTCGCCGATTGTCGGCCCCGACAATATCCTCTATGCCGCCTGCTTCTCACCTGGAAACGACGGTGAAAGTCGAGTGACCCCATTGCCCGTGGAGGAGCTTTTCGCGGCCGATTCCGACGGGAACGGGACCATTGAAGAGAAGGAATTTCCTGATCACCCGTTTAAAGGACGATTTACGCAAATCGATCGCAACAAGGACGGGCACATTACGAAAGACGAGTATCTGAGCGTCGCACGCACGCACTCGGATGGCAAAAATGTGTTCCTGGCGATCAGTCCTGGCGGGACGGGTGACATCACGAAAACGCACGTCCGTTGGGAGCAGAACAAGCAGTTGCCCTATTGCCCTTCACCGCTGTACTACGAGGGCAAGTTGTTCATGATCAAGGATGGCGGCATTCTTTCTGTTTTGGATGCGACGACCGGGAAGGTGCTGAAGCACGCACGTCTCAAGGCGACGGGAGGTTACTATGCGTCTCCGATCGCTGGCGATGGCAAAGTGTATCTGCTGAGTCAGAAAGGTGAGCTGACCATCGTTAACGCCGAAGCGGGTTGGGCTGAATTGCATACGGCCAACTTCGACGGCGACGGCCATGCAACGCCTGCCATCGCAGATGGTCGACTCTATTTGCGGGTCGGCGATCAGCTCTACTGCTTCGGTAAATCAGATTCTCCCGCGGCCAGCAATTGAGGGCTGTCGACGCGCGGGTCTGTTTCGAGCAGGACTCTTCTGCCTGAGTCTGTCCGCAGGCAGTGATCAATGTGCTCGGGCCCGGGGGCTTCGTTTCGAAATCAGCGACTCTGCGGCGTGTTCTGCATTGGCGATGACGTCTGGCACACCGACCCCATGATAGGCAATTCCAGCCAGCTCGAGTCCCGGTCGCTGCTGAATCCGTTGATCAATGCGTGCAATCCGTTCCAGGTGTCCGAGTGTGTACTGCGGCATGGCGCGTTCGTATCGATAGACACGCGTGAAATCGGGAGTTCCGCCCACACCAAAAATGTCTCGTAACTCGTCGCGGACCAGATCGCGTAGCTGATCATCGTCAAGCTTCAGTAGTTCTGGCTGAAGCGCCCCGCCGACGAATGTTCTCAGCAGCACATGACCCTCGGGAGCGCGATTGGGAAATTTGCGACTTGAGAATGATACGGCCAGAATTCGCCGGTGTTCAATCTGCGGGATGACCAGCCCGAACGAATCAAGCGGATGCCGGATGTCGCTCAGGCGGTGGCCCGTCACCACAAGGGCACTCGATGCGTATTCGATGTCCCGCAGTTCGGCGCTCAGGGCCGGATCAAGTGTCTCCAGGATCTTGGCGGTCGTCGCGGCCGTGCTGGCGACGATGACGGAATCGAAGTTCTGTTCCGAATCATCATCGAGTGCGAGTCGGTAGCCACCAGGATCGGCGGTCACGTCGTTTGAATGGGGGATGTTTCCCGTCGACACGAAGGTGACGCGTGTGTTCAACCGAATCTGACAGCGGGATTCGACCTGCGATTGCAGGGCCCGTACGAGATCGATCATGCCGCCTTCCAGGCCCGCAAACAGACCGTACCTGGCACCGCTCGACATCGACCGTTCGCCCGATTCCAGGGAATCGGACTTTTGGCCATCGGTCCACTTCTGCCGTTTCCGGTCTTTCGCTTTTTGAGCGAATACGGCTCGGATCAGACTGCCGTAGTCTCGTTCCATTTCCAGGAAGCGAGGCATCGTTGCAGCGAGACTCAATCGTTCCGGGTCCGCCGTATAGATGCCTCCCACAAGCGGTTGGATCAAACGTTCAAACGCTTCGCGGCCAAACCGCCGACGTGCGAAGTCGGCCAGGCTTTCATCCACCAGGGCGGTGGGCTGATCGCCGGACGGAGTTTGACCCTGAGCGTGCGCGTGTCGGGGGACGGTCCATTCCATCAGCAAACGAAGTTTGCCCCACGTCGAGAACAGTGGCGATGTGAGAATCGGCCAGATTGCCGTGGGGCTGAGCAACTGAAATCCATCAGGAACGGGGACGGGCCTGCCTTGATGCAGTACGAGAGCTCCGCGGTAGCGGGGTTCTGTGGGGATCAGGCGATTTTCGATTCCCAGTCGTCGACACAGCCCTACCGCCGCCGGTTTGTTCGTGAGGAACGAATCGGCACCCACATCGACCAAATATCCATCGATCTGCTCCGTACCGACCAGACCACCCAGCCGGGCGCCCGCTTCGAACAGCGTGATGTCGATCGGCTGGTTTGTTGTCGGTGCCAGTTCCGTCAGCCGATGTGCAGCGGCCAGTCCTGCGAGGCCGCCGCCGATAACGGCAATTCGTCGGTGCGTGTTCTCAGTTGAGGCCATGCTGTCCCATCTCATGCACCATTTGCACGAGTGCTTTCACATGCTCGGGGGGCACTTCCGGAAAAACTCCATGGCCCAGGTTGAAGATGTGTCCAGGTCGGCCGGCTGCGGCGGTCAGCACGGCTTTGGCTCGCTGCTTCAAAATCGGCAAATCAGCCATCAGCGACACGGGATCAAGATTGCCTTGAACGGCCACATCGTATCCGACCGTTTTCCAGGCCTCGCCCAAATCGACTCGCCAGTCGATGCCGATCACGTCGCCGCCGGATTCGCGCAGCAACGGCAGCAGTGCGGGATTTCCGGTGAGGAAGTTAATGACAGGGGTCCCCTTGTGAACGCCTTCGACGACCTGGCGCGTGTAGGGCAGGACATACCGCCGATAGTCATCGGGTGACAAGCATCCGGCCCAACTGTCGAAAAGCTGGACCGCCTGACAGCCTGCATCGATTTGCGCGTTCAAGTACCGGATCAGGCTGCGGCTGAGTCGCTCCATGAGCGTTCGCCACGCGCCTTCGTCGTTGTACATCATCGACTTGGTGGTCACATAGTTTCGTGAGCTACCGCCTTCGATAGCGTACGAAGCCAGGGTGAAGGGCGCACCCGCGAAACCGAGTAGCGGAATGTCGCCGGGCAGATCACGACGAATCTGGCGGACCGTTTCGAACACGAAGTGCAGCGCTTCAACGTCTTCGAGTTCTTGGAGTCGGTCGACTTCGGCCCCGGTTCGAATCGGGTTATGGATGACAGGACCTTCACCCTTGGCATATTCCAGGTCGATGCCCATGGGTTCGAGCATCGGCAGCAGGTCGGCAAACAGGATCGCCGCATCGACACCCAGCACGCGTTGCGCTGTCAGGGTGACTTCGGCGGCCAATTCTGGCGATTTGCAGAGTTCGATGAATGAGACTTTGCTACGGACGGACATGTATTCCGGCAGATAACGACCTGCCTGACGCATGATCCAGATCGGCGTGGTGTCAGTCGGTTCGCGGCGGGCGGCTTTGAGGAAACGGCAATTCTGTAAGGCAGGCGATAGCATGGTGGCTCCGATAGAGTGAGCCCGCGATTGTAGCGCACTCCCCGCTCCAAGGGAAACTCGCTAAACCGATGAGTCGCAAGTTCATTCGATCTTGCCAGCGACCCCATGGTTTGTCAGCGGTCTATCCATCCCAGGGCCCTTGACCGACCGACCCGTTCTGTCGCTGAATGATGACAGGATTTTCGCGTTGATTACGTGTTGGCCGGATTGTCGTCGATCACAAACTGATGACCTTTGGGATGAATCGTCAGGACCGGGCAGGTGGCCAACCGCACAACCTTTTCGGCATTTGAGCCGAGCAGGAGGTGAGAAAGCCCCGTATGGCCGTGCGTCCCGACGACGATCAGGTCGATTTCGTGCGTCTTAGCGTAGGTAATGATGGCGTTAACAGGGTTGCCGACTTCAACATGGCGAACGATCTGATGGCTGTCGGCCCAGGGGCGATTGACTTCGTTTTGCAGTCGTTTCGAAGCAATTTCGACATCGGCCTGCAGATTCGTAACGGGCATCGTCCATGAGGTCGATGCATCGGGAAGTGGCATGTAGACTTCCGGAACGATGTGAATCAGATGTAGTTCCGATTGAAAACGGTCTGCCAACTCCATGGCATACTTTTGCGCCTGCCGGGCGGGTTCACTGAAATCCGTCGGAAACAGAATGCGAGAGATGCGAATGTTCATGGGATGGCCTTTTCGATTGCAAGCGGTTTAGTTCAACTCGATCACGCCACTGACATTTTCCTCGTCAGAATGAATACGACGAGCAGGCTCGACATCGTTTTGACACGGCGAGGTGCCGTCCAGATCATACTCTTCGTTCGGACGAGACTCCTTTTCGTGAAGCGTTGACGGATTCAGGTGGCCGGCGGCAATCGCACTGTCGACGATCCGATCGACCACGACCGGAATCGCGCGTGATGCCAAGGCCGAAATGATGTTGGTCAACGAGTGGATGGCCAATTCGCTGAGCTGTTGCCGCGACGTGGTCCACACGTTTGTTTGATCGTCGACGGCGGTTGCGATGGTGGGAGCTGGATTCGCAGGATTGACCGATTCTGTATGCTCGGCATCGGGATTCGCGGTCGAAATGGATTGAGGAGCAGCTGTCGTCGGTGCGTGAGCCGCTTTCTTTCTGCCCAGGATCCGTCCGATCATCAAGTAGCCCAGGACCGACGAGCCTCCGAGGACAAGCCAGGGATGGCGTTGCAATTGTTGTCGAACGTCAAGCATGCTGGTCAGCGAACGACCTGCCTTGCGGACGACCTGCGTCACGGCTTCTGCGGTCTCTGTTTTGACCTGGACGCCCAATGAATCCAGTTTTTCGGAAAGATTGGCTTTTGTTTCTTCCATTTGTTTCAGAAGGATTTGCTTCCGATTCGTCATTGCGGACTTTCCTGCGGCTTCTAGGATGTCAGTTCGATTGGGCGTGGTGGGAAGAGAGCATTTTTCGCCCCATCCACACCATGATCGTCGAGGTCGTGATCAAGACGGCTGTCACGATGCCGTAGCAGGCCCACATGGGAAGCCATGCTGGATCGGTACCGATTGGCGAAGTCGCCCAATGCAAAAGGTGGGCGAACATCACGCACAATATCGTGGCCGCAATGAACGCAATCGCCACTCCCGAGGCAACGAGGGTCATGGCGACCGTGCGGCGGTGGACTTCCTCTTCAAACTCGTACTGCATCAGCTTCAACTGCTGTTCGAAAAGCAATTGAACGTCGGAAATGATATCCGCCATCAGTGACGCGGCAGTCTGTTTCGGTGAGTCCGTCGGATCGATGGACATCAATTAACCCTTCACTCTCGGACGACGAATTTTGCTCATTCGGACGATATCACACGGACCTGAATGAATCACTCGACGGGCGTTCAAGCTTGGCGGCGCCGCCAAGCTTGAACGCCCGCAAGCCTGATCGACGAGGATCAAGCAGGAATGGTGGATTCGGGACCTGGTGATCTTTCAAAGTAGGATCTTTCGGAGTCCAGAGTCTTGCGAGTTATCGAACCGTTTCCAAGGATTCGGGTGATCGGGGATACCAAGGCCGCGTAGCAGGTGGCGGCATTTATCGGGTTTGAGTTCGTCGTCGGCATCAATCACCTTTCGTAGCTCGTTGCAATCACGATTGCCTATTTGATCAATGATCGCAATTGCCGATAGTCGATCTTTCCAGTCCCAAGAACCGGGATCTTGTCGAGGTGATGCACGGCATCGAGTCGCATCACACCACGGAATCCTTCGTGGGCCAATAGGGCATTGGCTTCCGCGAGCTCGATGGGCAACGTGGTGAAAAGGACGATCCGACGGCCGGAGTCGAATTCGATTCCTTCCACGGCGACGCGCGGACCATCGTCGTCCGGCGGATATTTGCTGACAAATGGATCTTCCAGCGCCGGAAGTGAGATCATTTCACCGCCCGCTTTGACGAATCGCTTCAAGCGTCCCTCGAAATGGATGAAGCCATCGGAGTCAACCGAAACCAGATCGCCTGTGACGTACCACTGCGTTCCGTTCCGTTCAACGAAGGGTGACGTTTCGTCGCCGAGGTACCCTGGGAACACGGTTGGGCCGCTGACCTGCAGCATTCCCATCGTTCCGATCGGGACCTCGGTGTCGGTTGCAACGTCGACGACACGGATTTGCAGACCGGGCAACGGGATGCCAATCGTTCCGGGGCGATTTTGCGCCGTGCGATTCGCGGAAATCAGCGGCGAGCATTCCGTCACGCCGTACCCTTCGAGCATCGTGGCCTTAGGCATCAGTCGTCCGGTGGCTTCGAATAGCGAGTGCGGACACTTTTCGGCACCGACGGCAATCCAGCGGATTGAATCCAATTCTCCAGGACGCGAGCGTTCAATCAGATGACCAATCAGAGACGGCATGCCAACGAGGACTGTGGGGGCATACGAGGAAATCTTCCGTGATAAGTTTGCGGTATCCGTCGGATCGGGATGATGCACTACCCGAATCCCCCCCAGTAGCGGCAAGAGTCCCGTCATGGTAAAGCCAAAACTGTGAAACATGGGCAAAAATCCCAGCACCGAATCTTTTGTCGTCAGTTCCAAGACGCTGGGGAGCATCCGCAAATTCGCAATGATGTTGTGATGGGTCAGCGGCACGCCTTTCGGTGCCTTTTCGGACCCGGATGTGAATAGAATCACGCTTGTGGAATTCGGGTCGACGCGGGGCACGCTCTGGCGAACCCGGGACGGGAACATGCGGGTCTTGAGCAGCGTGCAGAGGCTTTCGAACAGACCGACTTCCCGCCGCAGGTCTTCGACGTCGATGAACGTAATTCCGTCGATCGAAATATTCAGGCGGTCACGCAATTGACGTGAGGTCACCACGTGTGTGACCTCCGTCAGTTTCACTGCATGGGCCAGGTTCGCGGGGCCCGTTGTCCAATTCAGTAGAATGGGTAGCTTGTTCGCGAGATACAATGCGAACAACATGATGTCGCTGGCGACGGAGGCAGGTAACATCAAGCCGACATTTTTTCCTGTCAGACGCTCGAAGCGGCGCGCCATCACCAGGGCACCGACCAGCAGCCGTTCATAGGTGACAACCCCCGACAAATCATCCGCGGCGGCGATGTCCCCGGGTGTGCTAAGTGCTCGTTCGACAAATGCCGCGGGAATTGATTCTGCAAGCACGCAAAGCGGCTTCACGTTCGTGGGTGGTTTGAACCAGGCTGCCGGTGCGACGGTCGCTTCTGTCTCGCGACACCCCTGTGCCATCGCCATTAGTTCACCAACCGTCAATGGCGACGCATCAATCGTTCTGCCAAAACGATGTTCAATCCCAACGGCGACTTCCATACGTTGCAGGCTGTCGAGACCCAGGTCTTCGAGTTTCGTGTCGAGTTTCAATTCCTCGATCCCGACCGGCCTGTGAAGCTGATTCGTCAGGATTTCCGCGATGCCAATACGGGTGTCCTGCGTGATCTCGGAGGGGTCGATTTGGATATGGACAGACTGAAGGCGGGGGAACTGATAGTCGCGGGCACCAAACAGAAAATGATAAGGAACATGTGTCGGCGGTTCTGGCCCTTCTGTGTTGTACCAGGTTTCGAAATCGCGGTTGATCCTATCGCGTTCGAGGCTTGTTAAATCGGCACGATTCAGCTCCTTCATCGTGATCTTCACATGCCGGCGTGGCATGAAAAAGAGGAGGTTGGCGAGCAAGAGCAATCCGCCGTTGAGGATGCAGCCGGGCAAATTCGGCAGTCTCGCCTTTCGTGCATAGCTGAACATGCTGCCCCACAATCCGCGGGTCCGTACCATCAGCACGGTCGCTTCGGGGACCGCATTCAGGATGTCCGTCAGTGCGCGGGCCGAACCCAGTCGTTCCACGCCATCGCGTTGTGCATGCCCTGATGGCCAAAGGATGAAATTCTCGCCTCGCCGAAGGCCGGCGATGACCTCCGCGACGGCCTGCTCCGCCCGCTCATAGGCTTCACGACTTGGGCGTCTCAAATCGGGGATGGAGACCGCTTGCAGCAATTTGAACAGCAGCGTTCGAATGAGGCCGCTGAAATTTCCTTCGTAGAGCACCGTTCGTGGATGATATGAATCATGAAGAAGTGCAAGCAACAGGACCGGGTCGATCAAGGCGGGATGGTTCGGGAGGATTAGAACCGGCCTTTTAACCCCCTTTGCGTCCGGCCAGTCGATGCGTTTCACGGTGTAGCGAAACGAGAGTACGAGACGCAGCAGGGCGGAGACGACGAGCTGCACGAAACGGAACATGCGAAGACCTCGATCGAATAACTTCATCTCGAATGCGTGTGACGAATGGCCGCATGATTCATGCTTGTCGCGGCAATCGTCACGATCGAACTGAAGACGCTCCTCAATTCACCGGGACAATCACACTGTACTGGATTCAGAAAGCATTCGCGTTGTTTCATTAACAGGTCGGCCACTTGGGCGTGGTGGCGATCGTGATCAAATTGAAACCTACCTGCCGTGGCCCTTGTCTGCGCCTGGTTGAATGCCATTGGGTGAATGCCATTCAACTGGAAAAAAATCGTTCAACGAGTTCGATCAAGCTTTCACGCAAATGCGCAAGCAACCCATCACAACCCCCATGATCATCTTGATACGTCAGGTCGTTCCCTGAAATTCGACCGAATCGGCTGATTCGGCATGCCTCATGCAACCGCTCATTCCCGCCGCTGGCGAGTCTTTGATGGAGGCAAGGCACCACGAATTCTGACTGGGGCGCCACTGCGAATGATAGGCAAAAGACATGCCAGTATGGTGAGAAACTGCTAATTCAGAATGGGGCGATCATATGTCCCTTTGTGCCAAGGAATGTGATTGGAATTGCGCCTAGGGCGGGCGATTGCTGTTGTCGTGGGGGTTGTGAATTGGTCGTCGTTCACTGCAGGGGCAGAACCAAACTATGGTCGCGACACTTCTGGAAATGACGAAACCGACAATGGCATTCGACCATGAACGGCTTCGACTTGAATTCTTGCCCAAGGAAACGGAGCAGCGGCCATGTGGTCGATGTTGTAGTGACGGATTGGCTGATGCGAGTTTCTGTTGTGAGCAACTGGAACAGGAGACACATCAGGTCACGATGTCGGATGTTGAGATCACCAGGCCAGCTCAGGGCGATGCATTCCCGCATCGTGACGACGAAGAGGTGTGGTCGATGATCCAAGGCGGCTTGGCGAGGGCGGGCCACAGATTGAACAACGTGACGTGCACTGTCGACGCGACAACGCTCTGCCTGGGGGGAACCGTTCATCGCTATTTCCATTTGCAGCAGGCAATCGAGATCGCTCGTCGATTGGCGTTCGGACGACGCATCGACCTCCAGGTTGCAGTGATTTCAAGACCTGACAAACCGTCGCAGGTTTGATCGAGGCAATGCCATCAACGGCGGTGGTCGCCTTTGAATGGTACCAGAGGGCTCGTTTACAGGAGAAGAAACGATGACGACAGCGGTGACCAAAAAAGCCGAAGGAACTGAAACGAAGGAAGGACTTGCGTTGGCGCGAGATCCTTGGCAGAGCTTTGGATTTCCGTCGCTCAATCGAATGCGGCGCGAATTTGATGAGATGCTGAGCAGGTTCTTCACGGATGTCCCGGCGCTCTGGAATGCCGAGCGGGGCGACGGCCGGTGGGCATTCGATGTCGAGGACCATCCCGATGCGTATCTCATTAAGGCGGAAGCACCCGGTTTTGAACTCAAGGACTTCAAAGTCGACGTGCGTGGAAATCAATTGGTGATGCAGGCGAAACGGTCAGAGAAAAAGAAGGAAAAAGACAAGGAATCGTTCTCCGCGACGGAGTACTACCATGCGATGATGATTCCGCCTTTTGTCGACACCCACAAGATTTCAGCGAACTATAAGCATGGCGTGCTTCAGCTATCGCTGCCAAAGACGGAAGAAGGGAAAGGTCGCAATATCCCGGTCAATGGATGAATGACCATCAACGCCGCACCTGAACGGGAGCTCAGAAGCGTGTACAAACTTCTGGGCTCTTCCGTTCGATCTGTTTCCATCGCGATTCACACCTTGTTGTGCACGGGTTCATCGCCGAAAATCGAGTTGTTCCTACGGTGAGAGGCCCGCAACATCTTGTGGTACAAATTTGGAGACAACCCATGCTGAAAATCAGAACCATCCTGGTCCCCACAGATTTCTCAGAGAATGCGAATCAGGCATTGGGATTGGCCCGCTCGTTAGCACGTGATCACGGTGCAACATTGGTCGTCGTCCACATCCCACTACCGCCGCCGTCGGATTTGCACAATTACCTTTCGTTGTCGTCGTTAACAATGATCGAAGACGAGTGTAAGGATCGGCTTCGCACAGTCACCGCGTCTATTGACGATGTGAAGGTGGAAACGAGAGTCAGTATTGGGGATGCCGGACCGAATATTGTGTCCATTGCGTCGGACTGCGACGCGAGCTTGATCGTGATGGGGACGCACGGGCTGACAGGATTGACGAGAATTTTGCTGGGTAGTGTCGCAGAGTTTGTCATGCGAAACGCTCCCTGCCCCGTGATGACCATCAAACAAGGCACCGCCGAGCGAATGCAGCGGGACGCCGTGGTCGAACCGAGCATTGAACGCAGTCCGCCACCACAGTGAATCCGCCTGCTCGGAAATGCACGAATCGCTTTTATCGGAGAATTTTCCAATGATTACTGTTGATTGGGTCCTGGTAGCCGACCGTTGCCATGCCAAAATCTTGCATGCCTTGCCCAGCACGGTCAGCAAGTTTCAGACCTTGCATAGTCTTGTTCATCCTGAAGGGCGGCTGACGCCGCAAGAGATGGAGAGTGATGCGCCGGGGCGGGTCCAACTTGCCGGAAATGCGCGTTCGACGGTTGAGCCCCATGAAGATCGAAAGCAGGTCCAGTCGAAGCGATTTGCCCATGAGATATCCGAGATTCTGGTACGCGAATCTCAAGATCGACGCTTCGATCGTTTGTTCGTGATTGCCCCGCCGTCGTTTCTGGGAGTCTTGCGCGAAACGTGGCCTCGCATTGTGCAAGATCGAATCGCTCTCGAACTCGCCAAGGATCTGATGCCGTTGGCCGAGGCGGAGCTGACGTTGCGACTTTCGGAGATCATCGCGTCGGTTGATCTGGAAGCGAAGCCGCACGTCGTGGGCGCGATTTGACGTCCGTTCTGATATGGGCAGATAGGCCGACGTAATCGGAGCAGGCAGTGATGAGAGATGACGGACTTCAAGCGATTTTTGCTCCGAAATCGATTGCGGTCGTGGGGGCCAGTGATAAACCGGGGTCTGTCGGTGGGGCCCTCTTCGCGAATCTCAAAGCGACCGGATACCAGGGGGAACTTTTCGCCATCAATTCGAAACACCTGCTTGTGCAGGGCGAACGCGCGTACGAGTCGCTGGCGAAGTTGCCCCGGGTTCCCGATCTGGTCGTGGTTTGTACGCCCGCATCGACGGTTCCGTGTCTGGTCCAAGAATGTGGTCGACTCGGCACGCGGGGAATGATTGTCATTTCCGCCGGATTTCGCGAAGCGGGAGCCGATGGCCGAAGGATTGAATCGGAACTTGTCGCGGCCGCTCGAGAGTTTCCTCTGCTGCGCTTTATCGGGCCAAACTGCCTGGGAGTTCTGCGACCTGTTCACAAACTTAACGCGAGTTTTTCACCCGTCATGCCCCATCCCGGAAGGATTGCCTTTCTGTCGCAATCGGGGGCGTTGTGCACTGCGATTCTGGATTGGTCGGCCGAGCGTGAGCTGGGATTTTCGGCTTGTGTGTCCGTCGGCAATATGACAAATGTCGGTATGGGGGATCTGATTGACTATTTTGCCGAGGATCAACAGACGGATGCGATCCTGTTGTATCTCGAAGGACTCGACCAGGCGTCGCATTTCTTGTCGGCCGCGCGAAAGTGTGCGCGGCACAAGCCGGTGATCGTCTGCAAGTCGGGCCGCTTCGCCGAATCGGCACTCGCCGCGGTGTCGCATACCGGTGCGATTGCCAGCGCCGATGCGGTGTGTGACATCGCGTTTCGGCATGCCGGGATTGAACGGGTTGATACCATCGAAGAGCTGTTTGACTGCGCGAGTTTACTGATCGCTCATGGTGCGCCCGAAGGAGATCGACTGGCCATAGTGACAAACGCGGGAGGTCCAGGTGTCATGGCCAGCGATGCCTGGCTGGCACTTGGGCATCCTCTGTCGCGGTTGTCCGAGGAATCGATCGAGTCGCTGAATCGCGTACTCCCTTCGTGCTGGTCGCATCGCAATCCTGTCGATGTTTTGGGCGACGCGGGATGTGCGCGATTTCAGGCTGCGATTCAGATCGTCGCTCAAGATCCCAATGTGGATGCGTTGCTCGTCATTCTGACCCCGCAGACCATGACCGACCCCGAACGGATTGCCGAATCAATTGTCGTGGCACGTGCCAACGGAACCAAACCGATTGTGGTGGCATTTATTGGGGGAGCGGCTGTTACGACGGGGCGAACCATTCTCAGGCGGGCTGGTGTCCCCAACTATGATTTTCCGGAAGAGGCCGTCCGTGCGTTAAGTCATGTGACCGCGCTCCGCCGAAAACAATGTGCGGCCACCTCATTCGATTCCGTGAATACTTCGGCAACGCCTGAATCCTTGCGACGATTGGGGCGTGCCGTCACGAGCGAGCAAATCGCATTCTGGCGTGCGGAACTGGCCGAGAAGCAGGGCTTACTGGATGAACGAAAATCCAAATCGCTGCTTGCAGACTTTGGAATCCAAGTTGTCCAGGGGCGGCTTGCCGCGTCTGCCGACGCCGCGGAGGAGATTGCAGAGCAAACCGGCTATCCCGTCGTACTCAAGGTACTGTCGCCTGATATTTCCCATAAGACGGATGTCGGCGGGGTCATGCTGAATATTCCGAATGCGCAAAGCGTCCGAGAGGCATTCGCCACGATGATGAAGGTTGTGCGCGAACGAAGCCCGAGCGCACGCATTGAAGGCGTCTCTGTACAACCGATGGTGTCGATCGCACGGGGCGTCGAGCTGATCCTCGGGATGACTCGTGACCCACAACTGGGACCAGTCGTTGTCATCGGTGCGGGTGGAATCACCGCGGAACTTCAGCGGGATACGGCCATGGAACTGCCCCCCTGTGATGAGCAGACCGCCGACCGGATGCTCCGCTCACTCAGGCTGTATCCAATCCTCGAAGGCTATCGTCAACGCCCGGGCGTTGACCTCGTTCAGTTGAAGCTCACCATGAAGAGGTTCTTCCAACTTGTCGAGGATTTGCCAGAACTTTCGATGGTCGAAATCAACCCGCTGTTGGCAACGGCAACCACCTGCATCGCCCTTGATGGACGAATGTCGGTGGGCTGATGAAGCTGGAGTGACCCGCAAGTTGATCAAATTGCTTTTCTGAACGAAGCGAGTTTGATATAAGACGTAAAGTCTTTTGTCGCGACTCTCTTCTTGCAGGTTTACAATCCGATGACGTCATCCGCTGCGCGACCGGCCTATGTCCTGGGGGTGATCGGTGCTGTTTTGGGTGGAGTGGCAGGCTACTACGCATTCTTTTGGATTGTTAGGCAAGGTTTTTACGCGTTGATTGTCCCCTCGGCCGTAATGGGACTCGTCGGCGGATATGCGATTCGTGGTCGATCCGTTCCGTTCGCGATCATTTGCGGGTTCGCGGGATTGGCACTGGCTTTGTTCACAGAATGGCGATTTGCACCGTTCAAGAAGGACCCGAGCCTGCTGTTCTTTCTGACGCACGTATTCCAACAGAACACGATCACTCTGATCATGATCGCGATCTGTCCGATCATCAGTTACAGATTGGCCCTCGGTCAGGACGATGTGCGGAGGTCATCAAATTCTGACCGAATCGGTTAGCGACGGAGCGTGTCGTTCAGCCGGTTTGCAAACAACACGGAATCGTCTACGTCATACGGCCAAATGTGAATCGGTATGACGACGGCGGACTGCCGTATTACACCGATTCATAACTCCACGGTTTCCGTGGAACGCGGCGAAGATATTGGTTGGCTTCGTCATCATTCATAAATTGTTCTGTCTGCGGGTTCCAACCCAGTTTTCGGCCCAGCCGGAGTGAAATCACCCCCAAGTGACAGACCGAGGCCGAACGGTGTCCGATTTCAGCTTCGCAGATTGGCTGCTGACGCGAACGGACGGCATCGAAAAAGTTGCCCATGTGATCGTTGCTAATCGGAAGGCGCACCGCGTCGGTTGGGAGTGCCGCAGTGAGGATTTCCGGATCGCTGGCTTCAATCTTCCCGCGCGTGACAAAAATCCAGCCATCTGAGCCTTCGAACTTCACTCCATGTTGCTGCCCCTTCGGATCAATCACCGAACCGTTCCAGGCGTTCGCCGGAGTGCTGTGACAGGAATGGGTCACACCGTTGGCATAGGTGTAATCGACAGCGTATTCGCTGAAAGCGGTGAAACCGCCAGGAATCATTTCCACCAGGGGTTTCGCTTCAATCCTGATGGGGCCACTTCGTTCCAGTCCCATCCCCCAGAGAGCAATGTCGTTGTGATGGGCACCCCAGTCGGTCATCGTCCCGCCGGAGTACTCCCACCAGTATCGGAACGTCGTATGGGTTCTTTCAGGAACATATTCCACCTTGGACGTGGGGCCCTGCCAGAGATTCCAATCGAATCCGGCCGGAGTGGGCTGGGATTGGAACGGACCTTCGCGTCGTCCGCTTGGAAGCCAGACTGACACATGCTTCAGCTTGCCGAGTCGTCCGTTGCGGACGAGTTCACACGCCAGGCGAAAGTTCTTGTCGCTTCGCTGCTGGCTGCCGGTTTGCAGCACGCGTCCCGTATCGCGAACGGCCTTCACCAGCAATTGACCTTCCTCGACGGTCAACGTCAGCGGTTTTTCACAGTAGACATCTTTCTGCGAACGCAGGGCGGCAAGCGACACCAGTGCGTGCCAGTGATCGACCGTGCCGCAGACGACAATTGGAATATCTTTTCTGTCCATGACCTGCCGAAAGTCACGATACGCTTCGGCTTCGGGCCAGAGCTTTTTTGCTTCGGCGATGCGCGCTTCATCCACGTCGCACACCGCCACGATTCGCCCGAACCGTGACGCGTTCTTCGCATCACCTCGCCCCATTCCACCGCAACCGACAAGCGCCACCGCTGGCTTTTCGACGTCGGCCGCCGTGGCTTTGGAGGTCTGTGCCAGTTCCTCCCGATACCAGGTCGGCAAGGTACACGCGGCGGTGGCCGCCGCCACAGTCTGCAAGAAACGTCGTCGATTGCGTTGCATGAAGTCGTTCCTGTTGAGCGGGGTTCGGAAGATCTTGATCATACCTCTCAGAGCGGAGAACGAAACCGTCGAGCCCCGGAGGAAATCGCTTCTGATTCGAGTTGCGTGAGAGGCGATCACACACCCAGATATGATCTCATTGTAGATGGCGCGCTGGTCTGAACCTCGTAGGCATTTGCGTGAAAACGTACCCGCCCCATAACTTAGTCGCCTTTGGAGCGGCACGACGTCAGGAACAAATGAGATATGGCGAAGCAAAGCATCCTGAAAAATCTGTACGATCCGCGCGCGGGCGGCCAGGCGATTCGTGTTCAGATCGTCCCGTCGACCGATGAGCCGGTGCATCCTGTTCGTACGAACTATTTCTCGATCTATCTGATCCGCGAGGGGATGGGAACCTTCTGGGCCGATGCCTCACAATTTGAGTTTCGCCAGGATTCGCTACTGTTTTTCGTTCCCTATCAGCACATTCAAATCGTTCCCAGCCAATCGGTCTGTGGAGACCTGATTCAGTTCCATGCCAACTTTCTGTGTGTGGAAACGTTTCATGCCGAGGCGGGATGCAGTGGCACATTGTTCAACGATCCCTATGGAGGGCCTGCGGTTGAATTGGATAAACGAAGGAAGCGGGATGTCATTGGCCTGATCGAGCGAATTCGGCAAGAACAGGTCGAGCCGGATTTGGCATCCAGTGATGTCATGCTTGCGTATCTCAAGGTACTGTTGATCCTTGCCGCCCGCTTGAAAACGAAATATTCCGAATCATGCGCTGTGCCGTCAATCGGTCCCCGGCATCCGACCTTGGTTGAGCTGCGAGAACTGATCGAGGCGCATTATCAAACCTGGCATTCGCCTGCGGACTATGCCCAGCGGCTGCATCTGACTCCGAAGACCCTCGGCAGGATCGTGCGCGAGCAGCTTGGGACGACGCCGACGGATCTGATTCGCAACCGAATTCTGATCCATGCCAAATGGCAGTTGCTCCATACCTTGCGGCCGGTTAAAGAGATTTCACGCGAGCTTGGGTTCAGCGACGAGTTGTATTTCAGTCGCTTGTTCAAAAAAGCGACCGGTTACTCGCCCTCATTCTTCCGTGAATTTGAAACCGAAATTCGCGGTGGCAGCAATTTGTCCATGCTTTCGGATCATGCGCCCATTCTTCATTCCGTCGAAACGGTCGATAGTTAAGACATGAACGGCAGTTGCACAGGAATTCTCCCGAGACTTGCCGTTTCGAGTTTTCGAGGAGTTGTCAAATGTCCGTGCAGAAACTGTTTGAGATGGCGGCGAATATGGACAAAGCGGGTGTGGTCGTGACCCGCATCGGGCTCATCGTGGTGCTGCTGTGGATCGGAGGGCTCAAGGCATTTCGGTATGAGGCGGACGGCATTGTCCCCTTCGTTGCGAACAGTCCCACAATGAGCTTCTTCTACACCGATCCCGGTAGCTACAAATCACACAAGAATCCCGAAGGGGCACTTGTTCCCGAAAACCGTGCCTGGCACGAGGCGAACGGCACCTACACATTTGCTTACGGGTTGGGGTCAGTGATCGTGATCTATGGTCTGTTACTCTGCCTGCATCCGCTGTATCCGCAGGCCGCGACGGTCGGCAGCTTCCTGGTGTTTACGATGTCGTTCGTGACGCTTTCGTTTCTGATCACGACGCCCGAATGTTGGGTTCCGGCGTTGGGCGACGCACAGCATGGATTTCCCTATTTGAGCGGCGCGGGGCGACTGGTCATCAAAGACGCCATCATGATGGGTGCAGCGCTTGTCACAATGGCCGATTCCGCGAAAGCTTCGCTTCGGAAGTTCGCGACGACAGGGCACGTTTCGTCCGACTAAAACGTGCCGGTGAAGCGTCCACTCTGCAGTCTTCGAAACGACAGGCGAAGTGTTCGTGTGTTCGTCATTCTGAACGCTCCGTTTGACGCCGAGTCCAAGTACGATGATAGTGGCGTGTTTGAGGCATTCACATGCAGCGTGGCCGCAGAGGCGGCAGGAAACGATCGATGGTCGCTGTACCAATGGCACCGCGAGTTGTGCGTCTGTTTTGTCAAATCGCGGTTGTCGCTGTCTCGACGTGCTGCGCAAATCGCGTGTGTAGACCGAGAGCACGGGTGGCGTCGCGGTCGAATTGCGTCGTGTCCCTCGTTCATCGAATCTGCCTTGTGTTCGTGAGCGGACTCGCGGCAGGGCCCTGGCTCGCAATCGAGGCCGCTGACGACGTTGTCGCCGAAACCTCACCGGCGTTTCGAGCGATGATGATTCAGGTTCAGGACGAACAAGGCGAACCGCTGCCTGGAACCCGCATCCACGTCAATGTACTTGCGTCCGACGGTAAGAAGACGACAAATCGTCGGACAAGTTATGAGACAGGCGATGATGGCCGTATCGAGATCAAGCTTCCGTCAAGTTTCTTCAACCTGCAGGTCTGGACGTCTCGGCCGCACTATGTCCACATGTACGCCGGATTCCAGCATGAGACCCAAGGAGTCAATCTTGGCAATAAAGACATCGCGGCGGCGGTGCCGGACTCGTTTCAGTTCGCTCTTGGTCGCGGTACGAAGCTGAGTGGTACGGTCGTCGATGAAGACGGATCGCCGATTGCGGGGGTGAAGGTGGATGTTGAGACGCGAGAAATCAAATCGAGTGACGGCAAATCTGCGTCCACGACAAATCCCACGCCAAGACCGATGGATCCGTTCGGTACGATCGTGACCGATCAGAATGGCTACTGGTCCGTTGACGAAGTTCGTCCGAAGACGCCGAATATTGAATACCACGTCCGACTGAAGCATCCCGACTACATCGGTGACGCGGGCTATTCTCGGCTTCAACAAGAACAGAAAATCACGTCCGAAATGTTGATGGAAGACGATGCGAAAATCGTCATGAAGAGGGGAGCTCGCATCGCTGGGATTGTTGTCGATTCGGCGGGGCAACCGGTTACGAGAGGCATCGTGCATTTGGGCGAGAACTCTGCGTTCGGCAGCAGCAGTCACAGTGTCCGTTTGAACGAACAGGGCGAGTTCGTTTCAACAACCGTCCCGCCGGACGACTATCCCCTGACGGTGATTGCGGCAGGTTTTTTGCCCGAGCGGCGCGTGGTTCATGCATCCATTTCTGCTGAAAAACATCGATTCACACTGAAGCCCGGGAAGCGAATTGTCATTAGGACCGTGGATGCGGAAGGTCATCCCGTTCCCGCTGCACGTGTTCAGATTACTAAGTGGGGACGCATTGAGTCACTTCCCAATGCGTCCAACGCAGAGGGGCTCGACTCGGGCATCCCGATGCGATCGGACGAGAATGGATTGTTTGTTTGGGATGGAGCCCCCGACGAGGCGATTACCTATTCGATTTCGGCGAGAGTCGATTCTGAGTTTCGGATGAATATGGTGGTGCTCGTCCCGCGAGCCGAAGAGCATGTCGTTGCCCTGCGGCCCTTGCTGAAAATTTCTGGGAGTGTGACGGATGCCGTGACGGGAAAACCGATCGAGGCATTTTCAGTTGTTCCCGTCGCCGTGTTTCGCCCCAAATGGTTATCGACGTTCTACGGTAACTCCAGCGTCCATCGCGACGGACACTACGAGATTGAGAATCTGGTCGCTTCGGAAATTGGGCGTCGGTACCACGTACGAATCGAGGCCGAGGGGTACCGCACGGCGATGAGCGACGATTCATACGGCGTTTTCGAGGGGCACTTGTCTGTCGACTTCTCACTCACGCCAGCGCGGTCGATGGTCGGGCGAGTGATCAATGCGGCGGGCAAATCCGTGGCGGGGGCCACTGTGATTCTCGGGACACCCACGACCGCGCCCAGAATTAACGATGGAGTTTTGAGCGAGTCACCCAAATGGCCAACTCTGACAACGGACGCGTTTGGCCGGTTCAAGATGGCGGCCTCGTTTGAACCGGCCTACCTTCGTGTGATTCACGAGACGGGGGTTGCGGACGTCCTGCGTCAAGGCGATGAACCGCCAGGCACGATCACCCTACAACCCTGGGCGAAGGTCTCGGGGACATTGTTGTGGGACGGCAAACCTGTGGCGGATGAATGGATCACGATTCAACCGGCGAAACAACCCAAGTTGGGTGAACCCCGGTTCCAAGAGGGGGAGTCTGTAAAGACGGACCTATATGGTCGATTTGAATTCCCTCGACTGAATCCTGACGCCGTCAGTCTCAGCAACAGGTTAGGTTCGCGATTCGCGACGAGCCAAAGTATTTCCATGGTTTTAATGCCGGGAGAGAAACGGGTTGTTTCATTGGGAAATAAAGGAACCCGCGTCACAGGAAAATTGTTTCAAAACGGGCGCGGCGATGACAAAATCGCACAACATTGTTTGTTGTATCTGATTCGTCGGGATTCGGGCGTTGACCGTCCGAGCGGGCAAACAGCGTTCGGCCTCAATCCAAAAACACCATTTCAATTGTCCTGGTATCAGGACGAACGCTTTCACGATTGGCTGATCGCACAAGAGTTCTATGAGACGGGACTGTCCCCCGCCGGTAATTTTGAAATCGGCGGCGTTGCCGTGGGGGAATACGATCTGGTGTTCAGTTGCCATACGCAACCTGAGGGGTGCGCATGGGAGCACAATGTGCGACATGTCACACCTGTTCGCGTCACGGAATCGGAGGCTTCCAGTGGTACGAAGGATCTCGGGCAGATTGAGGCAGAATACCGAACCGGTCCGAGACTGGGGCAAAGCCTGTCCGATCTCAAGATTTGCGATGTGAACGGCAAGCAGAAAACTCTGCGAGAGTTTCACGGCCGCCATATCCTGCTGCACATTTGGGGCAGATGGACTGCATCGGATATGGAAGCCATCGCGGACGTCCAAGCGGCAGTCGCCAAATCGTCAGACGATCGCCTCGTCTACGTTGGATTGAATGTCGATGCGGACGCTGCTGCCGCCAATGCGTTCGTCGCCCGACAGAATTGGACGGAGTCTCAGAGTGTCGTGGGAGTCGGATCTGACATCGAACGGCAACTGGTGATCAGCAGTGTGCCGACGTACTACTTGATTGGCCGTGATGGTTCGCTGATCAGCTCGACACGCGAGTGGGCCGTGATGGTGCAAGCGATCAATGCCCTCGAGAAGTAGCCGGATGATCAGGCATTCAATCGGGATGAACTCTCAGTGTCGTTGCGGTTGCGTCCACCAGTTGGTCGTCTGTTGTCCGGGGCGAGCCGTCGACATCGTGTCGACACCGTCGCCCGTCCAGCGACCCGTCGAATCGTAGAACCGCTCTGAACGCGATCCGTTCGAAGTCGGTTGATTCGTCGAGGAAAGGGTCCCACCCGGTACGCGGACGGCGCGAAAGAACAGGCGACGACCTCCGCAGTTTTGCCCGGCGATGGCGGGCGGGTGGCCCCACGGTCCGATTGGTTCGACGACAAGAAGCGCCATGACCGTAAACACGCATTTTCTGAGCATGTTCGTCCTCGATTTCAAAAAACGACGGCAATTCCAATTCCGGTCTTGGCTGAATCGGCACCCGGCGAGCCGGAAAGATTGGAAATTCCTCGTCGTGAAATTGAAATTCGGCAGTTTCTGCCGAATGATCGGTTCCTGCTGGCCAGGCGACGTTCGATCAATTGCCTTGCTGCCAAGCTTCTGCTTGGCAGCGCTTCCTCGTCATGGGAAGAGTGTGCGAGCGGCCCAGGGCACTTTCCTGCTCGACAGAAAACGAGATGACATGGGGCGTTGACCATGCAGGAACTTGGTCAACGAGGAACAACGAGAGGAGAAATTCTTGTGCGAGGTACTGTCCTCGTGAGTCCTCAAGCATCGGACCATTGGGAGATATGGTCTTTTTTTGCACACATCCGTTTGACGTCCTCAATGCCCAATGTGGACTTCGGTCTTTTTGAGAATTATTGAGGGGAGGTCCGCGCGGATTTATCGACGTAATGGCAATGATAATTGTTGTTTGTGGCGATCCAGACCGCACGAAGTGACGAGCCGAAACGGGGGTCGGGCGTGTCTTTTAATGATGCGTGCTGTTCGTAATCGCGCAGCGAAAACATCTTGTCGAGAAAATCGCAAAATGAGCTTATCGCGCACGGGGTTGGGACATTTCGCGAATGATGATCGCAATTGTGGAAAATCCGCTGACGGGCGAATTTCCATCAACCGAAGTGGGGGGGAATTGGGTACATTTTCAGGTGTACGCTGACAACGGATCTCGAGAGAATATAAGATTGCTCGATGCCGGTTTCATGCTGGTTGCGGATCCTTTTTGAGCCTCATTTCTGTGCTGGACCATGCTTCGAAATCTATTCACCATTGTCTCATTCGTCGCCTTTGCTGGCCTCCTGCAAGCGGACGAAACCGCGAAGGTCGCGTCGACCGATACGGCTGCGTCTACGACCTCCTCTTCGCTCGTCTTCGAGAAGGACGTTCTGCCGATTTTGCAGGCGAAATGTGTGGCCTGCCATGGCGAGAAAACGCAAAAGGCGGAACTCAACCTCAGTACGCAAGTCGGCGTCAAGAAGGGCAGTTCCTCGGGCCAGGTTGTGGTCGCCGGCAAGGTGAAGGAAAGCTTGCTGCTGGAGGTCTTGCACGAAGGACTGATGCCTCCCCCAAAGGAAGGCGAACCGCTCACCTCGCACGAAGTGGAAATCGTTCAGAAGTGGGTTGAGTCGGGTGCTCAATTTGCCCAGCCCGACGCGGTGGCCGAGCCGATCGTGACCGAGCGTGAAATCTCGCAGATCCTGTTTCTGCGATGCACCGTCTGTCACAACGGCCGTGTCAGCGAGGGTGGTCTCGACTTGCGATCACGGACATCGATGTTGAAGGGGGGCAAATCCGGCCCCGCGATCAATCTGAAGAAACCGGCCGAGAGTCTGGTTCTGAAGAAGATTCACGCTGGCGAAATGCCGCCGCTGCGGAAGCTGGCGAGTGCATCGGTGAAGGTCATCGAAAAGGCCGAGGTGGAAACACTCGCCAAATGGATCGAAGCGGGGGCACCTCCCACACCGCGCCGTTCGCCTGGCGACGCCCAGGAAGGTGAATCCGAAGTGACCGCGGAAGATCGTCAGTTCTGGTCATTCCAGACCCCACGGTCCCCAGCTGTCCCGGTCGTGAAGGCCGCGGATCGGGTGCGGAATCCGATTGATGCGTTCGTCCTCGAAAAGCTGGAGAGTGTCGGTTTGACACTGTCGCCCGAAGCGGATCGAAGAACCCTGATTCGACGGGCTCATTTCGATTTGATCGGCCTGCCACCGACCCCTGCGGAAGTCGAGGCGTTCGTTCAAGACAGCGATCCGAAGGCGTACGAGAAATTAATCGATCGCCTGTTGAATTCCAGTCATTATGGCGAACGCTGGGGACGGTATTGGCTGGATGTGGCGGGATACTCGGATTCCGACGGCGTCAACGCGGAAGACCCGATTCGCCACTATGCCTGGCGCTATCGCGACTATGTCATTCGCTCGTTCAACAAGGACAAACCGTACGACCGATTCTTGCTGGAACAGATTGCAGGAGACGAACTGGTCGATCACGAGAGCAGTGACGAATTCAACGAGGAAATTTACGACAATCTCGTTGCGACGGGTTTTCTGCGAATGGCACCGGACGGTACCTACAATGGGCTCACCAATTTTGTGCCTGACCGACTGGACGTGATCGCGTCCGAGATTGATACGCTGACGTCCTCATTGATGGGCCTGACGGTCAAATGCGCGCGGTGTCACTCCCACAAGTTCGATCCGATTCCCCATCGCGACTACTATCGCCTCGCCGCGGTTTTCAAAGGGGCCTATGACGAGAATGACTGGATGCGGCCGTCCAAGTCAGGCAACGATTTTCCGCTTCGCGGCATCAAGTACGTCCGCCCTGGAGAAAAGGAAACTTGGGAAGCGGAGCAAAAGCGCATCAAGCAAGAGATGGAAAATCTGAAAGCGCCGATGGAAGCCCGAACGCTGGAGCTTGTCACGGCTCAGGTGGAAAAACATCTGGCGGAAGTGCCCGAGATTATGCGTGAGGATGTTCGAGTCGCGGCGCTTGCTTCACGGGACAAGCGGAACGAGGTCCAGAAGTATCTAGTTTCGAAATTCGAGAAGGTTCTTCAAATTCGGTCCGAGGATTTGCAGAAGCTCGATCCGAACCTCAAATCGATGGCACGCGCGACATTTCGCAAGATCAAAGCGCTCAAGCAGCTTGAAAGCTCGCACGAACCATTCATTCAGGCGCTCTGGGATCGTGGCGAGCCAACCCCGACCTACATCCTGCGTCGCGGCAATTATCTCTCGCCGGGAAAAGAAGTCGAACCTGGCGTTCCCGCGGCCCTGGTCGAAGTGAAGGCTCCCTTCGTCGTCGAACCGCCGTGGCCTGGCGCCAAGAAGACCGGGCGTCGACTGGGGTTCGCGCGTTGGCTAACCAGTCCGGACCATCCACTGACGTCGCGCGTGATGGTCAATCGCATCTGGAAGCACCATTTCGCCAATGGAATCGTCAAGAGCCTGGACAATTTCGGTAAGGCCGGCCAACGGCCGACGCATCCCGAATTGTTGGATTGGCTGGCCGTCGACTTCGTCCAGCAGGGATGGAGTATCAAGGCCATGCATCGCCTCATTATGACGTCTGCGACGTATCGTCAGACGTCGGAAATGACCGACCAGTATGCCAAGCTCGATCTCGAAAATCGATTGTTGTCACGCTCACCTTTACGACGTCTGGAAGCCGAGGTCTTGCGTGATTCCTTGTTGTTTGTAGCGGGAAAACTGGATGAAACCCCATTTGGGCCTGCGGAGAAAGTCAAAGCCCGCGGTGACGGCCTGGTGACGTCGATTGGAACGGAAAAAGGTTGGCGCCGTAGTATCTACGTGCTGCAGCGTCGCTCTCAGGCGTCGTCGATTCTCGAAGACTTCGACCTTCCTCAAATGGCTCCGAATTGTGTGGAACGAACTGTCGCGACAGTCGCGCCGCAAGCACTTCATCTGCTGAACAATAAGATGATCCACGGCTGGTCGATCGCGATGGCGGATCGCATCTTGAACGAGGCGGGTGCCGACCGTGATGCACAAATCAACCGCGCCTACGAGATCGCGCTGGGAAGACGGCCCGATGCCGCGGAACTCGAGTTGACGACGAAGTCGTTCGATCAACTGCGAGAGAAATGGTTGACCTTCAGCCAGAACGGATCGAAGTTGGCACCGAAAGTGGCCAAGACGACCGACAAGAATACGGCCATCATCGATGAAGATGCGATCGATGAAGACGCGCCCCCCGAAGAATTGACGGCGCCAGATGATACCGTGGATTCTGTCGATCCGAACTTGTCGCCAGAGCAGCAACTCGCACGGAATGCACTGACGAACCTTTGCCATGCGCTCATGAATTCAGCCGAATTCATCTATATCGATTGAGGATTTGCAATGTTCAATGGTGGAAATGGACCGTTCTCGATCGGCTCCGAAATGGGGCGTCGTAATTTCTTTCAGAATGTCGGAACCGGAATTTACGGTGCCGCATTGGCGTCCTTGTTAAGCCGGGACCTGCGAGCAAATTCTGCGACCGATGAGCCCAAACCTGGCGACCCCAGGCCGATCTACAATCTGTCGCCCCGCAAGCCGCAGTTTGAGCCCAAGGCGAAAGCCGTCATTCATCTGTTCATGAATGGTGGTCCCAGCCAAATGGACTTGCTTGATCCCAAGCCCGCGCTCGATCGCATGCACGGACAGTCGCTGTTCGAAAAGATTGCTGGCGAGCTTGAATCGCCTGGATCGGGCGGCGCCATCATGCGCTCTCCGTTCAAGTTCAAGCAGCACGGTCAGAGCGGCATGTGGGTTTCAAACGCGATGCCGCACTTTGCCGAATGCGTTGATGACGTGGCGATGATCCATTCGATGCATACGGTCAATCTGACGCACGAACCGGCGCTCTACCATATCCACAGTGGTCGCGTCATTCCCGGACAGCCATCGCTTGGATCGTGGGTGACCTACGGACTGGGCTCGGAAAGTGAGAATCTTCCGGCGTATGTCGTTCTCGACGACCCTCTCGGTTTGCCGGTGAATGGCACCTCAAGCTGGGCATCGGGGTATCTGCCTCCGATCTACCAGGGAACTCGCTTCAAGGCGACGGGAACGCCTGTTCTGAATCTCGACCGCGAATACAACGAACCGGACGACATCACCGACCTTGAGCGAAGTTTGATTGGCAGTCTGGACCGGATGCATCGCAGTCGTCGCGCCGGACAGAATCAACTCGACGCACGCATTGCCAGTTATGAACTGGCAGCGAAGATGCAGATGATGGCTCCCGAGGCACTCGATCTGTCACAAGAGACGGCCGAAACGCTGGCGATGTATGGCATCGGCGAGAAGGTGACGGACTCGTATGGCCGACGCTGCCTGATTGCACGCCGCCTGGTCGAACGGGGCGTCCGTTTCGTCCAATTGTTCATTAATTCGCAGATTTGGGATACGCACGACCATCTGCAGCCTGAAATTCAGAAGGCCTGCGATCGCACGGATAAGCCCGTTGCGGCGCTGATCAAAGACCTAAAGGCACGCGGACTGTTCGATGACGTACTGGTTCTCTGGGGCGGCGAGTTTGGTCGGCTTCCGATCGCTCAGCTTCGCGGCGGAGATGAATCGGTGACTGCGGGGCGCGACCACAATAAGAATGCCTTCTCGTGCTGGATGGCCGGCGCGGGAATCAAGGCCGGTCAGATCCACGGAACGACTGACGAAATTGGCCTGATGGCGGTGGAGAACAAAGTCAGTGTCACGGACTGGCACGCGACAATCCTGCACCTGCTGGGACTCAACTACGAAGACATTTACTACGAACGTAACGGCTTGAAAGAGAAACTGACCGGCGTTGAAAAAGCACGCGTCGTTCAGGAAATCCTGGCCTGACCGAGTGGGAAGTTCGCTTCGTCATTGCCGAACTGCCGCTTCGCTTCCTCGTTGCCAAGCGCCCGCTTGGCGACGTCTTTTATTTCTCTGCATTTCCAACTTGAGGAAGCGTAAGTGAGGGGCCCAGGACACTCTCGTTCTCGGCAAAGGGGCCGAGAGCGTATGAGGCGTTACCAAGCAGGTGCTTGTCAACGAGCAACGAGAAAAAGCTCAACGAGAGGCAACGAGGAACATCAACCAGGTTCCCCGACCCTTATTTTCGCTCGTATTCGACGTCGAGCGTGCCTTCGGCGAGTATCGTGTCTTTGATGGCGGTCAACAGCTTCGCGCGCGACGCCTGTTTCTCTGGCAGCCGAACTTCTGCCGAGAGCGCATAGACTGTCAGATGGTACGTTTTCACTCCGGGTCCCTTCGAGCACATCGGTTCGTAGGCGGCCTTGCGTCGATCATTGATGCCGACCATCCCGACGTTTTGGCTGCTTCGGTCTAACTTCTGGACGTGGGACGGAATGTTGTAAACAAGCCAGTACGACTTTTCCTGATCGGGTGCTGTATGCCACAAACTGACGGCAAAGTACTTCGTTCCGGGCGGTGCCTGCTTCCATTCGATCGCGGGTGACAGGCCCACTCCGTCACACGTGCATTCCTTCGCTAGTCTTCCTTGTCGATCGACCGACGTGCTGGTCACGATCAGTTTGGGTTGGTCACCCGGTTTGTTCTCGGCGCGCGGTTCCGCTTTGCGGGCCGCATTTTGATCGTCGCGCGTTGACGGGAACTTTCGACCGGCATTGGTCGCCGCAGGCCTGCGTTTCGGATAGTACGTTTCGTTCGTTCGGGTTCGATTGATATCCAGAAATTCGAACCGGACCGATCCATCTGCGGCCGTGGTATACGTGACCGTTCCTGGTTTTTTGTTGATCGTGTAGGTCAGGCGATACGAGCCAGGCTTCAGTTCTTGAAAATCAGTAATCTTGGCATCGCGCAGTGGCGACAGCGCGGGACGTAGTGGCTCGGCACGCGGTTGAGGCTCGACCTGTCCTTCTCGTTGAGTGATTTCACCGTAGAACCCACCATTGAGGTACGGATACGTTTTCGACGCATGGTAGTGATAGTTGCCGTTGGCATCTTTGTGGCCATTGAACTTGTCGAGTCCCACCACTTTCGAGCCGTCTGGTTCTTCGTAACCATAGATGGGATAACCGTCGAGTGCGTACGCGATGGGCAGCCCCTTTCCGATCGTCGTCTGGAGGTGGACCGGGGCAAGATGGTAGTGGTAATCATCGGCACGACCACAATGACCACCGTATTCATCGAGTTCCCCGGCCAGATTGGCATCTTCGCCGCGATTGTTCAGAGGATTGAAGATTGGAATTCCGTTGGCTGCGATGGCGATCGCTCCGCGGAGAAATTCGTTCTTTGTCGAGCGAGGGTTCTTCGCCGACACAGGACGAAGGGGGATCTGCCAGGCGTTGTCGCCCGCATAATTCTGCGGAAGCGGCACCTGTTGCTGCCAGGCGGTAATGCCGATCATCATGGGGTGGTCGGGAATCCCCCGCGACTCGACGTAGAAATAGCGATTGTCCCAACGAGTTTGGATCGCTTTCGCCTTGACGAACACTTCAAAGGCGAGGGAGATCTCGGGGGGTGACTCGCTTGGAGCCGGTTGTTGATCACCTTGAGCCACTCGTCGTGGCAATGCGTCGTCCTCATGTTCGTGTCCGGGGTGCGCGATCGCACGGTCTGCCGTGATGGCCATGACCCCTGCCAGTATCAAACGGAAGAGTCGTCGATCCATAATCGTCTGGTGGTAGAACATGCACGGCTCCATCCTTCGACCGCGGCTGCGTATCGCGGCAATTTCGCATCGATGTGACTCGTCTTGTCGATCATACGTCAGTATGCAGCCTGTTGAAACAGGCTGGCCGACAACTTGGCATTCACGATGCCCTGGCGCTGATGAGTCTGGGCGAAGTCAGTCTCTGCGATTTCAAATTGGCCGTGAAAAGTTCCTCACCGCCGTTGGCTCGAATTCCAATCGGCGAACAGCGGCGAACGTTCACGCGTGGAGACATCGCGCGGCCAGGCTAAGTGCGGCCAAAATGGTCTTGCTTCGAACTTCGTCTCGACTCAATGGTCCGAATTCGTGCTTTTCGTGGGCGACAGGAACGTCATCACCTGACTGTGAGACGGCGATGTGAACAAGCCCCACCGGTTTCGTGGGGCTGCTGTCGGGACCGGCGACACCTGTGGCGGCAATACTGAGTTGCGCATGCCCCCCGGCCCGCCGCAACGCACCAATCGCCATGGCGATTGCGACCGGTTCGCTGACCGCACCGAATTGCTCAAATAGACTTTTGGCGATGCCCAATTCCTGTTCCTTCGATTCGAAGGAATAGACGATGAAGCCGCGATCGACCACCCGCGATGCACCGGGGACTTCAGTCATCGCCGCGGTGATCAGGCCGCCTGTGCATGATTCGGCAAAAGCGATGCGAATATTCCGGGCGACCGCCAGGCGAATCAGTTCGGCCGCGGCTTGCAGAATTGCTGGCGAGAACATGATCAGCGGGTTCCTGTCGTCAATGAATCATGGCAAGACGGATCGACAACGTGACGTCATCGTGTGGCGGCTTTCATGGTGCCGACAACGCGAAAGCCGAAGGTTGGATCGCGATCATTCGGCGAGTACTTCGAGCGTGCCGCGGATCGGCTGTTCCGTGGTGGGCTGTCCCTGGTCGAGCCGCGATGGACTTTGGATGTGCCCTGCAGCGGGCCGATCGGATCGAGAGTCTTTCCGGCAGCATAAGTATCAATGGAATACCAGTCGGAACACCACTCGGTGACGTTTCCTTGCATGTCGAACAGGCCCCATTTGTTGGGGCGCTTTGATCCTCCTCTTGTCATTTGTCCGTTCCATACGTACTGACTGATGTCAGGCAAATCACCGTCCCAGAACACGATCGTACTTGTTCCGGCTCGGCAGGCATATTCCCACTCGGCCTCTGTGGGCAGGCGATAGCTCATTCCCGCAGACACTTCTTCGGGTCGAGCCGACAGGGCTTCGCAAAAATTATTGGCATCAAACCAGGCAATGTTGTCGGCGGCAAAATCGCTCTGTTCCGCTGGGGCGGGATTTTCGCCCATGATCGACGTGAACTGTTGTTTTGTCACCTCATACGTGCCCAGCCAAAACTCTTTGGTCAGTCGGACTCGACGCGACGGTTGTTCATCCGGTTGTCGGTAGTAGTCGCTGGGCTGACTGCCCATGATGAATTCACCGGGGGGGATGAGCTTGAGTTTCATGCCGATGCTGTTTGTGTAGTCGACCGGCTTACCGATTTGCTGCGCGATGGTGGCCTGATCGCCTCTTTCAAGCGGTGGATCGAGTTCAGGTACGGAAGGCGGCGGTGGCTGAGGTGGAGTTGTCGGTTCGTCGGTGATGAGTCGCCTCTGTGTGACCGTATCGTAGATCGCGGGAAACTGAGATGGATTCCCGCTTGTCTTCGGAAGCGGGCGAGCTTTGAACAGATTCACGATGAGCAGCGCCGAAATGCCCACGACGACCAGTGCTGCGACGCTAATGGGTGACCGATGTCGACCAAGCCAGCCACCGGGTTTGGATCGTGCGTTAGCGGCATTGAGCCGGACGTCGAAGGGATGTTGTAGTTTGACCAGTCTCCGATAGTGGGCTTGAATCTTCGCAATCGCTGCTTGGATGTTGGCGACTCGTTCATCCTGCGCTGCGAGTTGGGAACGGATCGCTGGCTCTTCAGGCATTCCCTGCGTTTTGTCCACGACGGCTGCCAGTTCATTCCGTGCCGTCGTTGCGTCGGTGACGAGATTTTCAAGAGCGTCCCGACGAGTCTCATAAGCGGCCATTGCGCTGCGAAGTTGTGCTTGCCAACTCAGCAGTTCTGAGACGGCTTGTGGTGACGTCGATTGGAATTTGCCTCGCAGTTGTTGCCACCAATGCTGCCAGGGCGGTCCCGCAGCGGGATTCATCGTCTCGACGAGAGGAAACAGAGAAGAGATCTTGGTGACGTTGTCCGCTAACAGGATGTCGAGATCGGACAGTTCATCGTCGTTCAGCAGGGATCGCATTCGAGTGGCGAAGGCGAAGGGCAATGGGCGTTGCTCGCGAAATGCCTGTAGGTCAGTCAGCACTTCTCGTGCGGACTGATATCGTTCCGCAGGATTTTTCTGTAAGAGTCTGGTGACGATCGTCGTCAGTTCTTCTGGGACATGCGGTGCGATGTCAGAGAGTGAGCGAGGCGTCTCGTAGACATGCTTAAAGATCAACGCGGTGGCATTTGACGCCTGGAACGGAAGTTGTCCGCTCAGGATGCGATACATCAGTACGCCCAATGAATAGAGATCCGATCGACTGTCGATGTCGTGCCCGCGTCCGGCTTCCGGTGAAAGATAGTCGACGGTTCCCAGGACGACTCCTGTGGCGGTGATGTCGTTGTGCGAACCATCGATCAGTTTTACAAGACCGAAGTCCGCCAGCAGCGCGCGTTGCCCCGTCCCATCGATCAAGATATTGCTGGGTTTGATGTCGCGGTGGACAAACCCCAGCGAGTGGGCTCGCTCGAGCGCGAGCAAAATCTGTTCGACCAGTGTCACGGACGTCTTCACGTAAAGCTTCTTCTTGTCATTCAGCCAGGTGGCCAACGACATGCCATCGACGTACTGCATGGCAAAGTAGTGGTGTCCCAGGTCTTCGCCGATAAAGTAGATTTGGATGATGTTGGGATGGATCAGGCGCGCGGCCGCTGTTGCTTCGGCTTGGAAACGTCGAACGAAATCGCGTTGCCGGGCCAGTTCGGGCGGAAGAACCTTGATTGCGACCGTGCGATCCAGCGATCGATCATAGCCTCGATAGACGTCTCCCATTCCGCCATGCCCAAGTCGTGCGTGGACTTCAAAATGTCCAAGTTGCCGAAAGGGCAAATCGTCATCGCGGTGTGCGGGATTGAGTCTTGCAGTGGGGCGAACGGAGACATCGCCAACGGCTTCGCTTGGTCCATGTAAGAACGTTCCTGTCCGTGGCGTGTCTCCCATCACACCGAATTGTGTGCCCGGTTGATCGCGGCTCGCGGTCGAGGCGTCGTGCCGTGTTTCGCACAGGCGGTCCAAGGACGCGAGCAGCGACGATGCCGAGTCGAATTGGGATCGTCCGTCTGCCTCGAGCAGTTGCTCCAGCAAGGGGCGGAGTTCGGAAGGAACGAGCGACTTGACTTTGAGGCTCCTGAGGTAGGCCATCGCAGTCTGGGCTGTGAGCATTTGGCAGAAGACATTTCCCAGCGCGAGCAGGTCGAACGATCGGGGATCGGCTGAAATCCCTGCCACTTTCAGTGCTGCGCGGGCCGATGAATGCTCGGTGGGCAGCGTCCGTGGCAATCGATGCAATTGCTCGATGGGCCAATGGAGAAGGTCGTGCAAATTTCCCGTCGAGACGCTGTCACTCCGCGGGCCAAGTTCGATTCCTTTGACACTGACCATGATCGAGGCCGTGGAGATTCCGAGATGCAGGTCACCCTTTGCGTGCAGCTCGACGACCTGGCGGGTCAGAGCCTGAAGGAACCGCAACGCGCCCTGTGATGAAACCGATGTGCCACCTGACAAGATGTCAGACAGCGACTGTCGAGAATCCAGCCCGATCCCCGCATCCATGTTTCCTCTCCAGCGGTCGCGAACGATTCATCAAACACTTTTCTGATGGACCTTGGCAGGGACCATGGGACGCGCCAACACTCGAGGCGGGCCCTGCTTCATTGATGTCACCTCACCAGCCAATCCGTAGAAAGAAATTTTCATTTGTGGTGTTCTCGTCAAATTTGTTTCTGGTATCGCAATGGTTTGCGACGATCATTGTTGATTCAGAACGATGTCGTTTGGGGGCAGTCGTTCGCAAATCCGTCGCTGACGTGGTCGAGAACTCGTCAAACTTGATCGACGCTATTTCATGGCCTTGCGGACGGCGGCTTCAAGGCCCCCTTGTTGCTTCAAGATGTCTGCCAGCCGGTGCCATTCATGCGTGAATTCGTCATCAAGGTCCGCAAGTTCGGTATACGATGCGGCATCTTTGCGAACGAGAAGTTCAAGCCGTTCGGTCAGCCGTTGCCGCGCATGGCGAAAGTAGTTGTCGACGTCGGTCGTCTTCAGTCCTAGATCCGCCGCGATGTCTTTGACTGGCAGATCTTCGCAGATGCGGGCATGCAGTACGCGAAAGTAGTCTCCTTTCCCTTCACGATGATAGTCCGCCATCAGCGAGTTCACGGCTGCAGTCAGGAGTTCCTCGGCCCAGACATCATAGAAAAGATTCAGTTCTTTTTGAGGAACGACCGCACTTGGATCGACATCCTGTTCGAATGGCTGAATGGATCGCTTGGCGGTAGTGTCGCGGCTTCGTACCGAATTCCAGACCACGTTGCGAATCACGGTGCATAACAACGTTTTGAATCGCGCGTTGGGAGCTGAGAGCCAGCTTTGTAACAGTGATTTGCGATGCAGGGTTTCAAACACTTTCGATGCGACGTCTTCCGCGTCGGTCATTTGAAGATTGCCAAGTTGCATGGCAAATCGACAGGTGGCGCGCCAGTAGGTTGCGACGAAGCGTTCCCATGAAGCCGCATCTCCCGTGACAACGACTCTCTGAATCAGGGTGAATCGAGTGTCTGGAAAAGCCATGCCGAGGGGCTCCTCACCTGCGTGATGGAAATTTTTCAGAAAATCGCGGCCACACTCAATTTGTTGTACGAATTGGTGGGCTTACGGAAATTAAAGAGTTGAGTTTACGCACACGCGGCGTTTCTTAGGTGCCCTAAAAGATGTTAGTTCTCTACAAAACATGGTTCAAGCGAGGTTTCCGATGAGCCTGAAGAGAGGTGAACAGGCACTCTTTCCCGGTTCAATTGGAATCCACAGTGCATCGACGAAGAGCATCCTTTGCTTTACTGCGGGAGTATGAGCCAACCCCCGGCCTGTGAACGATTGCACCTGATTGTTGACACACCCATTTGGATGATCACATAAATCCTGTTCCGAGCAAAACGAGAAGAAGGTTTTTTCATGTCGACTGATGCGATCTGTCAGGAATGTGGTGCACTGATTCGAGTGGAAAGCGGCCATGACGGCCCGCGTCTCACTTGTAATGTGTGTGGCGCCGTCGCATCGAATCCCGCTCACCCTGACGCGTTGACGCCCGACAGATCCGGTCGGGTGTCTTCCAGCAAGCCGGGCCGAGCGAATGCCGCTGCACAGTGGGACATCGAGAGCGTCATCGGGGCCATCATGATTGCGTGCCTGGCGATCGTGGCATTGTCCTTACGTTTTGTGTTCACGTCTCCGCCTTCAACCATTCTTCGAGACCAGATCGACCCGTATGTGAATTCGGTTGCAGCGCGTCCGTCAGCGATGGGGCCATCCGCGGGGAGCGGGGCGTCTCCGGGTCAAAACTCGATGAGGCCCGTCTCTGCCCTCGCGTCGCCGAGTCACATCCGAACACAACTTGAATCTGCGAAATCGGAATTGATCAAGAATGGCCAGTCCGAGCTTTTCTGCGCGCAGTTGCAAAGCGTCGCGGCGGATCTTCCTGAGCTCGCGTTGAGCCCATTGGGAGATGAGGTGAAATGGAATCCGTGTCTGTTGCCCGAGTACGACCTGAGCGCCTTTCGATTTACTTCGTCGCTGGACGGACCGGGTGATTTGTTCTGGTGTTTTGCCTCGATCTACAAACCCCGCAATTTCGGAATCATCCCTGCAGATGGCTCGCTGCCACCGATTCAGGAAGGAGAACTTCTCGACGGTGAACGTCTGGAAGGACTTGATGTTCCGGTTCAATCCACGATCTTGGCACATCAACTTCTTGGTGGGCGCATTGAACCAAAGAAAACATATGTCGTCTATTTCGTACCTGCGTCATCGGCCATGTTCCCACTGCGAATTGCGATGCGATTGCTGCCGGCCAAAAACTACCACGATCAGAACGTGGGGGCCGAACGTGTCCTGCGTTTGCTCGGGATCAATCGTGTGTCGAAGCCGAATCCGACGCCTGGAAGTCTGATGCTGACGGGGCACACGGATGAGATCGTGGGGCATCAGTGGAATCCTGCAGGGGGCCTGATGTCGATCGATTCAGACGGAAACCTTCACACGTGGGATATGAGTACCGGACGGATCAATTCCAGAACCAGTATTGGCGGGCCGCTGAATCAGGCGTTGTTCACCGCAGAGGGGCGTCGTGTCGTGCTGCTGGGGCATCCCTCCTCGTCTGTTTCGGTCTGGGACTTGGGTACGAATGAAATCTCAAGTGTGATGCCTCAGCACCAAGGTCAACCCCTGCAGGGTTGTCTTTCGCCCGATGAAACCTGTGTCTATGTCATGTACGAATCCCCTGCGAATGCGAAGCAGGTGGGTTTCGAGCTGGTCAAATGGTCGCTCGATGAAAAGCAGATGTTGGCTCGATGGCAAGTGGATGGAACGCGAGGTTGTCATCTTCAATTGTCGCCCACCGGCCCCCGCGTGCTCGGCTCGCAGATGGACACTGGGGGGACTGGCCAGGCGGTCAGTCTGACCTGGGTGCCAGATTTGTCGGGCGCACCCGAGATCACGACATTGCCGGGTGCGCAGGCCGTCAGTGCCGTCTCCCTTCAGAAGGGAGCACACGAACTGCTCGTCGATTTCTTCGGCGTTGTGTCGTTGATCAATACCAAAGATGGAGTCATCGAGTACACCGCAACGCTGCCTCACAAAATGGATGCGGCATGCCCGTTGACCGACGATCGTTATGTGGCGATCGTCGGTCGCAGTGGTTCGGTTCAACTGCATGATACGAAATCGCGTCAGACCTGCATGACATGGGTTGGGCATGACGAGTTCGTTCGAAGCGTCAGTCTTTCGCCCAACGGAAAAACGCTGGCCTCGTTCGGTTCCGATGGTGTGATCCGGTTGTGGGATGCCACGCAACGTGACCGCCTCGATCGTGATCCCAGCCCGATCCTTGATTCGCAGCAGCACGAGCTGAAGTTGATTCCCGCCGCGGATTTCGAAATGGGAAGCAGCAGCAGTGATCACGAGACCACAAAGTTTCTGGCGCATCATTGTTACCGGTTGATGGAAGGTCCGCCGCATCGGGTCCGTATCTCTCGTCCCTTCTACCTTGCCTCGAAAGAGGTCACCGTCGGGCAGTTTCGAAAGTTCGTGGAAGCGACAGGTTATGTGACGAATGTGGAAGCGAATGGCATTGGGGGCCAAATCGTCGAGAAATTGAGAAACGGATTTGTTCGAAAGAAAGAGCTGACCTGGCGATCGCCGGGATATCCTCAAACCGACCAACATCCCGTCGTGCAAGTCACATTTCAGGACGCAGTGGCGTATTGCCAATGGCTGTCTGACGTCGAACAGGCAACATATCGATTGCCAACGGAAGCCGAATGGGAATTTGCCTGCGGGGCCGATCCGCGTTCCCAGTGCCCGTTCGTTGTCACCGAACAGAATCAATCGCGCTGCTTCAACATTGCAGACGCTTCGATCGTTGATGCCATGGGCGAGTTTTTCTCCGCGTCCAAATGGAATGACGGACATGCGTTCGCGGCGACCGTTGGCAGTTATTGGCCGAATCAGCATGGCTTATTCGACATGCTCGGAAACGTTTGGGAAATTTGCGCTGACGACTGGTCGGAAAATTACAATCACTGGGTGCCGTCGGACTCGGTTGTCACAGACCCCTTACATCGCGGGGGGGGAAGACAGCTTTGTCGCGGTGGCAGCTTTTATTCCTGTGTTCTGGACGCACGCTCCGGCCGTCGTGATTACATGGAGCTGTATGAGTCGGAAGTCGATGTCGGCTTCCGCGTCGTGCGAGAAATCTCGTCTCTCTGAACGGGATGTCGACAGAGTCTTTCCCTAAGTTGCCCACACTGTCTGTTTCATCACCCCTGTGAATAGAAACTGTTTCACGATGCCGCGGTCGCAGCGAGATGGGCATGACGTTCGTTCACCGGCCGTGTTCGAAGACGGCTTTCACTTCTCGGCGGAACGCAAATGCCCTTGACGTGTTTTCGGGGCGATCATAGTGTCCGCGGTTCACCTCTTTTGGTGTGGTCACCTGCTGTCGCTCAACACAGGTGATGATTGAAATTGTGTGTGCCTTTCAAACGATCGAATCGCCGAGTAAAGCGGTGTGTCGACATTCGTCGGTGCGTTTTGTACAGATTCCGGGCCTGTTGTTCATTCCATTTTCATGTCACAGGTTGGGACAATGCAGCGTCGACAATTTCTTTCTGACGTGCTGAAGCATGCCGCTGCGGGTGCCGCTGTCGGCAGTCTTTCCGGCTGCGGAACGTTGTTGTATTCCGAGCGTGTCGGACGTCCACACACGCACCATATCGACTGGAAAGTCGCGGCGATGGACGGCTTGGGCTTGCTGCTTTTCTTCGTGCCGGGGGTGATTGCGTTTGTCGTGGACTTCTCGACCGGGGCCATCTACTTGCCGCCCGAGTCGATTGATCCGGGTTATGCCCCCAGTGCTCGAGCTCCCCGGCCGATCGTTCCGCAGCCGCAAGGCGCTACGGTGCCCGTCCCCTATGAGGAGCTTTCACCGTTCGACACCACGTCCAACGATCGCGTGTCAACCGCCGGTCCATTGGTGTCGTCGGCCGCATCGCGGACAGATACCCATTCCGTGAATAAGAGCGTCGTCCTGCGACGTGTGTCACTGACCCGCGCGCAACTGCAGCCGGAAGAACTGGAAAAGGTCGTCGCCGAACATGTCGGGCAACCGATCTCATTGAATCATTCCGAAATTCGATTGAGCGAGCTGTCTGGTATTGATGAGTTCAACAAACAAGTTGATCGACATCACGCGGACCGCAGTTTCGGCCAGACTGTTCGCTCGTTTTTCGCGAAACGGAAACGCGTCTGACGGCTGCCGGGACCTCGGGGCACAGGGGCCTTGTGCGGGCTGGTCCTCAAGCCTCGTCCACAGACTCGCTGGACGTCTTGCAATCCGTTCGACCAGAGGGCGACCGCTAGTCGAATCGTCGAACTTCTCAGGTGTTCAATTCATAGACTTCATACGGTTTGTCACACGGGGTACCGCGCGCGACGTGCATCCGGCGTGCGGTCGGTTCAATGATGACTGAGAAGACTGTTTGCCAATGTCCAAACCCTGGGTCGTCGTTTGCATGTCGGCACAGTGATCGGGGCAAGTCGTCATGGTTCCTGAGAATTTTCTGCAGCCGCGGCACGGTATTCGGGGTTTCCGACAGCAATCGATCAATCCGATCGAGTCGCGGGCGTGATTGAATCAGTTCGGGAAATTGCGCACTGATTTCCGCGAGCGCCGGGTGTCTGCAGTGATTGGTGTGCGTGACGCGTCCCTGGGAATCGGCAGTTAGCAGGTACACGTCGTCCATGGTGACTTCCAGATCGGCCGCACCTTGGGGCGTTGCCAGCATGATGTTCGCCGGGATGGCGCGATGGGCCCTCTGGACGGCGTGGATTGCTCCGTCCAGTGACTTCGATTCATAGATTCCGCGGACGGTGAAATAGTGTGGCACACCGATGGGCCTGCTGGGAGCGGGCAAAGTGTTCAAGCAGACTCCGATGCCGGACTCGTTGAAACCGATGTAGGCAATCAGTCCCGCCTGGGTGATATTGATCAGCGCCGGCTTTCCGGTTGGTCGGCGTGTGAGCACGACGGTAAATGGATCGAGACCGGGATCGTTATCCCAGTTCTGGGCCAATAAAGGGCCTTGGCCACCGATTGCGTTCAGCGATATCGAACTGCACCCGGCTTCGGGTTCGTTTTGCAATTGATTTCGAATCTGCAGCATCATCAGTTCGCGAACATCCAGGCCCGCTGCGAGTGCCATTCCTTGCAATTCTTCGCACGAATCGGGGCTGTAATTCTTGGCGAACTCCCACGACTCTGAGACCGTGTCGTCCACCTGACGTTGCGAAACACGCATTGTCAGGCGGACTCGTTCGAGTGCCGTCGACACGAACTCGCGAATCAACTCACGAGCGGCTTCGCCAAATTGTTGTCCCATTTCGCGTGGCGATCCTGCCACATGGAATTCTGGATAGCGCGCGTTCATCACCGGTTTCCCTGGTACGTCAATTCGGATTCGCTTGGCCCACAATGTGCCCTCCGGTGGTTGTAGATCTGAGCCGCCGTCGACGCCAGTGTCTGATGGCCGTCGAGTCGGAGGTCATCGCGTTGTGTTTGAGCCTGGGTCAACGTCAGGGAACTCTGCAGCTGCCGCGATGGGACGTCGTCATTCCGTTGTGGCGTGCGAGAACGACATTTGTGCCGCGTCAATCATCGGACGATCTCGGACGAGTGAAACTGACTGCCGACGTTGTTTCGGTCACGGGATCTTGTTGTGGAACAGTTTGGCGCTCTGTAGGCTCACGGGTGTGTCATCCACAGCATACATCACGTCTTTGCTTCGACATTCTCGTGTCATTGCTCCATTGTTCGGAACCGGGCATCGCTCCGTCTCTTTGTTTGTCGCACTGCGATGTTCGAATCCCTTTCCCATTCAAAGGTCGCGTTCAGAAACGCAATGTGGTCATTTGTCGGATCCGATTCTTGGCGTCGCGACGTGGAAACTGACATTTCTCTGCATTGATCCCATGGGGCATATTGAACGCATGGCATTCGTCGCAAATAAGGACTAACCGACTGGCATCGAAATCATGGAAAAAGGACCGCGTTGCGCGAGTCCTCTCGGCGTAGGAAGAGGAAGAGAAACAACCGTGTGAAATCAACTTTGAAAAGGCGCTGAACATGGGGAAAGAAAAGAAATCCGCAGGATCGGAGACAGAATCGTTGTTCGAGACCAGTTCGTCGCTGGGGACATTTTTCACGCACGACGAATTCCGCCAGATGGGGAAAGCTCGACGCGACAGTTGTCCCCGGGAATCTCACGCGGTGTGGCAGCCATCGGACCAGCGTCCCGATCCACTCAAATTGCTGACAGAATCGAGCGAGGGGCGGGTTCCACACCTGATTCCGATTCGATATGGCCGGATGCTGCAGTCGCCTTTTACGTTTTTTCGAGGCGCTGCCATGAGCATGGCCGCAGACCTCTCGACAACGCCAACAAGCGGGATGCGGGTGCAGGCGTGTGGCGATTGTCACCTTTGCAACTTCGGTGCCTTTGCCACGCCCGAACGGCGCGTGATCTTCGATATCAATGATCTCGACGAGACATTGCCCGCCCCGTGGGAATGGGATGTCAAACGGTTGGCTGCCAGCTTCGTACTCGCCAGTCGCGACAACGGGCATCGCGAAGACGATGCAAGAGACGCTGTCCTCTCATGTGTTCGTTCGTATCGCGAACGGATGGCCGAATACAGCGAGATGCGGACGATGGATATCTGGTATGCCAGCATCGACGTCGAAAAGTTGATTCCAAAGATTCAGGATAAGGAGGCGCAAAAACGAGTTCAGGCACGCCTGACCAAAGCACGTGAGCGAAGTGTGCTGGAGCACGATTTTCCGGAACTTGTGACGACTGCGGGGATGACACCGCAAATCAAGGACAATCCCCCATTGATTTATCATCAACGTGAACTTGGACGGGACGAGTTTGCTGAAACTGTTCAGAACTCATTCGCAGCGTATCGCGAGACGCTGCCAGAGCATCGACGTGTATTGCTGGATCGCTTCAAGTTGATGGATCTGGCCGCCAAAGTGGTGGGTGTCGGCAGCGTTGGAACGATCTGTGGGGTCCTACTGATGATGGCCAGCGATGACGATCCGTTGTTTCTGCAGCTCAAACAAGCCCGCCCGTCGGTGCTTGAGCCGTACGCCGGGCGAAGTGCCTACGCCAACCATGGCGAACGGATCGTGGTTGGACATCAATTGATGCAATCGGCCAGCGATTTGTTTCTGGGATGGACCGAAGGCCGTCTCGGTCGTCAGTTCTACTTTCGGCAACTGAAGGACATGAAGATCAAGCCCATCGTCGAAGTCTTTACAGCAAGTGCGATGCGGCAGTATGGCGAACTGTGTGGTTGGGTTCTGGCGCATGCCCACGCACGTTCGGGCGAGCCGATCAAGATCAGCGGCTACTTGGGGAAGGGGGATAAGTTCGACAAAGCCATTGCGGAATTCGCCGTGGCCTACGCCGACCAGACGGAACGCGATCATGCCGTTCTGATCAAGGCGGTCCGCGCAGGAGAAATTGAAGTCTTCGTGGAAGACGTCTGATGTGCATCTGTTTCGGGGTGAGACTGCTAGAACGCCCGTAAGGACGAATCGATGGACAACGTGCAGGCAGTGGGTTCAGAGGCGGAGTTCTCGCTCGTACGCGGAGGGCCGTTCTATCAGTGCCTGCTGTCGATGGGCCTTGTCCGGTCGCCCCTGGGGTGGCTTCATCGTCGGATTGCGGCCTGCGTGGCTGTCACATGGCTGCCTCTCGCCTTGTTGACGACTTTGGCGGGGACTTTCTCGGGTGGTGTCGATGTACCGTTTCTGACGGACCTTGCCAACGCACGGTTCTTGCTTGCCGTTCCGATGTTGCTTGGTGCCGAACTTGTTGTTCACAAGCGAATTCGGGACCTGATCGAGCAATTCACCAAACGAGAATTGATCGGCCCTGCGGATCGTCCAGGCTTTGAGTCGCTCATTGCCTGGACGATGCGATTGCGGAATTCCGCGGTTGCCGAACTGATCCTGGTCGTCATCGCCTATACGGGCGGCACCGCCGCATGGCAATTCTATGGAACGTTGCCGGGGACCAGTTGGTATGCCACGCCGATGGATGGGAAATTGACGTTGACGCTGGCCGGCCACTGGCTTGCGTGGATCAGTCTGCCGTTGGCACGGTTTATCATCCTTCGCTGGTACTATCGACTTTTCCTGTGGTACCTGTTTCTGTGGCGAGTTTCACGTGTTCGATTGAACCTCGATCCATTGCACCCGGATCGCGCAGGAGGGTTGGGATTTCTGGACGAAAGCGCGACCGCATTTGGTCCCGCGCTGATGGCGCAGAGCGTCTTTTTTTCGGCCATGATCGGTAACCAGATTTGGCATCTCGGTGCGAAGTTACCCGATTTTCAGCTGGAAATCTTGGGGTTCGTTCTGGCCATGTTGATGGTAGTTCTGTTCCCGCTGATGTTCTTTACCAACCAAATGATTGAAGTCAAATTTGAGGCAAGCCATGTTTACGGCGAATTGGCGAGCCGTTACGTCAGTGCGTTTCGGAAGAGATGGCTGACGGGGGCCGCCCCTGAGGGGCAGGAACTACTCGGGGCCGCCGACATTCAGTCGCTCGCAGATTTGGGGAACAGTTACCAGGTCGTTAATGAGATGCGCGTGGTTCCGGTGGACAAAGCGGTGATTTTGAAGTTGGCGATCGAGATCTCGATTCCATTGCTCCCGCTCCTGCTGACGATGGTACCTCTCAGCGAACTCCTGACAAAGTTGCTTCAACTTCTCATGTAGCCGTGGCGTATGAGATCGTCTTCGCACGAAAGCGTGAATCGTTTACACGGTGAATCGATACACGTTGACGCACTGGATGGTGACAGCCTGGTCAGTGACATCGGCCGACATCGGCGGAAGTTGCCGGACACGAGGCGAAAGAGCTGCGCATTTGTGTTTGGGTGACCGACTTTCTTGACGTCACGGCACTCTTGCTTGCGCGGGTGTTTCTTAAACATTCGGCACAATCCGAATTTCAGATTGATATCGTGAGGGGAGCGCGTGGCCTCACACGGTTGAATTGCTGAGTTCGATTGAGCGCCGTCGATACTTCAATCAAATCTTTTCCGATCACCCATGGACTCATTCGGTTCAAGGACGCGCTCATGCCTTGTTTGACGTCATTTACATTGGACGTGTCGAAGACGTTTGGCAGTGCAGCCGCGATTCTCAGTTCCCTGTTCGCTGCGTCATCGCTGCTGGCTCAGGATTCCGCCCCCGTTCCTCCGTTGACCGGAAACGGAACATCCGCAGTGGTCTCGGCGGATGGAGCGGAGTTGCCCGCACCGATCTTCGCGCCGCAACCTGCCCCTGCCCCTTCGCCGTATGCCGGGTCGCTCTGGGAGCGTCCGTTTCTGTTGGGTGACGTGGGAGGATGGCGAGACGAAGCGGCGTCAGATGGGTTCACGTTCAATGTCAGCACGACGCAGTTCTATCAGGGCGTCGCGAGCGGCGGCATTCAACGAAACTTTGCCTACTCGGGACGCAATGACTATCTCGTGAATATTGACGGTGAGAAGGCCGGGCTCTGGAAGGGCCTCTTCATCACCATGCACGGCGAAACGCGATACGGCGAGACCATAAACGCGTCGACAGGGGCGATCATGCCCGCCAACGTGGGGATGTTGTTTCCGACGACGAGTGGTTCGTCCACAGCACTAACCGGGGTCAAAATCACTCAGGCACTGTCCGAGGAGTTTGTCGTCTTCGGCGGCAAGATCAATACCCTCGACGGATTGACGCAGACCTACGCGGGTGGCCGAGGCGTCGACGCGTTTATGAATATGGGGCTCGCATTTCCTCTCGTCGCCGCACGCACTGTTCCGTATTCATCCCTCGGTGCTGGGTTTGCCGTCTTGCATGAGATGCAGCCAGTGTTTTCGTTCATGGTGCTCGATACGAAGAATTCACCGACGACAACGGGGTTTGAGGATTTTCTTCAGAACGGCGTGACGATGCTCAGCCAGTTGCAGGTTCCCGTGACGCTGATGGGACGTCCCGGACATCAAGGGATCACGGGAACCTACAGCACAGGTACCTATAGCGATCTGACACCCACTGCCTATTTCGATCCGAACGTGGGGCCCGTCATTACAACGGGTACAACGAGCGGATCATGGTGTGTCTTTTATTCGGCCGATCAAGCGCTGTACGTCGACCCATGCAATCCAAAACGATCCTGGGGGCTTTTCACAAACATTGGCCTGGCCGACAATGGTCCCAGCCCGATTCGATGGTCAGCCAACATTGGACTTGGTGGCAGCAGCCCGATCGTTTCACGCCCGCTGGATACGTTTGGCATCGGTTACTCGTATGTGGGATATTCAGGTCCTGTGAAAGATCTGGCACCGGTACTGCTTCCGATCCGCGACGATCGTGCCGTGGAACTCTATTACAACTACGCTGTGACGCCGTGGTTCCGGTTGACACCCGATTTGCAGATCCTGGTTCCGGCTCGCGAACAGACACTGCCACCCGGGGCTCAATCGATCAATACAGCGATCGTCGTGGGCATGCGGGCGAAGATCGATTTCTAGATCCGACGCGTCGAGCGAGACTTCTACGGCGGAATAGTATTGGCCCTTTTTGTTGATGCCTTGTGCGATCTCTTGTTTGGAAAGAAGGTCACCGTCCACAGCCCGAAGCCAGGGGGACGGTGAAAGGTTACGGGAAGAAGGGAACGCAAAGGCGCTACGGCGCAAAGTCGCAAGGGCAAATCCTGATGACGGCTGCGGCACGCTGTCTTGTGGTCCAGCGGCTTGGCATTCAAATTGACTTCTGGCTAGATTTCATCAGGGACGTAGTGGGTGCGGGGCGAACCAACTGTTGGCGTCGCTCAATGAACGCTGATTGAACCTTGAAACACGTCGTTGTCCATTACTCCAATCAGTGGCAACTGGCTGGTCGAAGGCACACAATGCGTGTTGAGGCCGATGTCCTTTTTGGCGAGTGCTCGCCGACATCGAGGTCTCTTTCGGCGGACGTGGCTGGGCCGCGCTTTTTGCGCCGTCGCCATGAGGTTCACCAATGGGAGTGCAGTGGATGTCGTTCTTCACGCGGATCTCGCTCGTCGTCCCCTTTTGGATCGTAAGCGTTACGGTTGCAGCGGAGGGAGCGTCGCGCGTCAAGCCCCTGAACATTGGGGCCGAAAAAGTCCTGTTTGTCGATCCGCAATTTCTGGCCAACTCGGAGGGAGTCCGATTGACGCTGCATGCCCCCCGCAAGACGGGAGAGCACCTGGTTGTTTCGGAGCATCCTTGGGAGAACGCGACTCTCGGCTGGTTCAGCGTGCTGAAAGAGGGTGACAAATTTCGGATGTGGTACGAGTGCTATGACGTGTCGGGCTGGCCCACGGACGATGACACTTCGTTCTGTTATGCAGAGTCCGATGATGGCATTCATTGGACCAAGCCGAAACTCGGCATGTTCTCCTACCAGGGGCGTACCGACAACAACATTCTGTTTCGAATGATCGGTGAGGGAAAATCGCGATCTCGCGTCCATGGAAACGGCGTGTTCCTTGATCCGACTGCACCACCGGAACGACGCTATAAGTGCGTGTCGCAGGGATTGTTTCAGGGGATTGGTAACCGTCCGTACTACGTTGCCGGGATGACTTCACCGGACGGGCTGAAGTGGACTCGTCAGCCAGAGCCCATTTGTCCGGTGTTTGCCGACAGTCAGTACTCGGGATTTTGGGATCCCGCCCAGCAGAAGTACCTTCTGTTCGGTCGTGTGGGTGGACGAGGTCGAGCCCTGGGGCGTTCGATCAGCGGTCAATGGGGGCAGTTCTCGGCCCTGTCTCTGGTCCTGCAAACCGACGAGAACCATCCGTCAGACAGCGACTTGTATAACCCGGCCTGTATTGCCTATCCCGGGGGATCGCGGTTGTATCTGATGCTGCCCAGCCTGTATCAACACAAGCCTGATACGCTGGATATTCAGCTTGCGGTGAGTCGCGATACCGAACACTGGACCTGGCCGGATCGAGAAACACCGTTGATTCCACTGGGAAAACGCGGCGAGTTCGACAGTGGGTCATTGTATGCGGCGAATGGATGTGTCGAAGTGGGGGACGAATTGTGGTTCTACTACAGCGGATCGCCACTGAAGCACGAAGAGGCCAATCTTGAGCAATTGGCGATCCCTGCGAATCGTCGCATCTTCAGCCGTGCAATCGCCCAGCGCGATCGACTGGTGTCTGTCACGGCGGATGCCGGTCGGGGCATTGTACAGACACCGCTGATTCAGTTCCGCGGCGGGCTGTTGATCGTGAATGCGGTTACCCGTGCTGGCGGCATGGTTCGCGTGGGACTACTGGATGCTGACGGGACGCCGATCCCAGGACATGGAATCGAGGATTGTCGCGTTCTGATGGGGGATCGTCCCGCGGCGACAGTCTCATGGACTGATGGGAGCGATGTCTCAAAGTGGTCCGAACGACCGATTCGCTTGCAGTTCGAGTTGCAGGACGCGGACCTGTACGGCTTTGTCTTCAAGAACCCTTGATCCTATTGAGGCGATTCCTGACCCATGGCCGCGAGTGCTTGACGGACATGCTCGTCAGACGCCAACAGCGCCGAGTAGATAAGGCGTACGATGCCGTGCTTGTCGATGACGTAAGTGACGCGTCCAGGCACGAATCCCAAGGTCTTCGTGACGCCAAACGCTTTTTGAAGCGCGCCATCGGCATCGCTGATTAAGGGAAACGACAGCTTGTTCTGTGTGGCGAATGTGCGATGGCTTTCATCCGAATCACTGCTGACGCCGATGACCTCAACACCGGCATCGCGGAACTTGGCATACGAATCACGAAAGGCACAGGCTTCTTTCGTACAGACGGATGTTCCATCCTTGGGATAGAAGAACAGGACGAGACCGCGCTGTCCCAGATAATCGGACAGACTCACGCGCTGTCCCTCGGATGTTGTTGCGGAAAATGCGGGCGCCGCGTCACCGACTTTAAGTTTGGCCATGTTCGTCTGTCCTTCGCAAAGTACCAGTGAGTTCCACGCGATCCCGATGACGATGACGCCTCGCACGCTCCAGCAGCAGGTGCGAATCCAGTTCGTCGCGACAAGTCGCTGATGAGTTCTGGGGTCGAATCCCCGCAACAGGATTGTGTGGTAGGGAGCCTGGATCAGGGCGGTTGACCACCAGATCACGGCCAGCAGGATGGCTCCGGCCCAAAGCGACCAGGATGCCATTCCCTCGGGATGATACCACAAGAGCAAGACTGCCGAGGTGCCTTCGATGAACATCGGCGGGGCAACGACCCATCTGATTCGCCGCGTCGAACGTCGTTGGTCTGTCGAAATGTCCGAGTTGCCGAAATCGGCGAGGGCTGGGGCATACACGATTTGGACAAACCAGATTATGCCCACCAGATAGAGGGTGGACGCCAGTTGAGCCAGGACCAAGACGCGTAGCGATGTATCGTCCATCTGAGGCCCTTAAGCCCGATCGTCACGGCCCGCTTGTACCGCAGGAAATGCTTCGGCACGTTGTCTCGACAGCAGATCTACCGGCGAGGTGATGGGGCGGAAGTGAGCCTGCACGTGGGGCGAACCTTCGGGATTCGTCCCCACGTCGGCATGATCTGGCGATCATCGCGAACTTGAATGGCGATGATCGATCTGCAGAATTAGTGCTTGGATTTCGTATCCGAGTATTCTTTGGCGAAGAAGGCTTGAGGCTTGTCGCCTGCGGGATCGATCGAGGCCGCACCGGGTTTCCAGTTCGCTGGGCACAGTTCGCCGTGCTCTTCGTAGAACTTCAGAGCGTCGACCATTCGCAACGTTTCATCGACGCTACGGCCCAGCGGCAGGTCGTTCACGACTTGATAGCGAACGATGCCTTCGCGGTCGATCAGGAACAATCCGCGAAGGGCGATCCCGCCAGGCAGCAAGACGCCGTAATCTTGCGAAATTGACTTGGTCAAGTCGGCCACGATTGGGTAGCGAATGTCGCCAATCCCACCGTCTTTAGGAGCCAGTTTTCGCCACGCCAAGTGCGAGAATTCACTGTCCACGGACGCGCCAATCACTTCACAATTGCGTCGTTGGAATTCTTCGATCTTGGTGGAAAACGCGACGATTTCGGTCGGGCAGACGAACGTGAAATCGAGTGGGTAGAAAAACAGGACGACGTACTTTCCGCGGTAGTCGGAAAGCTTCAAATCTTTGAACGATCCATCAGGCATCACGGCTTTGGCGTTAAAATCAGGGGCGACGCCTTGGACTGAAACTGTCATAACTTCGCATACTCCTCTGGTCATAAATCGGGTCAAGCTTTGAGGTCTTGTACTGTCCGTCGGGATGACCGTCCGCCGGAATTGTGAGCGCCAGTACACGCAATCGAAAGTCGCGAAGGAATCAAGGCTCATTCAACTGGGACATCTCAAATCCCATGAGTTGGAACCGTCGTTCGTCGCGAATATTAACAGCCAAAAGCATTGAGGTCTCTGACACTCGGAAAGTCAATGCTGATGAACGAGAAATCGAAGCCTTCGCTTTTCGAAGTTCCCGTCAATTCCGCCTGCAATTTGTATCCAACATCCCAATTCTGAACGCGGCGTTCGCATCAATGACAGGTTGCCGTATGCTGAAGCAGACGCGCTGCAGCCGCATTCCCCGAACGGAACGCTCCTTCGACCCGACCACCTGCCAACCAATCGCCACAGGCGACCAAGCCTATATTCTCGTCGAACAAGACCAAACGATCTAGTGACAGCGGGGTTGAACTGAACATCCAACGATGTGCTTCGAGATGAATCGGAGTCGAAGCGGTCATGGTCAACGAGACAAACTCATCAAGCAAGAGCCGGGCGGCATCCTCTTGATGCGATTTCAGGTGCGTGACCGACCATTCGGGATTTGCATGCAGAACCCAGGTTTCGGGCGAAGGCTTTCGGCCCGGCTTCGAACTATTTCGTGCGACCCAGGCGAGCGGTGATTGGTGAACGAAGGCACCATCCCAGTTGACGTTGACGGGCCGCTCGAAAGCCACCATCACGGCCCAGCAGGGATTCATGGGAATCGCGCGAATTTCCATGGCGAGCGGGTGCTCGCCGAGCAGATCGGCTGCCTGCGTGGAGGGGAGCGAGACGACCAGATCGTCGAATGGGCCATACGCTCTTCCCCCTTCATCGATGATTCGCCAAATGCGATCGTCTCGGATCACTTGTACGATGCGGGACTGGAGCTGAATGGGCACATCGTGCGCGAGCTGACGCGCCATGGCGGTCATGCCTGGCACGCCGACATATCGCTTGGGAAGCGGCGGCTTCACTTTCACGATCGAGCCATCAATTTCGACGATCCGGCCGTGCCACTCGGCAGCGATTCCTCGTTCGATCCAAGATTGGACAAGCGGTTCGAAAAGCGGGTCAGTTACCGTGAAATATTGGGCGCCGTGGTCGAACTCGAGGTCGGGGTCGGCGCGGCGGGTCGCTGTGCGTCCGCCCGATCCCCTGCTCTTTTCGAAGATGGTCACGTTGAATCCATGCTCATGCAGAATTCTGGCACAGCTCAACCCAGAAATCCCCGCGCCGACCACCGCAACGCGTTTCGCAATTTCCCCTCGAATATGATTCGACTGTTCCGAATCCGTCATCATTGAGTCCCACTGCTTGAAATCCGGCCATGCGTCGAAATCAACAGTGATTGACGTCGAGGCCGCCAGATTCATCCTGGTGTTGAATCGAGATTCAACCGAACAGGGTCCACCGACTGCAGGATTATGGCAGGAGCGTCCAGTCGATGCTATCGGGCGCCAGTGACAGGGGCACGCGCGAAAGTGGATGATCAAAGCGGTGTGTTTCAGCGCATTGCCGACGCGTCACGTCTCCTTGCAACGAGAATTGGAGACGATTGAGGGACTGGAGCGGTCAAACTCATCTCATTTTCATCACTCCTGTTTCTCAAGTCACTTTGCAGCGGCCGGTTGCGGGGGGCGATCCGCTGAAGACCGGTTGTCGAGTTTGTCCTGCAATGACTTCAGTACGGTCTCTTCCTGTCGACGAAGCCACGTTTCGTACCCCTTGCCGCGAGCGCCGACATATTGATATCGGTCGAAGTCCTGGAATGTTCCCAGCACGCGCGGATCTTCTTCGCTCTGAAGCAATTGCACCATCTGATTTCGCAATGCTTGCAGGGTCTCGTGGAAGGCCAACTCGTTGGCGAGATTATGCACGCAGTCGGGATCGTCGGAGAGTCGATACAGCTCATCTGGCAAACGCTTCCCGAGCGACAGGTCAAAGTAATACCCGCCCAATGCTTTGATGGCTTCTTTCGTCGGACTGCCGTCGACATTTCCGAAATCGGTTTCGGGGTCTCCGGCTGGCCATCGTTCGGGGTGAAAATTATGTACGTACAGATAGTCCTTCGTGCGGATTGCACGGACGGGATACCCTTGATCGTGAACTCGGCCGATGTCGTGACGTTCCTTGCCGATCAGCATGACATCTCGGTTTTCGACCCAACCTGACTCTTTGGAGCGGAGGATCTTCGCCAAGCTTCGTCCAGTCATTTGCTTGTGTGGCGCGAGCCCCGCCAACTCCAGGAAGGTTGGTGCAAAGTCTCGGACATTCACAAAGTCTTCGACGACACGACCTGCGGGAATCCCGGCTCCCCAGCGGATGGCAAGCGGAAGGTGGAATGCATCGTCATGAATCTGGCCTTTCACGTAGGGGAATGGCATGCCATGGTCGGACGTGACGACAATCACGGTATTTTCGAGTTCCCCCGCGGCTTCCAAGACACTAAGCGACTTACCCAATTGGGCATCGCCCCACTCGACTTCCAAAGCATAGTCGAGCAGGTCGCGACGAACGATTTCGGTATCCGGCAGGTATTCGGGAACGACCACGGACTCCAGCGTTTTTCCCGATTTCACACCGGAATTCCATTCGTAGTTGCGGTGCGGTTCGTGAAAGCCGATCCAGAACGAAAAGGGTTTGTCTTGCGGCCTCTGCTTCAAAAAGTTCGCGAGGTTCGTCGCGTAGTCTTTGTTATGAATTCCCGTCGTGGGGGCAACCAGGGTGGCCTTGTCGAACGATGGGCCGACCGGATTGCGAGTACGGCCACTCGTCTGGAAATCGCCTGGGCCCCAACCTTTCCCTGTAAACCCGATCGCATAGCCCGCCTGTTCGAGCAGATCGGGATAAGTCTCGAAGCCTGAAGGAAAACGCCCATTGTGCGAAACGGCTTCGCGAAGTTGCCAGGTATTCCGTCCCGTCAGAATGCTGGCTCGGCAAGGGCTGCATTTCGGATTGGATGTGAACGCATTTGAAAAGAGAACCCCTTCCCGGGCGACACGGTCGAAGTGCGGAGTTTTGATCCAGTTGCATCCTGCGATGCTGGAATGCCGACTTCCACCCCAGTCATCAAAGATGACGAACAGGATGTTCGGGCGAGAAGTGGTGTCGGCGGCCTCAACGGAACTGCCCAAAATCAGAGTCAGCAGAGTTAGAAGTCTCGTCATTCAAAAAAATCCTGATTAGCGGTCTGCTGGATTGCTGGGGGCGCCGGCCAGGGGCGGTGTCTCGTAGTACTTTCCGTCGTCGACAAGTCGTGGATCGTGTGTTCGTCGCAATTCATCGAGCAACTGAGCCTCGAGCTTCGCGCGTGTTTGAGCATAGTTGGCTTCATCTGCAACATTCTTGACCTGATGTGGGTCGCTTCTCAGATCATAGAGTTCTTCGCGGGGGCGTTTGCCATAAACCCATTCAAAATGAGTCTTCCAACGTGGATCGTGACGCTGGCTGACGAGCCAGGCCTTCATTGGACCTGCATCTTCATCCGCCAGAGTCACGCGGGTGTCCTCGGTGATCTCGCTGACGCTTGGTGGTTTGTCGCTCTCGAGGCGATACGGGTCTCCCAGAGGCCAGCGGTCCGGGCGGAAGTTGATGATGTACAGAAAGTCTGACGTGCGCACGGCGCGCTGTGGATAGGGAAGATAACCCGCACGGGCACTTTCGACGTGCCGTTCGCGTCCCGTGAAAACGGCAGTCCGTTGCGGATCGACTTGACCCGACTGATTCGACGTCAAGATCGGGACCAGGCTGCGGCCCGTCGTTCCTTCGGGAATGGCAACGCCGCCAAGTTCGAGAAACGTCGGTGCCAGATCGGTTAGGCTGGTGAGATCGTCGACAACTCGCCCGCCACGTGCACCGCCCCAGCGAATCGCCAATGAAACTCTGGTCCCGAAGTCGTACAGGTTGCATTTTCCGTGCGGAAAGCCGCCTGCTCCATGGTCACCGCTGATCACCAGCAGCGTGTTATCCAACTCACCGATCTGTTCGAGCTTCCGGACAATCAGTCCCAGCGCGGCGTCGAGTGCCGCAACTTCGCCGAAGTAGTCCGCCAGATCCTCGCGAACTTCCGGAACGTCAGGCAGAAACGGCGGGAGCTTTCCTTGAAGTCCGTCCGGATCGATTCCCCAAAACGCCTTACCGGAGCCCTTGGCCCATTTGCGATGGACGTTGGTGGGGCCGAACCAGTAGCAAAATGGTTGGTCCGGCTTGCGGCCCGCCAGAAAGGAATCAAAGTTCCCGCGGACTTCCGTGTAGAGCTCCTCTTTCGCGTCGCCGACGTTTTTTCCGTCGGCCACCAGCTTTGTCACGTTCTCTGAAAAGTTATTGAACCGTCGCCCCGATTCTTCGAAGGCGTATTGGCGACCTCCGAATGGTGCGTCCGGCGGATTGCCTGGGGTCCAGACTTTGTACGTTTTTCCGATGTGATAGCCGGCATCGCGCAGCAAGAGTGGAAATGCAGGATTGGTTCCGTCCCACTCGCCACGCAAAATCGAGCCTCGTCCGGTCCCCCAGAAATGACGCCCGGAAATCAGAGCGCTGCGGCTGGGGGTGCAACTGGGGGCAGAAACGAACGCGCTGCGGAACAGCACCCCTTCTGCAGCCACGCGGTCGAAATTCGGGGTACGCACGACATCGTTGACCGTTCCGGCTCCGTCAAGCTTGGCGTAGGCACTCGTATGCCTTCCCCAGTCGTCGGCGAAGACCAAGACAATGTTCGGGCGACGAGATGTTTCGGCCGCATTCACCAAACCGGCCGAAACACAGGTCAGCATCAGCAGCACGACGGCTTTGACTGGGCTTGAGTTCTTTCTGGTCATTTGAGTTCAACTTCCTTTGGCGGCCCAGTGAAGTCTGGGTGATCGTTGGCCTACTGTTCACAGTCGCGTGGCGTTTTGTGCCTGGGGGGGAGGACGCTGACCCGGTGCGTCGATGTGTCGCTAAGATCCTGCTGGTTTCTCAGAAGACTTCAAATCGAAGTTGGCAATGTTGTCTTTGCCCGCTTCGACAGTAAAGGTCAGAGTCGATTGCGAGTGGTAGATCGCCGGGAGTTTCTCGCCTGATCCTGGCTGGGGTTTTCCATTCTTGTCTTTCCAGGGATCGCGGCGCGTCGTGATGATCACGCGGTGCGTTCCCAGCAACGCCCCCTGACGACCCTCGGTAAAGTTCAGCGAGAATTTGCCATTTTCGTCCGTCGTGGCGCCCGCCGGTCGGCCATTCGAAGGGTTGAAGACCACGGCCGCATAGGGCAACGGAACGCTATCCAAGGTGACGGTGCCGCGAACCGTGGCGATTTTCGGTCCCCTATTCCAGCAACCGGAACATGTCATGCTGAGGAGTACCGCCAACAAACCCCAAACGATGGGACGCGCTGACAGAGATTGGACTAACCGCAAGGTAACCTACTTTCCTGCGTCATTGGTTGAGAATGAGAAACGGGCACTGGATAAGAAGCGACTCAGCCGTGACTGTGGCGCCAGAAAGGGCAGCGGCTGACGGACGCGAATCGAGACCTGACGAGTCTCCGACAGGTATTCCCGCCCGCCAGCACCGCTGTCACCTTGTGACGGTCTTGAGCACGATGCGACTAGAACTCACTGACGGTCCAACCATCTGAGATCGCAAACAGTCGTTGATAGAGGCCAAAGCCCACGCCGCCGTTCGTTGAATCAAATGGATCGGTCGAGACAAAGGCCCTTGATGTATGATTGATCTGCTCGCTGACAAATCGAACCGATCCATCGCTGATCGCGAAGTGAGCACCACCGATGTGTGAACTTCCTGCGGTTCGATGCGGCTGCGGATTTCCTTGAGCCGCCGTCCAATTCATGGCCCATTGTCCGTCATCCATCAGGGCGTTCGTCGCGCCGGTCGCTCCTTGAGCCGCGCCGGGGGTTCCATCAATGGCGGCATACCAGCGAGAACGATTCTCGCCGGTCGAGTCCATTTTGAATTTCGTTTCATTCACCAGAAAGGTATTCGAGGTTCCATCGGTCACTTCATGAATCCGTCGTGCACCGCTATTGGAACGCCCGAACACACCATTCCATTGTCGAAGATCCGCTCCGACACCGGCATTGTCGCCGGACCAGCCGTCAAATGACGCCGCACTTCCTTGATAACTGCTGGTCGCGTTCTTGGGGATTGCCCCATCATCCAGGTTCGTGGTGTTTGGAACATCATGCCCTTGGGCTGGCTTCACGTCGGAAGGGCAACTGATGATCGGAATGACCGTCTGGCAGAGCACAACATTTGAGACTGTTCCTCCGGGAGTGGTCGGAGCTGTCTCTGCGGCCTGCTGTGACGGGTTGAATTGATTGAACAGGTTTCCTTGATCAACAAAGGGAAGGATTGCCCAGCCCCAGCCAAATCCCGAACCGCCGTTATTGTCAGTCAAGTTTCCGTCGAAGCCACCAATGTAATGGTGGCCAATCGGGAAGTATCCGAAGGCGTCATGATAGTTGTGAATCCCGAGAGCGATCTGCTTCAGATTGTTCTTACATTGAGTCCTTCGTGCCGCTTCGCGGGCCTGTTGGACGGCTGGTAGTAACAAGGCAATCAGCACGGCAATAATTGCGATGACGACTAATAGCTCGATCAGCGTAAAGCCGATGTTTCGACGAATGCGACGACTTGCATTCGCTGCCAAGGTGTGTCGAGCCGTGATTTGGTACGTCGAGCGGAATGGGGATTCTGACCCAAAATTCTTCAGAAACATCTTTCGAAACTCCATTAGGATGGACCGAACAGAAAATGCGCAGCGGTGAATCAATGCGCATGGACAAAGGTCTGAACGGCAGAACACAACCGCGCAACCGCCATGAAATCACGGTCCGCAGAGAGGCCTGAACACGCCGCTGAAAACGACCGGGCGCGTGCGACTTTAAGAATCCCAAGAGCGTTCAGGACGCGTTTCAGCCTTGTTCGTGACGCGAAGGCGATGAACGAAGCCAAAACGGAACGGGTCCGGATACGTGCGTGAAGTGCTGGGATCAACGTCAGAGCCCCCTGCTTTTTAGGTAGCGGGTGCGTCTGGTGAACCAGTCAGCACAAATAAATATCAATTAAGTCGTGTTTTATTGTTTTCCGATGAATCTTGTCAAGCTGTAATCTTCCATTCTCTTTTATTCCGCTATGAGTTTCTCCAACTTCACAGGGATCAGTGATACCGACGCGGTTGAAGCGTCACTCGAAAAGAAGCGGCCGTTGGCAACGGTATTCGCCGCCAACGGCCGTTCTGGAACGGTCAGTCAAGAATCGCCGTGACGACACCCGACCCGACAGTTCGGTTCCCTTCGCGGATTGCGAAGTGCGAACCCGTGTCGATCGCGACCGGCTTCAACAGGTCAACAACCAGCGAGACATTGTCACCGGGCATCGCCATCTGGGCATCGCTGCCAAGTTCTGCGTGACCGGTGGCGTCAGCGGTTCGGAAGAAGAACTGTGGCGAGTATCCACTGAAGAATGGCGTATGCCGACCTCCTTCCTCCGAACTCAACACATACACTTCCGCCTTGAATTTGGTGTGGGTTGTCAACGAACGGGGCGCCGCGACGACTTGTCCGCGTTCGACGTCGGTACTTTTGATTCCACGCAGCAGCAATCCGACGTTTTCGCCGGCCGATGCTTGTGGTTGCACCTGGTTGAACGCTTCGATACTCGTCACGACGCTGTCTTGAAGCCCCCCCAAACCAAGGATCTCGACCTTGTCACCTGTTTGAATTCGTCCCTGTTCAATCTTGCCTGTCACCACCGTGCCGCGTCCGGTGATCGTAAAGACCCCTTCAACCGGCATCAGAAACGGTCGATCAACCAACCGTGTCGGTTCTGGAAGCTGGTCAAGTGCGGCCAGCAATTGGACGATGCAACGATTCGCTTCAGCGTGACCCGGGTTGGCCAAAGCCGCACGGGCGCTGCCTCGGACGAACGTCGTGGTCGCTCCGTCGAAACCGTGCTTTGTCAGGAGATCTCGTGTTTCGAGTTCGACAAGTTCAATCAGTTCAGGATCGTCAACCAGGTCAACTTTATTGATGAACACGACCAGATCGGGCACGCCCACTTGCCGCGCCAGCAGGATATGCTCTCGCGTTTGTGGCATCGGACCATCCGCGGCCGAGATCAGCAGCACTCCGCCATCCATCTGCGCTGCGCCGGTAATCATGTTCTTGATGTAGTCGGCATGGCCGGGGCAGTCGATGTGGGCGTAGTGTCGCGTGTCGGTCTCGTACTCGACGTGACTGGTGGTGATGGTGACGACTTTGGTGGGGTCGCGGACCGTTCCACCCTTGGCGATGTCACCATAGGCCTTTTCCTTAGCAAGACCTTTAAACGCCTGGACCGCAAGAATCGCAGCCGTCAGTGTGGTTTTGCCGTGATCGATATGACCGATGGTGCCGACATTCAGATGCTGTTTGTTCCTCATGGCAGAAAACTCCCCGCCCCGCGGTCGATTTCAACCGCGAGGCCAGACAGGGGTGACGGATTCCTGAGTTCGATCGTGTGATCTTTTTGTACAACGCGTAACGCCAGAACTCGCAAAATCCACAGTGATCCTGGATGGAGTCGAACCATCGTCGCCAGAATTCCGAACTGGTGTCCTACCGTTGGACTACAGGACCGATTTGAACAGCGTCGATTGAATCGACGAAAAAAGCCCGGTGTCATCTGTGTGACACCGGGCTTTGAACGCTCGCGGGCGAAGTGCCGATGTCACGTGCGCAGGGGGGACAACGAGGCCTCGTTCTGCAGGCCATTGCTTGCCGAGTTCTCGGAAATCTCATTCCAGAACAGGGCGCGCGCCGGTTGCGTTGAACGCAGATTGGATGCGTTCAACGACGGGTGTGCTTCGTTGTATTTGCGGGCGGAGATCGGTCGTGAAAACATCATGATCGTCAAAACGCTTGAGACGGGTGAAATTCGTGCTGGAACGGTTCGTTGTTGATGCTGGCGAGATGGCCATCCTGATCTAGACGCAGAAACGGTGCAAAAGGTTCACGGAAAAACTAGGGAGGCGAATTTGAATCGTGGGGTTCGACGCGTGCGTCGAGTTCCGCGACAAGAATCCAGGCCCCGCATTTCAAGAAGTGACCCGCCGATCGAGAAGCAGACTCTGCGTACGATTTGAGTCGACGCGTACCTCCCGGCAATCGAACTGAAAGGCACTGCGTCCGCGAAGTCGCGGCACGGCGTTGACCTCAAGTGAAAGTGAACGAGTCACTCATTGAGATTGCAGTCCGACCGTATTGACGGAGATCACTCGATATTGGTGAGTCTTGCCTGGTTCTGGTTTATCGTCTGTGAACTGCATGAGTATCAAAGGTTGCGTGGGCGTGTCGCTGTATTGCAGATTCTGAAAGATCGGGCGGCCGAACGGGTTCTTCGCGTGTTCTGGCACGTTCGCCAGAAATTGTCCGTCTCGTTCAATGATAAAGTGGGCGAGGCCGCTTTCGAGGTCGGCATCGGCATTCCAGGTCAAAGTGTTTCCGTTTCGCCGCACGTTGCTGGGGGCCGGAGGTGGTGTCGTATCGGTCACCGCCGTGTCATTGACATATTGGACCCATGCGGCGGCGATCGTTCCGTTTGGAAGCCACACGGAATTCTCGAGGACGCCCGTGAACGACTCCGACGGTACGGGCGCAACAATGTTTGGTTCGCCGAGATGCAACGGAGCAATCCAGCTTTCTCGAGCCGGTATGCCTTTCAGCGGTTCACCCTGTTTGTCTGGCAGGCGTGCGGTGAGGCATGCATCCAGCCAGGGAATGGCCAGGTAGCGTTGATTGCCACACTCGTGAGCACTCAAGGGATCGACGGCCACTCCCACAAGTCCCCCCTTCGCGCGGAAAGTCTTAAAGTAGATGTCGACTCCCGGCCAGACCGCCGCAAAGCGACCGTCCTTGACGGTGACACCCTCTTGGGTACCGACATTGCACATGACGGGGACCTGGCAGGCCGCATCGGAAATCGTATAAGGAATTGGCTTACCTTCTTCGGAAGTTACGGCGGGAACTCCTGAACGAAGCCATGCCGCGACGGTACGTTCTGGATGCAAGAACAGCATGCCACCCGCCCAGTGTCCACCACCGCTGTGCCCCCACAATGCCCACGGCACACGCGCGAGCTCAGGATGGCCGGACATCGCCCCCAGTTCGTTCAGGGATCGCTGAAAGGTCGCATCAGATCCATTCCGAGGATCGCACCAGAGCTGACAGTTGGCTTTTTCTGGTTGTTCATACGTGGGAGAGATCAGGGCACAATCGTGCTTCTTGGCGAGGGCCTGCCAGTGCAGATCGAACGCGCCGGTTTGCCCCGACTTGCAAGATCCTTCGCCACATCCGTGCTGATGAACCACCACTCCTCGTACCGATTTGAGGCCCGGCGGAACCCAGAGTGTATAGCTCACGGGGAATGCGAGTTCGCCCGGCTTCTCGGACGACTCATACCGGATGCGATAGTAGGGGGGGGCGGCGGGTAACGTGATTTCGTAAGGCGACTGCTGTGCAAATGTAGTTGTGGTCAGAACGAGCGGCACGATCAGAGATGTCGCGATTCGCATAAGGGGTCTTCTGTGTGCAGGAGAGTGAACGAAGATGTCCGCAATATCTGATTCGAATGTTCTTGAATCCGAAAATTGATGCCCGATGCGCGGGTCAGATGCTCCGACGGACGCGAAAATGCAGCTTACCGCTCTTCAAAATACGTCACAACCGCCATCCGAATTCGTTGCGAGCCGCATGGGGAGTTCTTGACGAGGAAAGATTGTCTGATAATCTAATGATCTGCCTCGACCGCCAGATGACTGGCCCTGCCCACAAACCGCCTTCCCGAGATCCCGCAATGGTCGAAACAATCGAACGATCCAAGCTGCGCGAGGTTGTCGCTGATCGACTGAAAAACTTTATTCTCGATGAGAATCTCAGTTCAGGTGATCGGCTGCCGACGGAAACGGAACTGGCTGCGAAGTTCGGTGTCAGCCGCCTGAGCTTACGCGAAGCGACGAAGTCACTGGAGTTTCTGGGGATCGTTGAGGCCAAGCCCGGGCGTGGTTTAACCGTCGGCAGCGTGAATATGGAGCGCGTGACCGAGTATCTGGGCTTTCACCCGGCTCTGCACGACGTTTGTCCTCACGAATTGATCGATACGCGCGTGCTGATCGAGGCGGGTGTGATTCCGCACGTCGCCCGACGAATGAAACAGGACGGTTCAATCTACGATCGATTGAACACTATCAACGCGGACTTCAATCAGGCTCGCAGCCTCACTCGCTGGGTTGAGTTGGACATCGCCTTTCACCGCGAACTGGTCTGTGCCAGCGGGCTTTCGCCCCTGATGGCGTTTACCGATCTGCTGGCGGTCTTTTTTCGCCGGTTCCGCGAAAGCTTGAAGAAGGCCGAGTGGTCTGACGGGATCAACGGCCATCAAGAGATTATCGACGCTCTGAAGGCCGGTCGCGTCCGTGATGCCGAACATGCGTTGCGAACTCATATTGAATGCCATCGCGAACGAATGGGACTCCCCCCTCGTTGACCTCGTAAATGGCCCTGCCCTGTTGTCTGCCATCAAGTTTACTGGAATCCACAGAAACATGACGATGAAGACGAATCACATTTTCGCAGGCGATCTCTTCGCTGCGCCCAGCATGAGATTTGACTCGGCGACCACGAATCGACTTGCTTGCCGACAAGTGTCCACGACTTGGTGTTCAACACGCCGAGCGACATGGCAAACGGGGATTGGCTTGGTGGGCACGTGGCTTGTCGTTATGGCGGCCTCGTTGACGTCCGCTCAAGCCAATGACGGCGATACCTTTTTTGAATCGAAGGTGCGGCCGCTGCTCGTTTCAAAATGTCTTGAGTGTCATGGTGACAGTGACCCTGAAGGCGGTCTGAAGCTGACGTCGCAGACACACGTTCTGAAAGGTGGTTCGACGGGGCCGGCCGCAGTGGCCAAGGCTCCCAACGAGAGTTTGCTTATCAAAGCGGTCTTGCGTTCGGGGCCGCTGAAGATGCCACCGGGCGAGGCGTTGTCAGCGGACGAAATCGCGACCCTGACGACGTGGGTCGAACAGGGACTTCCCTGGCCGAACGCCGGCGCATTGACGGGGTCCCGCAAAGAGTTCTCGATCTCGGATGCCGATCGCCAACACTGGTCGTTCCACCCGGTGACCGATCCCGCGCCGCCTGTCGTGCGCGATAATGCATGGCCACGAACCGACGTTGATCGGTTCATTCTCGCCAAGCTCGAAGAGGCGGGGATGAAGCCGTCGAACGCGGCCGATCGTCGCACGCTGTTGCGGCGTGCGACCTATGATCTGACGGGGTTGCCCCCCACTTGGGAGGCAACCCAGGACTTCATCAATGATCCGGCGCCGACGAGTGACGCGTTTGCAAAGGTCGTCGACCGTCTGTTGCAATCGCCTCGCTATGGCGAACGATGGGGGCGACACTGGCTGGATGTGGCGCGGTTCGCCGATTCGAAGGACGGTGTCTTGATGTACGGAGACGATCGCGTCCGGCCGTACGCCTACACGTACCGTGACTACGTGATTCGTGCATTCAACGAGGATACGCCGTTTGATCAGTTCGTGCGCGAGCAGATTGCCGCGGATCTGATCGAGCCGAAAGTGGAACCCTGGCGGTTGGCCGCGATTGGATACCTGACGCTTGGCCGGATGTATGACAACAATGTGCACGACATCATCGATGACGAGATTGATACGGTCACTCGAGGATTTCTGGGTCTGACGGTGGCTTGTGCTCGTTGTCACGATCATAAATACGATCCTATCGCGACTGCGGACTATTACTCGCTGTATGGCGTCTTCGCGAGCACCGAAGCTCCACTGGAACTGCCGCTGGCGGTCACATCCATCGCACCCGAGGCGGAAGAGTTCGAGAAGCAGGCCACCGCGAAACGGGAAGAGATCCGCAAGTTTCGCGACGAGCAGTTCGCGCTCTTGTCGGATACGGCACGTCAGCGGGTTGGCGACTATCTCGAACGTGTCGCGACCACCAAGCCCGATCCGCTCGAAACGGCCATCTTTTTCCTGTCGCTGGCGCCTGAAGATTTGCGTCCGCCCGTCATCGCCCGCTGGCGGAAGTATCTCGATCAGCGAGCAACGCCGGACGATCCCGTCTTCGGTCCTTGGCACGACTTGATGGAACTACCGGTCGCCAAGATCGACGACGTCACCTCTCCTGCATCGTCGCCACCATTTGCTCAGCCAGCTGCCGAAGTGATCGAGCGATGGAAGTCCAAGCCGGAAGGAATCAAACCGGGGCAGGTTAATCCGCTCGTCCGCGACTTGTTGAGCAAGGCGACGATTGCCAACCGCACCGATGTTGCTCGCGTCTATGGTGAGTTGCTCAAGCAAGTCTATACGGACTCTCAGTCGCAGATCGCGGGGGCCGGGACATCCTCACCACCACAATTGACCGAGGCTCAGTCGCAGCTATTGGACGTGCTGGCGAGTCGCGAAAGCCCGACGTATTTTCCGAAGAGTCAAACGCGGCGCTACATGTCGCGGCAAGAGACCGATCAGTTTGGAGGCAAGCTGCAGGAACTGGATCGCATGGCGGTGCAGTCTCCTGTCGCACCGCCGCGGGCGATGTCGCTGGTCGACACCGAGACACCATTCGAACCGCGCATTTTTGTACGCGGCAATCCCACCGCACCGGGGCGCCGGGTTCCTCGTCAGTTCTTAGAGATCCTGTCACCGGGCGGACCGCAGCCGTTTACACAAGGAAGCGGGCGGCTGGAGTTGGCCAATGCAATTGCCTCACCCAACAATCCGCTGACGGCACGCGTGATCGTCAATCGAGTCTGGATGCAGCATTTCGGTGAACCGCTCGTCGCGTCGCCCAGTGATTTCGGGAAACGCGTTGCCGCACCGGTTCATCTGGAACTGTTGGACCATCTGACTTCGCAGTTCCTTCGCGATGGCTGGTCACTGAAGACGCTGCATCGACGGATCATGCTGTCCAGTGTGTATCAGCAAGCGTCCACCGAAGGGGCTGCCGGGGCCCGCGAGAGCGATCCCGAAAATCGTCTGCTTTCTCGGGCGAATCGGCAGCGACTGAGTTTTGAGGCGATGCGCGATTCGCTGCTTGCGGCATCTGGTCGTTTGGAACTGCGCCAGGGAGGGCGTCCCGTTGATGTCACCGATCCACAAAGCCGGTGTCGCACGGTGTTCGGGATGGTTGATCGCCAGAGCCTGCCCGGCACGTTCCGGGCATTCGACTTCGCATCGCCCGATCAGTCGGTCGAGCGGCGTGTGCGTACCATGGTTCCACAGCAGGCGCTATTCGCGCTCAACTCGCCCTTTGTCATCGAGCAGGCGAAATCACTGACGGCGCGGCCCGATGTGGCGGCGCTCGTCGATCCCTCTGAACGGGTGGTGGCGATGTACCGAATCGCATTCCAGCGAAATCCGTCGGCCGATGATCTGACCGCGGCAGTCGAATTTGTCTCACTGCCGAAGGACGACGCCTCGCAGCTTTCCCCCTGGGAACAGCTCTCGCAAATCCTGTTGTCTTCAAACGAACTGATCTATGTCGACTGAGGAGATGTGCCATGTTTTTCAATCGCCGCCAGATGCTGGCACAGACGGGAACCGGTTTGGGGTTACTTGGTCTGCACACACTGTTTGCTGACGCAAGTCTAGGCTCTGCTGCACCGCAGGTGATCTCACCCCTCGCGCCGCGACAGCCTCATTTTCCGGCACGCGCCAAGCACATCATTCACATCTATCTGAACGGCGGCCCATCGCAGGTGGATACCTTCGATCCCAAGCCGATGCTGGCCAAATACGACGGGCAACCGTTGCCGACGGACAATAAGTTGACGACCGAACGGCATACGGGAGCGGCAATGGCATCTCCGTTCAAATTCGCCAAGTACGGTGAGTGCGGGATGGAGGTCAGCGAGATTTTTGCCAAGACCGCGCAGCACGTTGATGACATCTGCTTCATTCGCTCGATGCATGCCAATACGCCGAACCACGAACAATCGATGCGGTTGATGAACTGCGGGGACGAACGGCTGTCGCGTCCCAGTCTAGGGGCATGGACGACGTATGGGCTGGGAACAGAGAATGCCAATCTACCCGGGTTCATCGCGATGTGTCCTGGGCTGCCAGTCGCGGACGTTTCCAACTGGCGCGCGGCGTTTCTGCCGGGAGTGTATCAGGGCACACACCTGGACACGCGCAAGACTCAGGTTGAGGAACTGATCGAGCATATCGCCAATCATGCGGTGACCCGTCGCGATCAGCGACGTCAGCTCGATTTGTTACAGCAGATCAATCGGCAGCATCAGGCATCACGGACGGATGAACCGGAACTTGAGGCTCGCATTCAAGCGTTCGAACTTGCGTATCGCATGCAGATGGAAGCGACCGATGCATTCGATCTGTCGCAGGAACCAAAGCATGTTTTGGATGCCTACGGGAGCGGTGTGCACGGGCGACAATTGCTGCTCGCTCGAAGGCTTATCGAACGAGGCGTGCGGGTTGTGCAGCTTTACCACGGGGATGTTCAGCCGTGGGATAGTCACAATGACCTTGCGAACGGCCATCGCAATCTGGCCAACGAATGTGATGGACCGATTGCCGCGTTGCTGACCGATCTGAAGCAGCGCGGGCTGTTTGAAGAGACGTTGGTGATCTGCGGCGGCGAGTTTGGTCGGACGCCGGCCGTCGAGTTGGTCAACGGGAAGTCAGGCGGTGGACGCGATCACAACCACTGGGGATTTACTGTGTGGATGGCCGGTGGGGGTGTCAAAGGCGGCACGGTTTATGGAGCGACCGATGATTTTGGATATCGCGCGGTGAAAGATCCTGTTCATGTCCATGACCTGCATGCCACGATCCTGCATCTGCTCGGCTTCGATCATACGAAGCTCACGTTCCGGCATGCGGGCCGCGACTTCCGTCTGACGGACGTGCACGGAAACGTCGTCCGCGAAGTTCTGGCCTGAACGGGGCATCTCGCCCATGTAAACCGCGAGGCGAGCCCGGCTGCGTTACGGCATGGCTTCCCTAAAGGGGACTGGCACCTTGCGGAGCCAGTCCCCTTTAGGGAAGCCGTGCGCCTTTGTGGAATCCATGCGGCCTCGTCGGCCTCGTTCCCAAGCTCCCGCTTGGGAACGTTTCTTCCGCTTCGATTTTCTAACTTGCAGGAAAGTGGCCTCAGACCGACTTCCACATTTCCAATGTGTAGGAAGCGTTCCCAAGTGGGAGCTTAGGGGCGAGAAAAACCAGGGGAACGAGTAAAACTCTTGACGCTGAATCCAATATAGTGGATACTAATTCCACTATGGGAGACGTCACGGACAACCTTGATCAACGGATTGCCGAGCGAATTCGCGGACTGCGAACGGCACAGGCTCTTTCTCTGGAAGCACTTTCCAGCAAGAGTGGCGTGAGTCGTTCCATGATTTCGCTAATCGAGCGAGGAGAGAGCAGTCCGACGGCCGTGGTACTCGAGAAACTTGCGGTGGGTTTGAACGTTCCACTGGCGTCTCTATTCGATCCCGTCAGTACCGAGTCATTGACGCGAGAACCGGTGGCGCGTCGGCAAGCTCAGACCGAGTGGAAAGATCCCGCATCGGGCTACGTACGGCGGAATGTTTCACCACCCGGCATATCGCAACCGATGCAGATCGTTGATGTTCTGTTTCCGGCAGGCCAACGCGTGGTCTTCGAGTCCGGTATGCGTGATGTTTGCGTGTACCAGCAGATTTGGGTACTGGAAGGTTCGATCGACATCACCGTCGGTGACGAGCGTCATCGATTGCACGAAGGAGATTGCCTGGCGATGCAAGTGGATCGTCCAACGATCTTTCAGAATCCGACTCGGAAACGCGCACGGTATGCCGTGGTGGTCGCTTCGGATGCTCTCACGTGGAGACGATAGTCATGTCGAGTTTTTCAGTACGGCGTTTGCAAGCGGTTGATGAGGTGCAAGTTGAGCAGCTTGCCGATCTGCTTGTGGACTGCGTTGAAGGCGGCGCCTCGGTCAGTTTCATGGACCCGTTGTCACGTGATCGGGCAGTGGGATTCTGGCGGCGAGTGGCACACGAGGTGTCCGCTGGCGGCCGTGCGATTCTGGTGGCCGCAGATGCGCGGGGCATCTGCGGTACGGTGCAGCTTGTGCTTGACCTTCCGGAGAACCAACCTCATCGCGCCGATCTCGCGAAGATGCTGGTCCATCATCGCGCACGCCGACAGGGGGTGGGGGCGGCGCTGATGGGGGCTGCGGAAGAGGTGGCGCGAGAATGCGGTAAGACACTGCTGGTGCTCGATACAGTCACTGGAAGTGATGCCGAACGGCTTTATGCGCGACTTGGTTGGATCCGCGTGGGTGAGATTCCTCGTTATGCACTGATGCCTCGTGGAACTTACTGCAGTACGACGTTGTTCTATCGCAACCTCGACGACGCGGTTTGATCGTGGGGAACAAGGGAACTGTTTGCATCACATGCAGTCGAACGGTCGCGCAGCTCAATCTTCCAGCGGATTCTTTGATCCATCGGGGGTGAACCGAATGGAAACCAAGCCGACAATATCGACGAGGCTGGTGCCGCGCCCACGTCGGTCGTGTCACTATTTTCTGATCTCAATCGGCACAGTGGTTTCCGATTTGACGAGCCATTTGCCGCGCTGTCTGGCCGTTGCGCGAATCAGAACGGACGTTTCGCCAACAAGCGCGGCGTCGTTTTCAAAATGAAGTTTCATCGATGCCGATGTTTCGTGCGGCGCGAGAGATATCGGCGTCGTCGCGATGCGACCCGTTTGCGATTCACTGAGAATTGCTTCGATGACAATCGACTCTTGCAGTTCTGCGGCGCGAGAAACGTTCAGCGGAATCACAAGATCGTGACCGAGTTGCACGTGATACTCGCCAAGACTGTGGGCCAATTTCATGAGGGCACCTTCGGGCAACATGCCGAGGCGTAGTTCCATTCGCTGAAGCAGCGTGCGGAGATTCCCCTTCGGGTCGGCGACTTGAGCGGCACCGTTCAGAATCATCCGGCTCGTCTTCGTCGTTTCCATCCATTCTGGTACGAAGATGGGATACTCCACACGATTGATCGAGGGGCCGACGACTAATTCCTCGCTGGCAAGTCCCTGCCGATGTCGCTGTTGTTTGGCGGTCATCTCGAGCGTGATCTCGCCAGTGAAACCCTCAAGTCGCTCAATCAGAAGGGGAAAGAGGTGCGTGCTGCCGCGATGGACCTTGCTGACATCGTCAAGTCCCTCTGGAGTGATCTTGATTCGTGGCTTCATGGTCGTCGCCACAACCAGAGTCTTGATCAATCGTGTGTTTGTTGTGTCCTTGGTACTGGAGGTGGCAGTGACGGTGACAAGGCTGGCGGATGCGGCCGCATCCATGCTACACGCCAACTCGATTGCCAGTTCGTTCTTGTCTTCAGCAATCAACAGCGGCGATGAAACGGTGATGGCTTCGACAAGACCTTGAATCTCGATCGTGATCGGGCCCACGAAACCATGATGACGTGTCGCAGTGACGGGTAGCTTTGTAGACGTGCCGAGCGGGATGCTGAGAAGATCCGGCATGATGATCGAGTAACTCGGCTGCGGACGTTCGATGCTGACGCGATATGCTGCGGCGTCATTGCCACTGCGGCCTGAGCGATCAGAGACGACCAGTTGATAGATTCCATCTTCAGGAACTGTGAACAGCAACTCGGCGTCTGTCGTGCCTGGTAAATCATCCGCGGTGAGAAGTTCTTTTCCGTCAGGAGTGAGCAATCGCAATTCGATGTCGAGTGGAAGACCTGCCGTGCGAGACATGCCACGAATCTGCCAGACATCTCCTTTTCGAAATGAAACGGGATAAGTATCCGAACCATATCGGATGTCCAGTTTGCCGGTCATGGCGGCAGGCAAGTCGGTGAATGGAACGCCCTCGACCAATTCCAAGGACTGGCTCAAGCCGAACGAATACGGCTTGGCGTTACCGAATGGCGTCTCCAGAACATACTCAACCGATTCGGCACTTGGATCTGAGGGAAATGTGATCTCGCGCGTGACAGATTCGAGCTGAGCTTTCCCAGTGGCGATTCCCCATCCCACAAACTGAACGGTTAGCGTCTCGCCTCGTCGACCTGCGGCAGGGTAGGCCGCCGCGACAGCGGGGCCGGGCGTAATCACCAGGCGATAGACATAGGACCGATCTCCCGCAAAATCGAGATCATGCAATGACAGGATGTAGTCACGATCCGCCTCTGCCGCAAATGTCGTGCGGAGATCCAGTCCTTCGGTGGCGGCCGCGTCGACGACGCATCGACCAGCATCATCATGGACGCGAAAAATGCCATGCAGGGCCATTGGATTTGTCGGCGACGTCAGCTGACGTGCCAGCAGTTCAACCGTGATTGGCCCGGCGCTGGGCGGATGAATCCGATACCGATCGACATCTTCGATACGTTGAATTTTTCCGGAGACCGTTACCGGAAGTCGCTCAAGAAATTGAGGCCCGTCAGAGTGCGGAAATTCTTGCACTTCCGGAATCGAACCGACGTGTAAGAGTCCGAGAGGCGACACGCCGTTTGCATTGGCGACTTGCCAGCGAACGAACCCTGATGGGACATCTGGAGCCACCGTCAGGCGAGCGCGGAATTCTCGCGGCAGGGGCCATGCGTAACCCCGTGCCTTGGCACCAAACCAGTAGGGTGGCTCTGAGATGAGCACGGGTGTCGGTGGTCCGATCAGTTCCAGTTTCACGCGCCGGTCATGCGAGAAAATCTGCATGTCGGGCGTCCAATCATATCCCCCGAGCGTGACCTCAGTTGTTGTGCCAGCTTGAACTCCGGCAGGATGGATGTAGCCGATTTCGGGTGCGAGTTGTGCGTCAGCCGCCGTCAGGCCAATGAGGTTCAGGCTGACGACCGCGATACCGCGAACCCAGAACGTCAACGATGTCAACTTGAACAACGGACATTACCTCGTTGGGGGATTGGCATAGAGAGTTGTCATGCAGGCTCTCGCAGGCTGAGAATGTTCAATCGGATGGATCTGACGCGTTAGGATCGTGAATTGACGATCGAACGCACCCATCACTCCGCTATGCAATAAGCCCAGGAATCAGTTTGCCGCCGTTGACCAGTGGGAAGGGGCGACCCAGCGGATCGGGATATTCTTTGCTTGAATCAATTCCCATTAAGGTATGAATCGTGCGGAGCAAATCGGGAATGCTCACTGGATCGTTAGTTGGTGCGGCGGCTTGAGCGTCGGTCGCACCGATAATCTGGCCGGGCTTCACCCCGCCACCTGCAAACAGGACACACTGCGCCATGGACCAGTGATCGCGTCCCGCCTGAGCATTGATGCGCGGAGTTCGTCCCATCTCGCCCATCATGACCACCAATGTCGTGTCGAGCATGCCGCGCTGTTCCAGATCTTTGATCAATGCGGCGAATGCACGATCCGTGGGCGGAATCAAATCTCCAGATAGACTCGGAAAGCAATTGAAATGAACGTCCCAACCGGGAGCGTCGATTCCAACAAAGCGACAACCGGCTTCGACCATGCGTCGACCGAGCAATGCACATTGGCCAATTTGTGTCATCCCATAGGATTCGCGAATCGGTGTTGGTTCCGATTGAATGTCAAACGCCTTGCGTGCCTCGGGCGAACTGATCAGGTTGTAAGCTTTGGAGTAGTACGTTGACATGGCGGCCGCCCGTCCGATGCGTTGGCGTTCCTGCTCGAGCCCTGCCAGCAATTGCTGCCGTAACTCGACGCGCCGATTCGAGAGTCCATTCACTCGTCCAAGATCTTTGACTTCAAAGTCGGGCTGACTGGGATCAGCCTCGATGACAAAAGGTGCGTACTCGGCACCCAAAAAGCCAGGTCCTCCAGCGGACATGGGATGAGGCATGTTGATATACGCGGGAACCCGGCCATTGGAGCCGAGTTCTTTTCCAACGAACGCACCCAACGATGGAAAGACATCGTTCGTGGGAATGGGATTTTCCCCGTCGGGGAATGTGGGCTTCCGTCCCGTCATGACGTAGTAGTAGCCCGTCGAATGTCCGTTATCTGCGTGCGAATGGCTGCGGACGACCGTGAATTTGTCTGAGATCTTCGCGCATTCGCGGCAATGCTCGCTGAAAAAGACGCCCGGAGTTTTCGTCGGGATTGTTTGAAAAGGGCCTCGAATTTCCGATGGGGCCTCAGGTTTCGGATCCCACATGTCTTGTTGGGGCGGGCCACCCTCGAGAAAGATGAAGATACACGAGGTGGCTTTCGCGGGCCGGCTTGTTGGAGAGGCGTCTTGGCCATGCAGCAGTTGTGGCAACGTGAGGCCACCGAATAGGCCGGTCGAGCCAACCCGAAGCATCTGACGCCTTGAAAGCTTGTCGCAGTACGATCCGAGAGCCGGGCCGAACGGGATGTTCAACATGCTGATTTCTTTCTCAGATCTTGTTCACGATGACGCTGCGCGTGAGATCGATTTGACTTCACAACGTTCACAATATTTCCATCGCCGGACCGTGTCACGGTGCCACGCCGTGATGATTGTTCACCACGCTCGATGTTCTGTTTGTCATTGGTTGTACAAAAATTCTTTTGTATTTAGGACTGACCAGAAAATGTCTTCCACCGCAGCACGTCGCGTGATGCCTTCTGTTGCGAAGGCCTGTTTTAAAACGTCGCGTTCTTTCGCAGTCGGGAAACGTGTCAATGTGCCTAGATAAATCTCTTCGACGATCTGTTCGTCGCTGAGTGACGATGTCGCCAATGCACGTGCTGTCCCGCGTCTGTGTGAAATCTTGTCCTGGATTTCGGGCGAATTCAGCAGGTGCAATGCCTGTGAAATACTGGGTTCATTGCTGCGTTCGCACTCGCAGACGCTGGCTCGAACCGGTCGACCAAAAATACGAAAGAAATAGGATGGCATGCGGTTGTCCCAGACCTGAATGGAGCGGAAACCTTCAGGCCATCCATTAAATTTCTCGGGCACGTTTGTCACCTGGCACAGCGCGTCCAACAGGACTTCGGCCGCCATCGCTTTTGGCATCGCATGTGAAAAGTTCTGATTGTCATTCTGATTGGCCTCTGTGACTGCCACGCTTAGCTGATACGTCTGCGACGCGAGCAGTGTTTTGGTGAACGCTTTGATGTCGTACTTCACATCCTTGAGATGTGCGACGAGCGCGTTCATCAGCGGCTCATTTGTTGAGGGATTCGTCGCTCGCATATCGTCGATGGGAGTCACGAGCCCTCGCCCGAAGTAGTGGGACCAGATTCGATTGACAATCGCCTTCGCAAAGTAGGAATTTTCGGGACTCGTCATCCATGCCGCGAACACCCGGCGTCGATCACCAATTCCCGTAAAGTCGGCCCGAGGTGCGCCGAGGGCACGAGCATGAACGGGTTCTCCCGTGCGGGGATGTTTCTGGTCGACCCCCGCTTGGGCAATGATGGCTTCGGTTCCGTTCGGAAGTTTCTTGACCGAGACACCCGTGAAGAAGCCGACAAGACCCGCATAGTCGTCCTGACTCCATCGCTCACTGGGATGATGATGACACTGTGCGCACTCAATTCTCACTCCCAGAAACAACTGGCTGATGGAACGAGCCGTCACTTCTGGTGTCTCGAGCGATTTAAAGAAACCTGCCGGACTTTCTGCCTGGATCGGTCCCTGAGCGAGCAAGATGTCGGTGGCGAACTGATCGAAGGGCTGATTGGCGGCGATCTTCGAACGCAGCCAACGCGTCATTCCCACAGCGCCTTGCGGTGTGATCTTCAGCTTGTCGGTCCGCAGGATGTCGGCCCATTTCATGGTCCAGTAGTCCGCGTACTCGGGACGCGCAAGCAGTTCGTCGATCAGACGACTTCGCTTTTCGGGATCTGGATCCTCCAGGAATCGACGTGCTTCTGCCGCGGTCGGCAGCGTGCCGATCGAGTCGAGCGATACGCGACGCAAGAACACGGAATCGTCAATTGGATCACTGGGAGGAATGCCGAGACGGACAAGCTTGTCTCCCACGTGCTTGTCGATGAAGTTCTTTTCTGCGGGCCGCTTTGATGACGGTATGGATTGGGGCAACGTGATCCGACAAACACTGACTTGATCGAGATAGCGAACGAGAATCGCCGCTTCGCCAGGCACTTCAGTCGCTTCCATCAATCCGGTCGGTGTTGTGGAAATAATCTGTGGTGCGTTGGAAATGTAATCGGCCGCGGCGGTCACGCACTGCCGTCGTCCGGCGGCATCAACCGATGTCACGCGCAGTTGTTGTGTACCTCTCCTCTGCATGACAAGCTCGGCAGGCTCGACTTCGATTCGAACGACGGGTTGATCGGCCGTCGATGAAAATGGGGCGCCCTCTCTGATCCAACGATGCAGCAGTTCATATCGAGAGCGATCTCGATCCAGTTTTAAGCCACCGCCATGTGGGACTTTCGCCGTTCCCTTGACAAGGAGCAGGCTTGAGTCAGGAGTTGCGAAATTGATTCTGCGACCACGCGTTTCTTTGACGATTGCGTCGTAATCAGACTCATTATCGAAGCCGAACAGGCTTAGCTTGAAGCCGTTCTGCCCTTCTGCTTTGCCGTGACAGCCGCCCGAATTGCAGCGATTTTTCGTCAGAATTGGTTGAACGTCAAATTGAAAAGAGACAGGCATGGGCGTCACGAGCCCGGTGATTGTCAGTGGGATCGTGACCTTCTGATCTCCCTGGCGAACGACAAGCTCAGTGAAACCTTCCGATGACGGATAGACCAAACCATTTTGATCCACGCGCGCGAGCTTGGGATTGGAGACGGAGTAGTTCGCCTCGCGCGTGCGGTCAATCTGTCCGTTTTCAGAGAATTCCGTGATCAGCATCTGCTGAGATGATTCTGGCCGATCAAGGGTGATCGACGTCGGAGTTACGCGGACTTGCGCTTGAGCCAACGTGGAACAGACCGAGTGAACACAAATCGTGAAAAGGATGGCTCTGAGGTGGCAATTGATCATCGAAACCGTTGCCTTAGCCGTCCCGACCGAGCGAGATCAGGAGGGAGTGAGGGGCTCAAATATATCAACGTTAGCTTATGCTGTTGCCAAGGGTTGTTCAACTTCGATTTGCAAACAACTCAGGTATCAGTACGACCTGAAGAATCCAGACTCGGCGACCTCTTTTTGCAATGCAATATCGCAGCCTGGGAATGAGACGCGTATTGAACATCGGGGACTGGCAGCCTGTTGACGTAACGGAGACTGGCTTCGGCCAGATTAAGTAACGCCACGACATTGTGAACGCCGTCCCGCTTACTTCAACTGGCTGATCACTCTGGCAAGATCAAAAAACGCCATGGCTTGGGGAAAGCCACGACACCTGTTCCGCAATTTCAACCGAGCGTCAGTCTTCCAGTCGATTCTTCGACGTGTCAGGGGCGAACCAGATGACGACCAGGCCGATGGCGTAGACCAGGCTGGTCACGCGGCCGATTTCGGCATAGTCCCCTTTGAAATAGCTCATCAGGGCACCGGTGGCGAAGACCGTGACGGCTGTCAGGATTCGTCCGAAATTGAAGCTTACTCCGGCACCCGCCGAACGGGCTCGCGTTGGGAAGAGCTCGGGCAAGCAAAAGGGCAGCCAGCCGAAGTAGATGCCATTGACGAGTCCCAGCGCACTGACCCACCACAAGAACGACGCGTCCGTCGGGACAACGAATCGAAAGATGTACTGAGCGAGGCACAGCGCACCCAGGCTGGTCAGGAAATAGGTGAGTCGTCGGCCGACAAGACTGGCGATCCAGCCGCCCAGCAAGCAACCCACGATTCCTGTAAACGCCCGGGCGCGATTGACGTCGGCTTTGAGGGACGGATTCGTATCGCCGACTCGATCTGCCCACTGAACCATCCAGTCCGAACTGCCCCATCCACCGATGATCGGAATCGTTGCCAGGGAAATTCCGATGATCGTGATCCACAGGTAGGGGGGCCGAAAGATTTCTCGTGTCCCTACCGCGTTTTTTCCTGCTGCGCCTTTGGCCGTCGAATCAACAGCGGCACGACGCGCCAGCCAGAGTGGTGATTCGGGCACCGCGATCAGCGAAAAGAGCCCCAGTACGGCCGGAACCGCTGCGAAGATCATGACCCAGTGCCAGTCGGTGGGGACGGGCGCCACTTTTGTGAATGACAGGCCGCCTTGGAAATTGGTCAGGGACAGAAACATCTTCGAAACCGAGGCCCCTGCCCCGCTCGGTACAGGAGGATAGTAGATCATCAGTGACGACATGGCGTAGATGCCGATGTTCGCCGCAGAACCGATGATGCCGGCCGATGCGGTGCGTGAGAGGCTGGACCAGGCTTCGGCGACGAGCGCGACTCCGTTGGGCCACATGCCACCGACGCCCATACACGCCAGAAACCAGCAAACCAGCAGGTCGACCGGGCGCGCCGAAAAATAGCCGGCACCGGCCATGATCGAATAGGTCAGAATCGCCAGGCCCATCCCTTTGGTTCGTCCGAATCGATCCCCGATTGCGCCGAAACAGAGACCGCCCAAGGCGGCACCAAACAGAAATGCACACTTGAGCCAGGCCACCCATTCTCCGACGAGAATGTTTCCGCGTTGAAGTTCCAGCGTGTCGGTCTCGGTGAGTGGAACGCTGGAGGCTGAGGGGCTTCCTGGTTTCTGTTTGGAACGCGTGCTGAGTTCAAAGTAGCGGGCCTGATCGAGTTGGCCTGTCCGGGCCAACAGGTCAATTGCCGCCGGCTGCAGGGCGACCGACGTGATCGACAAGAGAAATCCGGCACACATCCAACCCAGAAATGCGGTGATCAACATCAGGATTCGGCCGGAATTGGTGAGGCGATTCTCTGTACGCAAAGGACCTTCCAACGGCGGCGAGTTGGTTGAAGCAGTCATAGGACATTCAGTTGGTTGAGGGAGCGGCGAGAAACCGGATTCGCATCATACACGCCGTTGCGGAAGTTCCCAGCGCAGATCGGAATTCGCCCAGAGATCTCTTTGGCGCATAACAACGCAGCGTTTTCAGGTCGAATCATCTCATTGGATGATGCGCCTTCCGATCGAATCGCAAGTCCATCGAATCGCCGGTAAACTGACAAGGATCGTTGTCTCTTTCACTGCGAACCGTTCGCGCGGCCACCTTCGTTCGACAGCGCGCTCGCGAATCGGGAACTTTGCTCACGTTCATTCGGATCTGACACTCATGAAACTCTCGTTGTCTGTTCGTATCGTGGAAGCTCCGTGCAAGACAAAGCTCTTTGTCCCATTTGAAGAGCTTGTTCGTATCGCGAAAGAGACTGGCTATCAGGCGGTCTGTCTTCGCGCCAGTGCCGGTGGAGTCGACACCCCCAGGTCTCGACTGATAGAGATGCGGCGTTGTGTGGAAGACGCGGGCTTGTTTGTTTCGATGGTGACGGCCGATTTCAACGTGCCGCTCAACAATGATCATGGACCAGACAGCCTACGAAACATTGAGCCCAGCCTGGACGTTGCCGAGGCTGTCGGATGTACGCTGGTTCGAGTCTGCTTGAAAGATCGAAAGGATATTCCGTTTGCCCGGCAGGCAGCGGTGCAAGCGGCACGACGCGGCATGCGGCTGGCGCATCAGTGCCATACCACGTCGCTATTCGAAGAGGTCGAGCCGATGTTGAAGGTGATTGCGGAAATCGATCAGCCGAACTTCGGACTGATCTATGAGCCCGCGAATCTGTTGTTAAACGGACAGTCGTACGGGCTCGAGACGCTGCGGGCACTTCGTCCGTATCTGGTAAATGTCTATGTGCAGAATCATCGGCTGAACGTGGCGGGCACCGACGAGTTGCCGACGTTTTGTCGCGGGAATGTCCGGTTTGATCATCTCGATCCGTGGACGCCAGGCGGAGTGGATTTCGAAGCGGTTGCGTCTGCCTTGAAGCAAATCGGCTACGACGGCACGTTCACGATCCATCAGGCACAAGGGACGCAGTCCGCCGATGCCGCCCGTGCATTCGCGCGTGGTTGTGCGGACTATTTCGGGCCGCTCATCCGTCATGAATCGACGTAAAAGTGCGTCGCGAATTGAAGACCCTGTGTGCCACTCGCTGTGCAAGTGGCACACATTTCAAACAAGGCCAGAAGTACTCAGCTGGTGCTCGTATCATTCTGTCATGAGCGTCGGGTCAGCCGACCGATCGCAGCAGCTTGCAGAACTCGCCCATGAATGGACCATTCTGAGGCCAGCCTCGGCAACTGACCAGGTTTCCATCAACGACCACATCTTCATCGACATAGGTGCCGCCGAACTGCGTGATGTCGAGAGCGCACTTCGGCACGGTGGTGCCTTTTCGGCCATGCAGACAACCCGCGGCCGCGGGAATCTCGACGCCGTGGCACAGCATTGCGATCGGTTTGCCGGCTTCGAAGAAATGACGCGTGATGGCCAGCAGGTGTTCGTCGTAACGCAGATATTCAGGAGCGCGACCGCCAGAGAACAAGACCGCGAAGTACTCCTCGGGCCGAACATCGCGGAACGCAATCGTGGCCCGGACGTGATAGGCCGGTTGCTCGCGTGTGATGTCCCACGGGATGTTCGCATCAGGTGGAATTTCGTGCATCACGCCGTGATACAGTCGCGCTTCCGGGCCGGTGACGACGACTTCGTAACCGTCTTCTTGAAGACGGAAGATGGGATACAGGGTGTCCATGACCTCGGTGGCATCACCGATCGGCATCAAAATCTTACGCGCCATGTTGTGAGTCTCTTCCATTAAGTGAAGTGAGGATGGAGCCGAAAGATGGTTCCATCCTCGCACATACTGTGTGACTGGCTAGTGGTACCACGATCCTGGACCGACAAATTCATGAGATACGCCCGCGAGCGAGTTGGTCGCGCTTTTCATGATTTCATCTGCCTGTCAGTTCAGGTTCGAAGACGACTTGGAAACATCCAGGAAAATACTCGATCCCGCCCGGTTTTTCATCGCGCGTCGAAGAGAATCAGATTCTCTGCTTGACTTCTACTGTATTTGCAGTACATACTGTATTTGCAGTACGTCCAATACAGGAGCGGCATGATGGCAAAGAAAAAGGCGGCTTACACTGAACCTGCGGAGTTTGAGCTACAGATTCTGGGGGCACTTTGGGAACACGGCCCTGCCACCGTTCGCCAGGTCATGGAGCGCTTGTCTGACGGCAAGGAACGTGCCTACACGTCGGTCTTGTCTGTCATGCAAGTGATGCACAAGAAAGGTCTGCTCTGCGTTGCGGACGAGCGAGACGGGCTGGCGCATATCTTTAAGCCCCTGGTGAGTCGTGAGAAGATCGTGGTTCCGCTGTTGTCCAGGTTGGTGACCAAAGTATTCGGTGGGAGTCGGCGCGCCGCTCTGCAGCATCTTCTGCACGACGATGCCGTTGATCGTGCCGAGATTGATGAACTTCGCCGACTAATTGACGACCTGGAAGCTCGTAACAAGAAATCCTGACCTCGCAATCGCTGGATAGCAGCCTGTTGAAGTAACGGGGCCTGCCTCCGGCAGATTAAATAACGCCATGACATCGTGAATGCCAAGGTGCCTGTCCCGCTGACTTCAACAGATTGATCGAGTCACGCAGATCCACGTTTGAATCGTTTCCAACATCCGCCCTGAGATGGCGGTTTTGGCCGAATCTATCGAGAGCGACTCCCAGGAACTGATCATGTCACAGATCTTGAGCGATGCTGCGATGGCAGCAAGTGAGACGTGTGTTTGGGTGCTCGCACATAGCCTATGGCAGGCGGGACTGATTGGCATGGGCGTTCAAGTCGCGTTGGGCACCCTTCCTGCTCGCCACGCCGAATTGCGATATCGAATTGCGTGCGGTGGCTTGATCACGGTCGTGCTGGCTGTTTTTGTGACATGGTCGATATTGAGGCTTCATGTCAGCGCCCCCGCATCCAGCGCCGCCATTTCGACCGCGCTGATCACTTCAGGCGATCCGCGTTCCGCCGTGGCAGGACGCGTACAGGCCGACATGTCAAACGACCCTCGGTGGGAAGTTCCGCCCCATGGGGTCGCCAATGTTTCGTCGATGCGAATCGATCGACGTGTTACCGTGTGGCTGACAGGAGCTTGGTTTGTCATTGCGTCGATCATGCTGTTCCGCGGACTCACGGGATATGCGATGGTTCGGACATGGTCTTTGCCTGCATCGCACGCAACGCGCTTCGGCCTGGCACCGCTCGAATCGATTGCGAAGGAATTTGCGGAACGGCTTGGCCTGCGAAACAAGATTCGCTTGATGGTCTGCGAAAATGTCTCGGTTCCAGCGGTAATTGGCATCATCTGGCCCACAATCCTCGTACCGCCTGCCATGATGTTCGGTGTTCCACTTGAACAGTGGCGTATCATCATTGCGCATGAGTTGGCTCACGTTCATCGATGGGACGCACTGGCAAGCCTGACCCAAATGGTGATTGAGTCACTGCTCTTCTTTAACCCTGCTACCTGGTGGATCAGCCGTCAGATTCGGATCGAGCGCGAGGCCTGCTGTGATGCATTGGCGGTGCAACTGTGCGGACGCCCGTTAACGGTTGCCCGGGTGCTCGTCGATGTCGCTTCGGCTGTACAGGTGGTGCGACCGCCTACGACTGACATCGCAGCCGGAGCAATGCTTGGATTCGCTGATCCTGCTCCGGGAAACAGCGAGTTAACTGATCGGGTGCAACGTTTGGTCGCGCCGGAAAGGGCGCCGCGAGTGAAAGTGTCCTGGGGAAGTTTGTTTGGACTCGTGCTGATGATCGTATTATTTGCAGTGGTCCTTCAGCGAGGAACTGACCTTGCAGTGACGGCAGCGGCTCGATTGATCACGCCGAAAGAACGGGTCGACACGCTGGCTCATTTGGAACTTGAGGCCCGAGGAATCCTGGTTCCACCGGCGGATGATTCCGAGCTGATCGGCGGTGAACGAACGTCAACAAATGATCGCTTAAGTGCGAACGGACAAGAACAGCGCGTTCCCGTCGAGATCCGAGTTCGATTCGACGACGGAAGGTTGGTTGGACCGCAACTACGCCTTAACAGCTTGTCTCACAATGGAAATTGGACCAGTACGCGAGCATTGGATACGTCGGGTGAATCTCTGTCTGAGTTTCGGAAGACTTTCGAGTTTGCGCCGTCACGGTTGCGGATTGTCGCTTCGCATGAGGGGTGGGCTCCTGTTGTCTCGCCGATTGTGTCCGTCATTCCAAGAGGTCATGACAACGTCATTGAACTGGTCCTGACAAAAGGGCGCTCTGTTCAGGTCGTTGTCAGAAATCAAGATGGCGAGCGGATTTCAGGGGCATTCAGTCGAATCCAATTGAATGTGAAGAATGGAGCATCGACGTCCAGCGCCGGAGTCGTTCCAATCGAGTCTCAGGCGGATGCTCAGGGACGACTGCAGTTCGAGCACATTGGTCTGGGAGACTACGGTCTCCAAGTGAAGGCTCCCGGTTATCAGCGGTTTGAACTTGAACATTCGTTCGTCCACGATTCGCTGCAATCTGCGGCAGAAGCCCCGTTTGTCGTCACGATGAAACGGGCACATCCCACTGTGGTAAGGGTTTTGGGCACGGACACGAACCAGCCTGTTGCCGGTGCTCGGTTTGTCCTTGTGTCTTGGAGCAGCAACAACCGCTCTGTGTCAAATCAGGTCCCCAGCGATGGCGTTCGGCCTGATCGTTGGGTCGATTTCGGCGAGACTGAAGGCAATGGGGTTGTTCATCTGAATGAGCTGTGTGACGACACCCTCTACCATTTCGTCATCTTGCGCGAGGGGTATGGTCCAGCGACAATCGAACTGCGAGCGGGCGAAAAGGACCATGTGATCCATCTCAACCTGCCGTTACGAATGACGGGGCATGTGACGGGACAGCTTGAGCGGCTACGCCAGATTCAACGAAATGGTCGCCAGGTCCAGGTTTTTGGCCTACAACGGCAGGTGGGGCAGTCCAACCAAAGCGTGGATGTGGAAGTCGACGACGCAGGCTTCTATTCGATCGAAAATGTCGTCCAGGACGAGCAACTCACATTTGCGATTCCTGATCAAACTCGGAAGATCGTGGCTCGCGAATCGATGCAGGTTCAAGACTTTCACATCAAACCGGCAGCCGTCGAGCCTTTACTGGCGATGCGAGACGTTGTCATTCGACTGACGGGAACCGCGCCCGATGCACCCGCACGAGGATCCCTGTATGCGATGTGGCAGCATTCCAATTTGCCGGACGCGAATCGTGATATCGGTCCATTCATTCTGAAGGGGAACGAAATTCGATTGAGTGTGGCGGTGGGAGCGAGGCTACGATTCTGGGCCGCCGATTTGGTGGGATATCGAATTGCCGAGCAGCGTGATCTGGAAATTGTTCCTGGCGACGATCCGCAAGTCTTTCTCGCGCCGACGAGTCCTGATGGAGGAATCTTCGCTTCAATTATGCGGCATGATGGGACACCGGCGGACAGCGCGATCATGACGACATTTGCTCTCCAGCTTCCACCACACGACGAAGCAAATGCCATTATTCATCCGAGTGGTGCATCCAGCGGGCCGCAGTTCCTGAGTCGTGTGCCACTGGGGGGGCGATATCGTGTCTGTGCTCGTGAGGTTCGCGACGGATCGTGCGTCTGGGCGATCAGTGACGAAGTTGCGATCGATGAAACGACACCGATTCGACGAGTGGTCATCGCGCTGCCCAACGGACGTGATTGGCGAATGCGAGTTCTTGATCCCAACGGGACACCCGTGATCGGCCAACCGGTTCAGTTAAAAGTCAGTTTCGAACTGAATACAAAATCGAACAGTTCGAGTACCGCATTCACGCTTGAGACTGTCACGGCAGAGGACGGTTACGCGACCTTTCGCGGCCTTTCGCTTGATCAACGAATGACACCCCTGGCAGTTCGGCTGACCGTGATTGCTTCGCCAGCGAAATTCGCGGGGGCAATGAGTTTCAATGTCGATCTGGATCGTCCGGTCGAGATGCAATTGAAGCCAGGAGTCAGTGCCAGTGGAGTTCTGATCGAATCGGATACGGGGAAGCCGATATCCGGTGCGGAAATTCAGATAGCCCCGGTGGAAATGTCTCAGGCAGAATATAAGCGGGCAATCACAACGAGAACCGACCACCTTGGACAATTCCACTTTGATCAACTCGAACGAATCCGATATCGAGGACAAGTCAAAGATGCGGCTGCCAAGGGGGCCGTGATCGAAGTTCAGCCTGGAGGTGGTCATCGGGTTCGCCACCCAAATGGAGTCACCCAATTGGAACTGATGGGCGGCAAACGAGAGCCCGTGCGTTGGGAAGTCGTTCTTTATCCAGATAGCACATTGCGACCGGTGAAGTGAATTGCTGGATCAGAAGCGGTGCGGCTGAACGGCCGCCGTTGTTAGGCAATCCACCTTGTCGCACCGAGACAGAATTTGTGGGGAATTGCGAGTGGAGTCGCCAGCCTCGTTGGTTTGTGCATTCGCAATACTCCAAGCTTGAATGAGGTCGCCTCAAGCCCTGCTAATTCGCCGTCGATGGGGTCAGCGGTTCAAGGAACCAAACACCATCCGGGTATGTCCGTGGCACCGCTGGTGGAAGCTGTTCTCCGGTCAGTTCATGAAAGCCCCAGCGTGCCGCCAAGTCGAGTGGCAAAGCGGGACTGTGCAGGCCGAGTGACGACTTGAGATCTGAGGCATATTTTGTGGCTCTCATGCGGACCAGCGCAACGACAGCCATTTGCTTGACGAGGGGACTTTCGGGTGGCTTGAGGCCAGAGTCCTGGACGCGATCAATCAAGGCATCGGCGAGCGATTCATCCAGATTTCCTTCGTGCAGTTGTCCCAGGGCCCAGATCGCGGCACCGCGTGACACGTCCTTTGAACGCGTGGAGTCTCGGGGGACGTATTGCAGCATCAACGGCTCGGCGTCCTTGGCCTGCATTTTTCCACAGGCCTCGAATAAATGAGCGACCTGTTCATCGAGACCGGGAACTGAACGTGTCTGCCGCTCGTCTGTGAGCGCTCGGATTTTTTCGACGATCACCGGAATTGTCCGTGGTTCGGCCAGCTTGCGAAGGCCCCACGCTGCGTGGATCCTGACGTCACTGCGAGGGGACTCCATGAGTACCACGAATCGGTCTGCCGCTGGCTTGTGATCGAGCATCCCCAGGACCAATATCGCCTGCAGTTGTCCCTGCCAGCGATCTCCTGCCAGGACCTGTACGGCCTCGGCACGAATCACTTCGCCAAGCTGAGGATCCTCTGCAAGGCGGTAGACACTTTCCGCGACACGTTGGCGCAAGGGAGGATGATCGTCGTCGATTAAGCGAGTGAGCCGATTGACGCGTTCGGGCGTTGGGCGATGGAGATAGGCGTTCGCACCTTCTTGCCGGACGAGTGGATCGGCATTCTGCATGGCCTGTTCGGCGAGGGGCAGAACGAGGTCAGGATCGATTTCGTTGAGTCGTTTCAATGCGGCGACCGCCAGTGACGGTTCGGGGTCGCGTGCCAGTTCGAAAAGCAACTGGCGTGATTGTTCCGAGGAATGTCGCGTCAACAATTGGACGGCGCACAGCCGGTTGATCAAGGGGTTGACGCGCCGATCTTGCGCCAATGCGTCGGCATCTGCTTCGAGTCCCGATTCCGAAATTTCGCCTGCGGCATGCGCGGCCTCGAGCCGAACGTGTGCTGGACGTAGCGGGTCCATCGCGATTTTTGAGACAAGCGGAAGGACGTTCGCCTCGCGGGTTCGCCCCAAGCCGCGCAGGGCAAGGATGAAATCTCGAGGAAAGGTCTGGGGCGATTGAATCCGCTTGGTCCAAACAGCACGTGCCGGAGTGAAATCCCATTCCGCGAGCGCGGGCTCGGTCAGTTGTCGCAGATCGGAACCATGTTGGATGCCCGCTTCGAGCAGAATGGCAGCGGAATCGCGTGATTGCAGGACAATCAATGCGCGTGCCGCCGCGTAACGTGCGGTCGAATGCGATTGCGGGGCGGTCAGGATCTTTTCGAGTGCGGGAACCAATTGATTCAGATCGGGAATGCCGTGCTCATGAGCGCGCGCCACCGTTTCGGCAGCCATTCGCTGATAGTCGGCTTCGGGCCGTTGCAGGGCCTGCAGCCAGACGCCTTTGAAGTCCCGTCGAAAATCCTTCGTAAAAGGAAGTGCGTGGAATTCCGGATCTGTTTCCATCTGGAAATCAGGTGACAGCTCTGCCTGCACGGGCGCGACCAGCGTGAAGAGCAGAATCAGGCTGCAGATCGATGTTGAATGCGACATGGGATTGGTCTTCGAAGTCATCGGACGGACGCGTTCCGAATTACTGCGGCCGTGAAATGCGATACGACTGCCCCAGCAAGACGCACAACGACACCAGTGAGAAAATTCCCATGAACCACCAATTGACCGGGATCAGCGTATAGTTTTGAAATCCGGGCATCCGAATCACTGAGAGTGCCGCCGCGATGGGATTGATGCTGAGTGCCGCTTCCACCGTGCTGTGTCCGAAAGGGGCGTCCCGTCCCATCCAAATCAGCAGGGGCAGGCAGCAGATCGAAAGCAACGCGCCATAGGCGGCGGCCGTGGCGGCCGCCGTGCGAAGGAACAGGCTTCCAACGGCCGCGCTTAAGAGCATCGCGAACACGGCGGTTGCGACGAGGCAGATCACGACACGTTGCACCTGCAGCGACATTCCAGGCTCGATGTAGACCATCACCACGTAGCCGGGCAGCGTGGCGCAAAGGATCAGCATGAGTGGCAAAATCACGCTCAGCAGCTTACCCCAGACGATGCGAAAGACCGACATTGGCGTCGTGCGCAGCAGCTGCCAGCCGCGGCTTTCTCGCTCGCTGCTGATTAACCCGGCGGCAAGGCTGGGGGTAATCAAGATCACTAGCGCGACCTGCATCACAACCATGATGCCGCCGATTGTCTCGACACCCCAGTCGAGTGTTCCGGCGGTGGCGGCATAGGTCAGACCCAGCGACAGCATGGCACAAACCGAGACCAGGCGAATCAACCAGTGCAGACGACCGAAGCGCCGGCACCGGAATTCCTTGACCATCATGGGGTTCACCCAGGACGAGATTCCGCTCGATCGTCGCTGTGGATCAATCAGGAAGAAGACCCGGCGGACCGCTTGAACCGACGCCGTCTGGTCGTCACTGATTGTGCCGGCCGATCGGTTCCGATCGAAAATGGTATGGTTCAACCGCGAGATCGTCCAAATCGACGCGATCACTGTCACCGTCAGCGACGAAATCAGGAATCGTCCCAGCAGATCGACCTTGGTGGTTAGCCCTTGGTTGCCGGCATCACCCGCCCCCGTCAGAGACATCAGTGCCGAGAGCGGCGACAGGCATCGCAAGAGTTCACCGATATCGGCGGACAGGCCCGTCGTTCCCTGGAAGAAATAGTGCGGGCCGAGCGTCAGGACGCTCAGAGCCAGGACTGTTCCATAGGTGGTCCGCACCGCACCGTCGATGGTGGTCGCAAAACTGCTGATCAGCAGCGCCAGTGCGGAATACTCGAGCGCTACGAGTCCGAGCAGCAAATAGATTCGAAAAAGATCCTTGTACAGCGACAGTCCGCCCATGGCGTAACAGGCACTCGCCGCAGGCAGGCTCATGGCGAGAATCATTCCGGCAATCATCAGGACCGACGCCAGCTTGCCGAAGTAGATTCGAAACGGTCCAAGTGGCGTGTTGAGTAGCAGCGCCAGTGTTCCCTGCTTCCGTTCTTTCACCAGGCTGGTCGAAGGAAATACGGGAAGCAGGAACAGCATCGTGGCCATCAAGCCGGCGCTGAACAGCAGGAAGACCTGCTGCGAGCGTGTCCCCGTCATGGCGACACGTGCGTCCGTTGGCCAGCGTAATGCGACCAGCAATCCAAACAGGATCACCAGCCCGCTTTGCAGAACCATCATCCGCTTGCGTCTCAATAGCGACGTCAGTTCCCGTTGTACGATCGATTTAAACATGGGTCGCTCCTGTCGGAGCCGCAGGCTTGGCCGCAGCTTCCTGCGGACGAGCGAAGGACATGAAGGCTTCTTCGAGGTCGGTCTGGACTTCACGGAACTGTGTCACGTGGATGCCGCCTTGGATCAGCCGGGTCAGCAGGTTGCCGAGCTCTTCTTCAGGACGGGCCGTGCGGAAACGAACTGCTGCTTCAGCCGGGACCTCGGTGACTTCCGCATTGGGCTCGATCGATTGACGGATGATCGCCGCCGCGGCCGCGACCTGTTCGGCGGAAATCAGATTCAATTCCATCGTGCGCTGCTGGCTGACCTGACGTCCAATTTCTTCCACGGTCCCGAATGCGCGCAGCTTCCCGTGTGTCACGATCGCCACGCGTGTACAGATCCGTGCCAGTTCCGGCAGAATGTGGCTGGTCACCATCAATGTCTTGCCGCGCTGCGCGAGCTGGATCAACAGATCGCGCATCTCGATGCGGGCCTGAGGATCAAGGCCATTGACCGGTTCATCCAGAATCAGAAACTTGGGATCATGAATCAGCGTGCGTGCCAGACCGACACGCTGCTGCATCCCATGGCTCAGGCTTTCGACGAATCGGTCTTTCATGTAGGCCGTGTTGGTGATTTCCATGACTTCATCGATTCGCTTGGCGCGCACCTTCGGTGGAATTCCAAACGTGGCACCAAAGAAGTCCAGATACTCACGAACGCGCATATTGTCGTACGATCCGAACGTATCGGGCATATACCCGACCAGCCGTTTGATCTTCTGCGAGTCTTTGACGCAGTCGACGCCTTCGATCATGGCGACGCCCGAGGTGGGCCGGATCAAGCCGACCAGAACCTTGATCGTCGTGGTTTTCCCCGCGCCATTTGGACCGATAAGGCCCAGGATTTCGCCGGTGCCCAAAGTCAAATTCAGGTCATTCAATGCGGTGAATGATCCGTATTGTTTCGTGAGATGTTCGATGACGAGCGCGGGGCGGTTTCCGGTCGCTGTCGAAGATTTGTTCAAAGCCATCGTCAGTCCTTCGTATTCGGTTCTGTCGTCTCTGCCCAGAGTTGTAGTGATAGCGATTCGATACGCCAGTAATTGGCTTTCGCGTTTTTGTTCATGTTCGGCACCGTGCCGTCCGTTTGAGGATTGTCCGTCGAGTTTCCCGCGGGGACGGCTTGATCGGAATGCCCGGCGCTCAGGCCGAGTGACAATCGTCCCTGGGAGTCGATCGTCAATGCCTCGGGGTCTGTGATCTCGATTGTGAGCGATCCCACGGGATTCACAATGGACTTCAGGTTGACCACGTTTCCCTCTTTCAAACCCATCAGCTCGACCCGTCCAATCGGGCCCGTCACCTTCAGGTCGATTTGTGCCCGCTTCGAGACAACCGGCATCAAGGCACGTGGAATCTGAAAGCTAAGCCACACCAGTCCTGGAGTCGATCGTTCCTGCCACTCGTGCTTCATGGGATTCCACATCGCGGACGCCTGGGTGCCATCGGGGCTTCGACGGTTGTCGTAGCTGAGCAGCGGCGATGGAATCATGATCTGTGTCCCATTGACCGGGCGTTCGATCACCAGAGGCACGGCGACCAGGGACGCACCCTGTGCCTTCAGGCCCTCGCCAAAACGGAATCCGTTGTCTTTTGGGCCTGTCCAGAACATGAGTTGCGGCAGGCCGGGATAATCGGGGCGTTTGGGATTGTCGAGCAGTTCTTTCAATGTGCGTCGTCGTCGATCCTGCTCGTCACTGAGCAAGCTGGCACTCAGGTATTGCCCATTTTCAAAGACATCATCCCCGCGACCGACGAATGTTCCATCGCTGTTCATCGTCAGGCCCAATCGACCGTCGCGCGTCGCGAGGATTGGATCGGTGCCCGGCGGAAGAGAGCCCCGATATGTCCCGGAAACCCCATGCGCATCGAATGTGATGTAGGCCGCCATACGATCTGCATCACTCTGGGAATGTTCGAACGTGGCCGAGCGAACTCCTGGAGGTTGCGGCAAGTTGTCCCAATGATTTACGCCGAGATCCGTCGTGACCATTCGTCGTGAGGTTTGTTCCAAGCCGGTCATATCCGGCAACATTCGTCCACCGTGCGTCGTCTCGATCGGGAATTCACTGCCCTCTGGCTGATAGGTAGAAAGAAGTCCATTGGTGCGAAGTTGGTCCGTCCCGCGGATCGTCTGGATCAGTTGCACGCTGGCGATGGTGGCGGGGATTCCCTGACGATTCATTCGCCCCGCCTGAATCAGGAACAGACTTACGGCCAATGCCAGAGCCGAGCCGAACCAGACGAGTTGTTCGAGTTGACCACGACGCATCAGCCAGATGCCGATTGCGACGATGCCTGCCGAGAACGCCAGCAGCGTACCGACAATCAACCACCACGAGAGAATGCTGTATCCGATGTATTCGTGGACCTGCGGAGCGATGGCCTCGGATCGCAGCAGTTCGGGACTGCGTAGGCGAAAGAAATCGTCTGCGATGTTAGTCATGGATTCGGTCGGCTTGTAGTCCGACAGCATCAGCGGATCGGTTGGCCTCACCGCGCCGTCGGGCTGCTTCTTCATCCAGCCTCGTGCGCCAAGTGTGGTGATCAACACCTTGCCATCGCCACGCGTCATGGTGATCGCCGCGGGCCAGCCGTTCACCTGATGTGTGACGTTGGCGTCGGGGGCGACCATTCGGACGAGTTCGACGGGATTGTCATGCGTGTTCGTCTCGCCGATGGCTCCTGCAGGATCTGACAGGCTGGGAGCTTCATCGATGCGTACGGATGTCAGGCCGACGCGGTCAACAACGTAGCCTGTGAAGTCGTCGCCCAGCAACATCTCCAGGACGACGGGGCTGACGCGATCAAGCATAATCCAAAGATGGCCGCCGGCATTGACCCACTGACGCAGGGCGGCTGTCGCAGCAAAATCATTGACGATTCGGTCATCGGCGACGACGATCTGATCCAGTCCGTCCAAATCACTATCATTGGCGGGAAGAAAGGCCTCGCCAAGCATGGTGATGCGGTTATTCATTTTCAGTCCGACGCGACATGCCGCCACCAGATCGGTGATCTCTGCCTGAGGATCGTCGACGAGTCTTTTGCGTGCCTCGGCAATCTCGCTGTCGATCGGCTCCGTGACTGCCACGAGGGTTGGCTTGCCGATGATCGCGGTGTTTCGCGATTCATGCGTGACTAACACCGCCGCATCGTGTCGCAGAATGCCACCGTCACTTCTGACGAGTGTTTCATTCGGTGTTGAAGCGTCGAAGATCAGGGAATGCACTTCGAGGTTGCGTCCCTTGGTACGATCGCATTTCGGGATCAGGACCGGATGTTCTGTACGGAGTACCGACTGCGCTGGAACCCAGACATGTCGTCCGTATTGCAGGCTGGCGTCTTGATCGAAATAGGTGGAACACAGCAGCTCTCGCGGTGCCGACCGGGCATTCATCAGGTGGATTCGGAGCGAGCCCCATTTCTCGGGAATATAGGCGCTGGTTCCTGATTCGGAAGCGAATTGGACAGAAAACTGAAACTCGCGCTTCAGCGTGGACTGATCCACGGTTCCGGTCTGCTCCGACTGGCACGCGCCGAGTGGACACCAGCCAAGAATTGCGAGCACAACAAGGCCGAGGACATTCAAGCGGGATTGAGACGGGTGCTGGATTCGGTTGCGTAAGAAAAAAGACGGCATCTTGTCTCGCTTGACGCGAAAATCGTATGTTGCGAAACGCTGGCACCCAAGGGCCAGTAGGGACGGAAAATTCCAGCATATCATCGGGCTGCATTGCACGCTACTTAGTTCTCCGGCACGCTGTTGGGCTCGTTCTTCCGCAGGCTTTTGAGCACGGATTGTATTTGAGGGCTCTCATTCACCGCGGCCTGAAAATGGGCTTTGGCCCTGTCCGAATCTTTCTGGACCAGGTAGATCTCGCCCAATTTCAGGTTGGCATTTGTGCGCTGCTTCTTCGTTTTTGCGAATGAAAGCGCGGCTTCGAAGCTTTGAATTGCCTGACCGAAGCTGCCACGGTGAACATAGACTTCACCCAGCAACTGGTGGCCGTCAGCCGAGGACGGCTGGCGCTGGACAAGCCGTTCGAGAAGTTTCGTGGCTTCCTCATTCTGGCCGAAATTGGCCAGCATGAACGCGGCACGCATTTGAGCGCTTTCGTCATCGGGAACCGAAGCGGCGATGTTTTGAGCTTGAACGAATTCGGTGTAAAGCCAACTCTGTTCGTCCTCACTTTTCGGAAGGGCCGTTGAGTTCGAGAGTTGCTGTTCGTACTGCTGCGTGAGGTTCTTCTTGGTCTCTGCCGATAAGGAAGGGTCGGTCAGGTCTGTGACGAAGAGCCATCCCACGAAGAGAATTGCCGGACTCCACTTCATCAAATGTGCAAATCCGCCTGGACCTGCGAGCGTTGGTCGTGGCGGGCGGTCTGCTTCGGCAACGCCGAGGCTGGTCTGGGTCGACTTTTCTCGGACCTTCCAAATGAAACCATCGTAGTAGTAGTGCAGGATTGTTGAGATCAGAATGAATGCGTTGAAGAATGCAAACACCGAGCCATCCTGCACGAGCGTCGGTACCAGGCCGAGTGCTCCGTAACCTGCGATCAAGCCCAGGTAAAGCAGTGCCATGCCGCGTCGAAAGACGAATCGCATGAAGCCATCAAACTCGGGATTCGATTTCACCCGTCGACAGTTGTAGAGCCACGTGATCGCCATGTACTGCACGTCATGGGCAATTTCGTAAAGAGTCACGCTGAGGCCGCTGAATTGCAGATAGACGAATGAGAACCACCAGAAGCCGATTCCGCTGGCAAGCATCATCACTTTGACGGGATTCGGGGGGCGGCCCCGAGCAGACTGGACTGCGTAATTCACCAGAAACGCGATCATGACGCTGATCGACAGTGCCAGAGCCCCCCAGCGAAAGGCCGGGATTGCAGCGGGGGGAATTGTTGGTCCCCCGAAGGAATACCAGAACCCCAGGAACTCGGCAGTCCGTCTATGTGAGAATAGCAAGGCGGTTGGAAACCAGCTCAGGCACATCAGCCAGTCCAGATATGCCGTGATGGGGGCGGTCGAGCCCACTTTTGCGTCGTAAATCCGGACGAAGCCATAAAGCTGCATCAAGCCGTGCCAGCACCCCCAGAAGTAGAGAGTCAAGAGAAAGACGTCGTAATGGTGACGATACAGCGGGACGCTCACCGCAATCAGGGTCAGTGGCGTCAGGATGAATCGCAGCCGAAACCTCTGGAAAAGCTCCTGGTCGCCATACGCGCGAATCATCCCGGGCAAGTGATGACCCAAGGCAAAAAACGCGGTGACCACGATCGCAATCGTTTCCGCCTGCACACCCACCCACGGCGACGCGAGAAGGAAGACGATCGGGACCACTAGTAACGGGGTGGAGACAATCAGCAGTTGGTCCCACCACGAACTCAAGATCCAAGGGTTGGGGGAGCCGGACGCTGGCGATCGTGCGATCTGCTGAGGCAAAGGATGTGCGTTCGCGGACATATTCAATCTCACGGTGCACTGAACACCAAGCAGAAGCGGTATTCAAAAATCCGGCTATCTGCATCAGGGGAGGCGGTCAGCCTGTTGCAACAAGGTGGACAGGCATCTTGGAGGTCGTGATATCGTGGCGTTTCGAAATCTGGGCGGCGCCAATCCCCGTCAAGTCATCAGGCTGTAATACGGTCGTCTCTTGACTTGCCATAGAGTGACAGACGCAACACGGGAATGGAGGGGCAACGCGTGGTACCGAACAGAGGCAACTGGCCCTACTTTAGTAAGACCGTTCCTCTGTTCGACATCGCCAGATATGTCTGAGACGACGGCCTGATGTGAGGAATGTCGCTCTCAAAAGGCAAATCGGAACTCTATTTCATCTTCAGTTCGTAATTGACGTCCTTTTGCGGCTTTCCTTTCTCGACAGTCAACGTGAATTCCGACTTTTTCGGATTGCTGTATTTCCCCTTGAATAAATCATCCTTCTTCTCGTTCTGGTCGTTTCGTTTGGGCTTTGGAAAGTGCTCAAAAGCCACTTTGTAGGTTCCCGCCTCAATCCCGTCGCAGGTCAAGTGTGTGGACCAGCAATAGGCGCCGTCGCCGCCTGTACGAGTCTCCGTGATTTGCTTTCCACCGTCGGCTGGGAACAGTTGCAGAATCACTTCGGCCCTTGGCTCGCCGTCGATGACGACCTTTCCACTGACCGGTACGACTTCCTTCAGTTGACCGCCAGCCATCTGGGCAAGTCGTTCTTTCGACATATCGCCCGCGCTGGATCCACATCCTGCGAGCAGAAGGAGGGTGAATGCGGAAAACACAAAACCATGAGAACCACCTAAGGGAATCACAAAGACCTCCGGCGCTGGCAGAAAAGAAAAGGAACGAAAACACACCGACTTGCCAATCAGCCAGTCGGTGTGTCAATCGAGAGTCAACGTTGACTGCGGGCGAATATGACGAATTAGAATTCGCCCACCGGTACGCCGTCGTTAATGCAAAGCATGTTTGACAACGTCGCGAGATTGATGTTTTGGCTGATCATGCGAACCGCCCCATCCCCCATGAGGATATGAGCACCACCTTGATGGAAGCTGTAGATGTTCCATTTGTTGTTGCAGTTCACGGCGCACTGGCCTTTCGAACGCCCTGGAGGTGGGGCACCGTTCTGCGTGCTATAACTACCAGGGGTAACTGGTCGCATGCCGACGATCCCCATCTGCCAATCGTTCCAGGAATCACCGCCAAGTGCGGGCTTTCCGCTTGGATCATTTCCGGCTGACGAGTTCGGGCCGCGCTTGATTCCCATCGCCCATTCATTGGCCTTGTTCGCAACTTCGCCAATCAAGAGCGTGTTCGAGAGGCCGTCTGGAACCGACGAAATCTTAACCCCCCCCGAATTGATTCCCTTCGAGTCGGCATCCATCATGGTGTTCCCGGTATTTGTTGGCCCACCGGCATTTTTCATGTCCGACCACGAAGCCAAGGCCGCGTAGTCGCATGCGCCACCACCATTGTAGAGCGGAGCGCTCGAGCAGCTACCGTACCACCAGTCGTTGAGGTAAGGGGCGTTCACATTGCTGCCACGTGGTGTCGTGGGGCAGATGAAGGCCGGAATCGGAGTCGACATGATCGCCTGGAAGTTCTGGCTGGCATTGTAAGCGGTGCCGGGTGAGTCGTTGGCGATCAAAACTGGCCCCCCAGTTGCCGAGCCAAATCCCATGGGGACACTGAAGTTGATCGTGTTGTAGATGTTTCCTTGGTCGAGGAAGGGCAACAGCATTTCCGTCCAAAGATGGACGTTGCCGTCTTCTCCCGTGGTCTGGCCGTAAATCCCTTGGCCGATCCCGCTCAGCGGTCCCGATGCCAGTACGAGATAGAGTGGACCAGGGAACTGCTTGTAGCTGCTTTCGTAGTTGTGGAATGCCAACCCCAATTGCTTGAGGTTGTTCTTGCACTGCGTGCGTCGTGCGGCTTCGCGAGCCTGTTGTACGGCTGGCAATAGCAATGCGATCAGGACAGCAATGATGGCGATGACCACCAGGAGCTCAATCAGCGTAAACCCCAGCTGCCGATTTCGGGCCCTTCGAAAGATCGATGTTAACATTAATGCTCCCTAGAAAAAGGACACACAACACTCCGTTCGGGGCATCCCCAAACAGAAATCACGAAATGAAGCAGAGAATCTGCAGAGATGCCCAGAAATCAGGCTGTTGATGCAAAAAAACTTCTGGCCGAACCTTGGCCATCATTTTGACTGACTAAGCGGGAATTGCGCAAGCGTTTCGACACAAGATCACCTGCTGCTGAAAGAGGCGGACGCGCCCTCCGAGTGGAGCGTAGCGGTCACAACATACCGTATTAGATCAAAATTGAAACGATTTTTATGAGATAAATTACAAAAATGTAATAAAACCTTTTTTGGTTTGCCGGGGTATTGACACACCGAGTGAATGGGTAAAGCCCCTTCGTACATCCGCTGACCTTTTGCGACAAATGTTCAATATCGAACGACTTAGCGTGCCATCTGAAGCTCACTGCTGTCATCGCGAGCTCAGAATTGCCCGTCACGGGACGCCGGTTGCGCAAGTGACGCATCGTCCGAGTTGTGGTGGGAGTCAGGTGAAGATCGCGCGAATAACTTGTTTCTGCGTGTGAGTTTTTCTCAAACAGCGTCGCTTCAAAAACGCGACACGGGCTTTGCGAGAGCTCACCACCCCGCGAGATTAGGGGGTACGATTCGCATCCGTCACGGCGGCATCATCGTTGGCGAGATGGCGCCGGGCGACTTCGTGGCCCAGGCGAGAATGATCAACCGGTGCAGATCGTGGTGGTAGTCGTACAGAGGAAAATAGGCGAGAAACACCAATCGCGGCGCGAGAAGAAATCGCCAGCGAACACGCTGCAAGTCCAGGGCGAAGCGTATGTTGAAATTTGGGGAAACAGACGCCTTAATATTCAAATCGCCATGGCGTTTTGAGTTTGAGCAGAGTCCGTTCCCCTATTTTTCAATAGGCCGCTAACACCTCAATCTTATTTTGTCGTTAGTTCGTAATCCACCTTCGTCATTGGCTCGTTCGGTTTAACAGTGAAGGTGTAATCCGCTTTCAACTTCATCGGATTGGTGTATTTTCCTTTGAATAGGTCACCTCCCGAACCTGGCTTCTTTTCCTGCTTCGTCGGAAGTCGGAATGCGAGTCGGTAGGTTCCTGGTTCAAGGCCGTCGCAGGGAACATAGGTGGCCCAACAATAGGCGCCTTTTTCATCTGTGCGGCATTGCCGAATCAATGGACCACCCTTTTCGGGATGCAAATAGATGTTGATGCCGGCAGTGGGAGTTCCATCGACCAGAATCGTTCCACTGACGGGAATAACAGTTTTCAATTCTCCGCCCGCCATCGACTTTAGGCGTTCCTTCGAGACGTCGGCTTTGGTTGAGTCGCATCCGGCGACAAGGGCGACGGACAATAGGATGAGTCCAGCAAAATTTCGGCGCACCATTTACGCTTTCTCCAACGTCTGATCAAAAACTCGACGAAGTGAGCCACACAAATCACCGGCCCTCCTCCCTTTTTGGGGAATGGCGAGCCGGTGAATCTCAACCGCGATGACCTCAATCGCGATGATCACGTGTGGACTCGGTCAGAACTCGCCCACAGTCTGTCCGTCGCTCTTCACGCACAGCCTGACAAATGTGATCCAGTTGATGCTCTGGTTCACGAATCGAACCGTGCCATCCGCGAGCAAAACGTGTGCTCCACCTGTGTGAAAGCTGTAAGCATTCCATTGATTGGTGCAGTTAATCACGCAAGGGCCGTTGTCGTGGCTGCGGGCATTTGATCCCGGCACCACTTTCCGCAGGCAAAACACGCCGATCGTCCAATCGGTCCAGGTCCCGGCGAACACCGAGCCTGTCGGGGAGGAATCCACTTGCTTGTTCGGCCCAACATTTTTGCCCATGGACCACTGGTTACTTGGGTCGGCAACTTCCATGTTGAGGATCGTATTCGACGCGCCGTCAGTGATCGACGCGATTTTAGAGCATACGTAAGTGTTACTTTCACCGGCGGTCATGATCGTCGGTGCGCTATCCGGTACCCCAGCTATCGCTGTGTCCATGCCCCACATGACTGCGGGAGGCATGTAGTCGATCCCGCTGCCAATACTATACATGGGCACCGACCCAAAGCTGCCGAACCACCAGTCGTTGACGTAATTATACGTGTTTGACGCACGAGGGGCGCTGGGGCACATATAGCCTGAGATCACCGCAGATTTGATAGCGTCGTAGGGTTGCTGGAAAGAAGTCGTCCCCGAGAGGCCCGGGACAGAGCTGACGTCCATGGGGCCGCCCGTGGCGGTGCTGAAGCCCATCGGTCCGTTGAAGTTGATTTGGCTGTAGAGATTCCCCTGGTCGATGTACGGCAAAAGATACTCTGACCAGTTGTGAAGGCTCGCGGCAGCCGTGTTCGCGGGATTGTCGTAGATCCCTTCCCCAATTTCGTGGGGATAACCGACATCGTGCGTTCCAACCATCATCAGGCAAGGCGGGAACATTCCATACGTTGATTCGTAGTTGTGGAATGCAAGCCCCATCTGCTTGAGGTTGTTCTTGCACTGGGTACGGCGAGCCGCCTCACGGGCCTGTTGAACGGCAGGCAGCAGCAATGCGATCAAGACCGCAATGATGGCAATCACCACCAGCAGCTCAATCAGTGTAAATCCCCGCTGTGGATGTCTGCTTTTGTGGAAGATCGGTGTCAACATAATGCTCCCTAAGAACAGAAGGCATACCGCATCCTGATTGGATCGCGCCTCAACAGGATGTACAAAACTCGGCCGACACGTCTCGCAGTTCAGTTCTTGATGTGGGGACAAGCCGGGAACTCAAAGCTCAAACGCGATGGTTCTTGACTAAGGCACTCGTCTTTTCCCCAGATCTCGTCGATTCACTTCAAGGCACTGATGCGAGTCGTAGACAGAATGACATAGGGATCAGCATATCGTTGATGGGCGAAAATGAAACAGTCCTGGCAGGAAATTTCAGGATGCGCAGCGAAAGAAGTCGGTTATAAGAAATTGTCTGGGTTGCTGTGTCTCGGGACGTTCCAGGACTTCTTGCCGCATTTTCCAGTCAGAAACCGAGTGTTCCTGGGTGAAGACTCGCTTTCGAAGCCGGGTTCGAAGTGACTTCACTCTGGGGATGGGCACTCAGTCGATTTGGGCAAGAGAGTTTCGTCTGGCTCCGTTGCGTGTTTGCCCTGGCGCATTTGTGCTGAGTCGCCTATGGGGCGTACGCTGCCGCTTCGACCGTTGATGGCACCGCGCACCCCGATGCGCAATCGCGCTGGGTGCGACTCGAATGGTGACGTGAGTTGGACGCCTTTTGCTCGGAGCCGGTTGACAGAGTCACGGAGTGAGCAGAATCGGATCTCTGTTGATTCCTGTCGCCTCTTTTCTGGATGGAATCGTTGTGACGGTCCCTGGCGCTGCGAGTGCTCGTCGGATGCAGCGCGTTCGAGGGGGCCGATCCATCAAATGAGGGTTCAGGCGATCGCGCGCTGGTCTTCCATTCAGATCAATGGATTGTTTCACGAAGCTTTTGAATGGACACGTCGAGCTTTGGGTTGTCGTGCAAGGCTTCGGCGAATCGTGAGTCGGCCACGGCAGAATCGTGCTGTACTAAGGCGAGCTCACCCAATTTGAAGTTCGCGGAGGCTCTTTCTTTTTCGGTTCTTGCCGCTGACAACGACTTCTGCAGGTATTGGGCCGCCTGATCCATGTTCCCTCGGTACAGATGAATGCTCCCCAGTGTTAAATAGGCGTCGGCAAAGTCGGCGTGTTGCTGCAGCAGTTGTTCAAGTTTGCGAACCGCATCGTCGTTCGATCCAAAGTTTGCCAGCATGATGGCCGCGCGTAATTGGATCTTTCGATCGTCGGGGATCGCAGCTGCGATCGACTGTGTCGTCTTGAAATGCGAATACAACCACTCACGCTCTTTGTCTGTGCGGGGAAGAAGCGAGCTTCCGGTCAGTCCTCGAGAATAGACCTGGCTCAGCGTGTCCTTTTGCTCTGTGGTGAGCGGCGAATCCGAAACATCTGTTGCAAACAGAAGGGCGAGTCCGACAAGCGCGGGCGCCCACTTCAGCAGGTGTGTGAAATCCCCGGCGATCCGCTGCGGAGGGGCGACTGTTTGGGATCGCTGGTTCAGTCCAAGGCTGGTTTGGTTCGATTTTTCCCGAACTTTCCAGATGAAGCCATCGTAGTAATAGTGCAGGATTGTCGAAGCAAACAGGACGGCCATGAAGATTCCGTTGACTGTTCTGTCGAGAACCAGCGGCGCCACGAAGCCGATCGAGCCATAGGCGACGATCAACCCCAGGTAGAGCAGTACCATTCCGCGGCGAAACACGTATTTCATGAATCGACCCAATTGGTCGTTTGAAGTCACGCGGCGGCAATTGAAGAGCCAGACGATCGCCAGATACTGCACATCGTGGCAGATATCAAAGAGAGCGACGCTCAGCAGGAGGTTTTCGATGCAGAGCATGGCAAACCACCAGGTCCCAATCCCGCTGATCAGCATCATCAGCTTGATCGGGTTTGGCTTTACTCCGCGTTGCGATTGATTGAAGGTGTTTAACGCAAAGCCGATGACGACGACGATCGAGGCCGCCAGAAGCGTCCATCGCAGCGGGGTCAAGGCCCAAGGCGGGATGGCGGGGGCCCCCATCGCGTACCAGTGATCCAGAATGCTGGATGCCATGTCGGGACGTAAGAATTGGGGTGTCACGAACCCACACAGGCAAACCAGCCAATCCCAATGGGCTGTCGCTGGGGATGTTGATCCTACTTTCGCATCGTAGATGCGCAAAAAGCCGTAAAGCTGCATCAGCCCGTGCCAGGTCGCCCAGCTCAGGATGATCAACCGATACAGGTCAAAATGGTAGGTGTGGAGCGGGAAGTAGGCGAGGAAGACGAGCGGCGGGGCGAGCAGAAATCGCCAGCGAAACCGCTCGAACAACTCACGATCGCCATAGGCTCGCATCAAGCCGGGCAGATGGTGTCCCGTTGCAAAGAAGGCGGCAACGATCACCGAAATGGTTTCGGCCTTCACGCCGACCCAGTTGGAGGACAGGATCAAGACCGCGGGGGCCGCAATCAGCGGTGTCAGGACAATGAGGGCCAGGTCGACCCATGAGTTGACGATCCACCGCCGAGCGGCCGTCGGTGCGGCTGAGGTCGGCGGTGGGCTCGTGGGGTGAATGGTGGCGGTCGTCATGGCGATAATCTCACTATCCTATCGCAGAGTCGATGACGGCTAACCACAGCGTGAAATTCCTCGCGCCATCATGCGTCGGGCTATTTTTTGAGGCTCAGTTCGTAGTTCACATCCTTCTGCGGCTTGTCCTTTTCGACGGTGAGCTTGAAATCGCCTTTCATGGGGTTTTTGTATTTTCCCTTGAAGAGATCCACGCCGCTGTCGTTCTTTTTCTGCTTTGGAATGTATTCAAATCCCACGAGGTAACTTCCGGCTTCTACGCCGTCGCAAGAGAGGTTCGTGCTCCAGCAATACGTCCCGTTTTCGCCCGAGCGGCAAGTGGCGATCGGCGGTCCGCCTTTATCGGTGTGAAGAAAGAGGTTCACTCCCGCTTGAGGTGTGCCATCAATCGACACTGTTCCGCTCACGGGGACAGTGGCCTTCAATGTTCCGCCCGCCATGGATTTGAGTCGTTCTTGGGTGACATCGTCCTTCCCTGTTCCGCAGCCGATGGCCAGCGAGACAGTCAACGCGCCAATTGCTAGGTAGGGGCGCAACGCGACCTTCATTTTGTCTCATCCTCGATGTTAAATTCGATAGCAAAAAATCAAGAAAAAAACCGACTCGGACATGACGCCCGAGTCGGTGGCTTATCTGCAATGCTTTATCCACACTCGGCGTGGGGATTAGAATTCCCCGACGACCAAGCCGTCGCTCATGATCAGCATGCGGCCGAACGTGACGGCCGACATGTTCTGGTTCAGGAACCGCACCGAGCCATCGCCCAGCAGGGTGTGTGCCCCACCGACGTGGAAGCTGTAAAGGTTCCACTTGTTGTTGCAGTTGATGACGCAGTTTCCGTCAGAGCGACCACCCGGGCAGGTTGCGACGTAATCCTTGTTACACGATCCGGGGGTGATCGGTCGCAAGAACTGAACGGCGGTTGTCCAGTCGTTCCAGGCTCCACCGAAGACGCCGATCTGTTCGTCGGAGTTCACGGCAACCTTCTTGCCCATCGACCACTCGTTGCTGGCATCAGCCACTTCCGAGATAATGATGGTGTTCGAGAGTCCGTCCGTCACGTCCGAAATCTTGGCGCCGACGTAATCGCCTTCGTTGCCGCCGAGAATGTTCCGAGTGACGGTGGCTCCACTAAGATTGCGGAGGGCGCTCAATGGGCATGAATTCAGGTAATCCAGCGCGCTACCAACGGTGTACATTGGTGCCGAGCTGAAGCTTCCGGTCCACCAGTCGTTCAGATAGTTGAGGTTCGAGGACGCGCGAGCGGTCGACGGGCACATGAATCCTGTGATGACGGTGCTGCTCATCGCTTGGAAATTCTGTGTTCCGACGAACGTTTCTGATGTCGTGCCAATCGTGAAGTTTCCGCCGCCAGTGGCCGAGGTGAAGCCCATTGGCACGGAGAAGTTGATCTGATTGTACAGATTCCCCTGATCGATGTAGGGCAGCAGGAATTCTGCGAAGCTGTGCACGTTGTGGTTGACATAACCATTGTTGCTGTACATGCCTTCGCCGATATTCGACGTGGCCCCTGTGTTTTCAACGATCGTCAAGGCGGGCGGGAATCGATTGTAGGTCGATTCGTAATTGTGGAACGCAAGGCCCATCTGCTTGAGATTGTTCTTGCACTGAGTGCGGCGAGCCGCTTCACGCGCCTGCTGAACGGCAGGCAACAACAGCGCGATCAGAACTGCAATGATTGCAATCACCACCAGCAGTTCAATCAGCGTAAAACCACGCTGACGATTCGGTTTCCCAGTCACTAACATAAACGATCTTCCTTAAATAAAGAAAACGCAAAACACGAAACTCAAAGCGAACAACATGAAAAAGGGGGCAACACTTTTTCCAAGCGCTGCCGAACTCGATTTGAACGGAATGAAATCTGCATAAGAAAACTGCAGTTGGTTCATTGTGCTGTATAGGATCAGGACGCGATATCACGACTCGATGCGACGCACTCAATGCGTCGGGTGCCACGGAACGTGGCTGGAACTTAAGGCAGATGTGAACTGCGGCACGACGGCCGCAAATGCCTTATGAGTCCCATAAGTAAAAATGCGCTGTGATGGTATCATTCGAGGAGCAGATAGCAACTAAATTGGTAGGGAAAATTACGAAAAATAAAGGAAAATCGCAAGATTCCTGCCAGTGACGTGGTTTGCCACAATACAATTCACTTACGAAGGCGAAAGTGGATACGCGTGCAGCATCAAAGTGAGTGCCCCCTATTTTATAGGCTGTTTTGTTGCAGATTCGATCCGTTGGATCTGTTGCAAAGGGCGCGGGTTGTTTGGCTGCAAATGGTGTGCCTGACGTAGCTCCGCAACCCCTTCGGCAATCCGCTGCTGGGAGACGAGCAACAGCCCCAGATTGAAGTGACCTTCGAACGAGGCTGGTTCCAATGTGACCGCTTTTTTGCCATGTTCGATGGCGACTTTGGCTTGGCCCAGTTGAGCCAGGACTTGCATCAGGTTCAGGTGGGGGACTGCGGATCGTGGTGCTAATTTGGCCGCTTGAAGAAAGCAGGCCACCGCCTCGGTGGGGCGTTTCCGCATGACCAAGAGTTGGCCCAACAAGAGATGAGCTGGCACCAAATCGGGGGCCAGTTGTTGTGCGGTACGGAATTCTCGTTCCGCCTCGTCAAGCTTCTGAGAGCGGATGAGCAGTTGCGCCAGTTCCAGATGGGTCATTGCGGCAGTCGGGTTCGCCTTGATGTGCTCGCGAAATTGATCGGTGGCTTCGTCCGTGCGTCCCAGGGCGGTGAGAACTTTGCCGAGACTGAAGTGGGCCCGGTCGAAGTCGGGACGCTTTACGAGGACGGCCTGATACGTTTTTGCGGCGTCTTCCAGGCGACCTGCCTGGGCCAGACAATCACCCAGGAGCAGATCTGCTGCAGGAAACTGTTGTGTCTGCCGGACCACCTCTTCGAGCAAGGTGATCGCTTCTTGGACGCGGCCCTCAAGGCCAATATGCTTGGCTTCTTCAAACGACGACAAATAGGGAAGGAAGTCTTTGACGTCGGGAAGCAATTCGTGGTTTTTCGGTCCGCCATCGTCGCGTCGTGTTTTGCCGCCTGACACATAGCCGAGGGCTTGGAGCGCTGCCAGATCTTTCTCTGAAAGGTTGACGTGCTGAGCGTCAATCGGCACAAACGATTCTTGCATGACGGACAGGCGATCTTGCATTTGCCGTCGCTCATCGTGATGGCTCGCTGAATCGATCAGGTTTGTCAGTTCGCCGGGGTCGATCGAAAGGTCATAGAGTTCCGGTTGCGTCGTGTGAATGTACTTCCAGTGATCTGAGATCACCGTTTGAAGTGGTGACCAGCGATTTAAAAGAAACGGAGTTTCCGTCTCAGCATAGCAGTCACGAGGCTCGATTGGTTGCCCTTTTAAAGCGGGTAGAAGGCTTCGCCCGCTGACGTGCCTTGGCGCTGAAAGCTTCATGAGATCCAGCACGGTGGGCATCACATCGACCAGAGAAACGGCCTCGGGAACGCGCGTCCCTCGTTGACACGGCCGTGGCCCAAGGAAGGCCAGTGGCACGTGCAGGGTGGTGTTATAGACCAGCATTCCATGTTCGGTTTCCAGGTGTTCATTCAGTCCTTCGCCGTGATCACCGACGATCACGACGAGCGTGTTCGTGTCGAGTTTTTGGGTGTGAAGAAATTCCATGACCCGATGGAACTGCCTGGCTTCGTACGCAATTCCCGCATCGTAAGGGCTTTTCGCAAAATCTTGACCAAAGAGTTCCGGGCGAGGGTCGTACGGTGCGTGGGCGTCATACAGGTGAATCCAGCAGAAAAACGGCTTGGCGGTTCGATGCTGTAGCCATTTCAATGCCGAATCGACGACCTGTTGGCCATCGCGACGCGGTTCGCCCGCATGTCGGGCCGACCTTTGAATTTCATCATCGTACGTATCGAACCCCCGATCCAGGCCGTACTTGGAGTCGAGGACCACGGCGGCAATAAAAGCGCCGGTTTCGTATCCACGGTCCTTCAGGATTTCCGTTAAGACGGGAATCTCTTTCCCCAACTGTCCGGAGCCGTTCACGCGCAGGCCATGCTCGGGGGGATAGAGTCCGGTTAAGAGCGTGGCATGTGATGGCAGCGTGATGGGGGCCGGCGCATACGCGCGCTCAAAAACCACGCCGTCTTTTGCGAAGACATCGAACCCCGTCGTTTGAGCGTTCTGATCGCCGTAGATTCCCAACCGATCGGCCCGCGTGGTATCGAGCGTGATGAGAATGACGTTCAGGCGAGGGGAGCTCAAACGCCAAATGGCGAACGCTCCCAAGGCGGCGAGCGCGACAATTCCAATCCCGACCAGCCATCGATTCCGCCGCTTGGCAGCCAGCAAGGGGAGAGTGACCATATTGATTCCGTTAAGGGATTGGTTGCAGGAACCACGTTCCCTGGCTGGCAATCAAAGGCTCTGGCGGGGGTAACTCTTCACCCGTCAATTCTTTAAACGCCCAGCGCATCGCCAGCCTGAGCCGAACAGGAAGTGTCGTCGTCGTGGCCATTCCCCGCAAGAGGGGGGCCTGATCAACTTCCTTCATGCGAGCCAGCGAGATGGCGCACATCTCTTTGATGGAATTTCGTTCGGGATTTCGGTCGGCGAAATCATTGATTCGCAGGCTGAATGCATCTGCGATCTCGGCATTGGGTTGTCCTTCTAAGAGTTTCCCAATCGTCCACATGGCGGTGCAGCGAGGTCGTTCACGATATTCCGCTCGATCCGGCTTGGGGATGTAAACGGACAGCAGCGGAATTGCTTCGGTCGCTTTCAGGACCGCCAAGGCTTCAAACAGGTGCATCACTTGTTCTTCAGTGCTCTGTTTAGGTGGGTGCACGTGCAGTTCGGTCATTCGGCGGGCCCTGTCGATGAGCGCGGGGCTCGTTTCTTTGACCGCGACCTTTCGCAAGGCCCACGCGGTGGCAACCATGACTTCCGGGCGAGGCGACTCCAAGAGTTCAACGAGCCGCGTGGCACTCGGCTGGTACTCCAGCAACCCGAGCAGCAACGCCGCCTGTTCCTGTCCCTGCCAGCGATCCCCTTTCAGGATTTGCATGGCCGCTTCTTGGATCGGACCGGTAAGCTCTGGCTGTTTGGCCAGCCGGGCCAAACCTTCACCAACCGTGCCTCGGACGTCAGGATGGGGATCGGCGAGCACCTGTGCGAGTGGTGCGATTCGATCGACGCTGGCGTGACTCAAATACGCCTTTGTGCCTTCCCCTCGAACTCGAGGATCGGGATGTTTCATGGCGGTTTCGGCGAAAGGCACAACCAACACAGTGTCGATTTCATTCAATCGGCGCAGTGCGGCCGCGGCGACAGCAGGTTCGGCATGACTTGCGAATTCCATCAGAAGGCTTCGCGCACCATCGCCTTGGTCGCGGGCCAGCAGTCGAATCGCACAGAGTTGACTGATGAATCCGTTCGATTGGGGGGCTTTCGCCAGACGATTCGCGTTCTCTACGAGGCTCGATTCGGCGATCTGCCCGGCAGCCAAAGCCGCTTCCAGTCGCAAATCTGGATCAATTGTGGAATTCTCGGCCATCGCCAAGAGTTGAGACAGAACCGACTGTTCGCGCGCTACCGCCAATCCACGGATCGCCAGAACCAGATCCCGGCGACGGGTCTCGGGAGCCTCGAGACGTTTGATCCAGACCTCTCGAACCGGAACATAATCCCATCGGGCGAGAGTGGGTTCGATCAGTTGCCGCAGATCCTCGGCAAACTGTTGAGAAGCACTGAAGAGCTTTTGAGCAGAGGCGTGAGAATCGAGCGCGATGAGTGCACGAGCTGCTGCGAACCGAGCCACCTGGTGCGACGAATCGGCCAGCAGGATTTCTTCCAGGCGGGGAACGGCCTGGCTCAGTTCAGGAATGCCAAATTTGTGGCCGCGCGCGATCGTTTCGGCGGCCATTCGCTGCATGTCAATTTCGGGACGATTGAGCGCCGCAATCCAGAGCTCTTTGAGCGCGGGATTGAATTTCTGGACGGGTTCCAGATCACGAATTTCCGGATCGACGTCGGCCAGGAAATCAGGCTGAATTGCGGCTTGACCGTACGGCGTCGCACTGCCTAAAGAGGCGACCGCCAACATCAGGCTGAAAAGCCATTTCAAATAGTGACTACTTCTCATGCGAGTCATCTCACTGGGGTCGCGAATCACTGGGGTCGCGAAATGCGATAGGTTCGAAAAATTAACACCAGCAACGAGACCGCCGACCCTATTCCCAAGTACCACCAGTTAATGGGGATCAGTTCGTATTGCTGAAATCCAGGCATTCGAATGACCGATAGTGCGGCGGCAATCGAACTAAACGACAAGGCGGTTTCGACGGCCTCATGCCCGAAGGGGGCGTCACGTCCCATCCAGACCAGCATGGGAAGGCCGCAGGCTGCGAGTAACACACCATACGCACACGCGGTTGCCGCAGCCGTTCGCGTAAAAAAGCTGCCCACCGCGGCACTCAGCAACATGGCGAAAATCGCCGTCAATGCCAGGCAGATCACGACACGTTGGACTTGGGTTTGCATTCCCGGATCGATGTACGCCATCACGAGATAGCCAGGCATCGTCGCGAAAAGCACAAGCACCAGTGGCAGAAGAACGCTGATGAGCTTTCCCCAGATAATGCTAAACATGCTCATCGGAGTGGTCTTCAGAAGTTGCCATCCGCGATGTTCGCTTTCGACGCTGATCAACCCGGCCGATAAGCTGGGGGCCACCAGGATGATCAGCGCGACTTGCATCACCACCAAGATCGCACCAATGGTCTCGACGCCCCAGTCAAATGTTCCGGCGGTCGTGGCGTACGTCAAACCCAGAGACAGAATGGCGCACACCGCAACGAGGCGCAGCAGCCAATGGAGTCGGCCGAAACGACGGCAGCGAAACTCTTTGACCATGACCGGATTCAGGTACGACGGAATCGAGCCCGATCGCTTCTGGGGGTCGACAAGAAAAAACATTCGGCGGAGAAATTGAAGTGGCCTCGACAAGTCGTCGCTCATCGTTCCGGCCGCGCGCGAGACGTCGAAAATTCGGTGATTCAGGCGGCTGATGGTCCAGATCGATGCCACGAAGGCACAGCTGAGCGACCAAACCGTGAATCGGCCCAGCAGGTTGGCTTTTGTCATGAGCCCTTGGCTTCCGGGATCTTCGACTCCGGTCAATGAGATCATGGCGGCGAGTGGCGAGAAGCAGCGCAAGAGTTCGCCAAGTTGCGCCAGGTAGCCTTCCGTTCCTTGAAAGAAGTAGTGGGGCCCTAGCGTCAATACAGTGGTTCCCAGCACAATCCCGTATGTCAGTCTGACTGCGGCATCGATGGATTGAGCATAGGTGCTGACGAGCAGTCCGATGGCGGCATATTGCAAGGCGACCAGCATTAAAAGCTGATAGACCTTCCAAACCTCACCGTACAGCGACAGCCCGCCCATTGTGTAGCAAGCCCCGGCGGCGGGAAGGCTCATCGCCAGAATCATTCCGGCAAATGCCAGTACGGCGAGCAGCTTGCCGAAATAAATTCGCCATGGACCGAATTGAGAGTTCAGCAGCAGCCCCAGTGTGCCGCGCTTCTTTTCGCTGACAATACTCGTGGCAGGGAACACGGGCAGCAGCAGCAACATGGTTCCGAGCAGTCCGTATGCGAACAGTCGGAAGATTTGCTGGGAACGGGCTCCGCTGAGCGCAACCTGTCCGTCGGTCGGCCAGCGGATGATGACAAGCAGGCCAAACAGTGTTGCCAGCCCCAGCAGAAACACCATGATTCGTTTGCGACGAAGTGGGGTGAGGAGCTCTCGCCTGAGTAGTGCACTAAGCATCGGCTTTCGCTCCGGTGGTGGCCTGTTTCTTTTCTTTGTTGGAATCTTGTGGTCGCGTGAATGAGATGAACGCTTCCTCAAGATCTGTTTGAAGTTCGCGAAATTGCGTCACATTCAGATTCGATTTAATCAGACGTTCAAGCAGGGCACCGAGTACCGTTTCAGGCTGGGCGGTACGAAATCGAACCGTTGCTTCGGCGTGGGCCTCGACCACTTCCGCACTCGACTCGAGTGACTTCCGAATGATGTCTGCGGCCGTGGCCACTTGATCGGAGGAAAGAAACTGGGCTTCGATCGTTCGCTTCTGGCTGACCTGTCGCCCGATTTGCTCGACCGTTCCGAACGCTCGCAGCTTGCCATTCGTGACGATCGCCACTTGCTGGCAGATGCGCGCCAGCTCAGGAAGGATATGACTGGTGATGACCAGGGTTTTGCCTTGTCGCGCCAATTCGATCAGCAGATCACGCATTTCAATTCGTGCCTGCGGATCGAGTCCGTTCACAGGTTCGTCAAGGATCAGAACTTTCGGGTCATGCAGGATGGTGCGGGCAAGTCCGACGCGCTGCTGCATGCCGTGACTCAGGCTTTCGACGTAGCGGTCTTTCATGTAAGCCGTGCCGGTCATCTCCATCACTTCATTGACGCGTTTCGTGCGGATGGAACTGGGGATTTTGAACGCCGAACCAAAAAAGTCGAGGTACTCGCGCACTCGCATATTGTCGTAGGAACCAAACTTATCGGGCATGTACCCGACCAGGCTTTTGATATGCATGGGATTGCGTACGCAATCCACGCCCGCAATCGTGGCCGATCCTGATGTGGGCCGAATCAAGCCCACGAGGATCTTAATGGTGGTCGTTTTTCCGGCACCATTCGGGCCGATCAGCCCCAGAATCTGTCCCGCGTTCAGAGACAGTGACAGGTTGTCGAGTGCCGTGAATGAGCCGTAGCGCTTGGTTAAATTCTCGAGGCAGAGGATCGGCGTACCGACGGACTCTCCTTGGGAAACATTCAGTTTCATGCGGTCAGTCCTTCTCCGATCGGCCGGGCACTTTGGCCCAGATTTGCAACGCGAACGTCTCGATTTTCCAATAGTTGGCTGTTTTCATTCCGCCACTTGACATGTTGGAACCGCTGGATTGCGCGTGGCCTCCCTGGCTGGAATCCGAAAGATCCAGGTTTCCGGTGCTGATTCCCAGGGACAATTCGCCCTGGTCGGAAAGGGTCAACAGATCCGCATCGGTAATCTCGAACGAGAACGCGCCAATCGGGTTGACGACTGTTTTAAGGCTGACAGAAGCACCGCCCTTGATCCCCATGATTTCCGTACGGCCTGATGGACCCGAAATCTTGATTTCGACACGTGCCTTGGTCGCCTCCAGGGGGAGGAGATCATGAGGGATTTGAAAACTCAGCCAGGTCACGCTGGCGCCAGAGCGTTCCTGCCACACCTTGGCCTTGTCGTCCCAGAAGCCGGCCGCCGTCGACCCGTCAGGAGGACGCCGTGTCGAGATGGAAAGGAGAGGCGACGGAATCAGCACCTCGGTGCCACCGGCTGGCCGAGTGAGTTGCAGTGGGACGGCCAAGAGCGAGTTTCCATTATGGACGAGTCCTTCGCCGAACTCGTATCCGGCATCCCAATCCTTCATCCAAAGCAACAGGTGTGGAGTATCGAGATAATCCTTCCAACTTCGGTTTTTGAAGAGGTCTTCAAAAATTCGCCGCCGTCGATCTTGTTCGTCACCCAGGAAGGTCGCGTCAAGGTACTGGTCGGCCTGAAGGACGTTGTCGGCAGAGGCTGTGAACCGGTCGTCAGAGCCCAATTTGACGCCAATTCGACCGTAACGCGTCGCAAGCAAGGCGTCGGTCATGAGGATGGGCTGGCCCTGGTAACTTCCGACAATTCCCTGGTGATCCACTGTCGCCCGAGCTTCGATTCGATTCACGAATGACATTGAGTTTGCATTGGAATACAGTTGCTGGCCCGCAGCTTGGGGCAAACCGTCCCAGTGGAATGTTTTCAGGTCGGTGGTGACCATTCGGCGGGTAGAGCCTTCAGCGCTGGCCAGGCGTGGCCAGAATTTTCCGCCATTTGTTGTGCGAACGAGGGAATCGACTCCCTCAGGACGATAGACGGAAATCACGCCTTGCGTGCGCACGTCTTCTGTCCCTTCGAGCGCTTGAACCAGTTGGACGCTCGCGATGGTTCCGGGGACGCCATAACGGCTGGTTAGCCCAATACCTGTCAAGATGACACCATAAAGCAGTGCCAGCAGTGAGGCGCTCCAGCCGAAATGCTCGGCGCGATCCGTTCTCCACAGCCAGATGGCCGTCGCGAGCAACAGCGCCAAAAAGCTGCACATCGTGCCGACGATCAGTGTCCACCCCGGGACCTTGTACGAGATCCGCTCCTGAGCAAAGGATTCCTGAGTTGCCGGTGCAATCAACTCGGGCTCGCGTTTGCCGAGAACATACGCCGACAGATCTTCCATTGGCGATAGCGGGACATAAGGCGATACAAGGTTCGCAGATTGAGGACCTACAGGCTTTTTCTCATCCGGGGGAGTTGGCTTGATCCAGCCACGTGCTCCGAGTGTTGTAACAAGCAGTCGTCCTTCTCCGAACGATTTGGTCATTGCAACGGGCCAGCCGTTGACCGTATTCCAGACTTTCATTCCGGTCATGACGATCTGTGCCAATTCAACCGGAACATCATGCTCGACGACTGGCCCGCGCTCGCCGTCGGGGGCGGCCAACGTCGGAACCCGATCGATACCGAACGATGTCAGGCCGACTCGATCGACCAGATGCCCTCGGAACTCGTCTCCGAACAATCGTTCGAGGATCACCGGATCGGTTCGGTCCAACATAATCCACAAACGACCGCCGGCATGCAGCCAGCGACGAATGGCGATCAGGGATGCTTCGTCGTCAATCAGCCGATTGTCGGCGACGACAATGTGATCGAGATAAAGCAAACTCGTTTCGTCGCCGGGTAGGAACTGAAGATCAAGCGGCGTCGTCCTGTTGCTCAACCCCTGATCGACCCGACTCGCAATGACGAGATCCAACACCTCTTGCGGCAAATCGTCGCCCGATTCCCAACCTGCGACAATACCGGTATTGCGAGGGGACTCCGTCATTCGCAACGACGAATCATGACGAAGTTGTCCTGAATCGTTCTTGATCAGGACTTCATTTCCTTTGACCGTTTCGACTAGCAGCGAATGGACATTGATCGCATGGTCTTGAGCCTGTTCCACCTTGGGGAACAGGACCGGGTGAGATAGTGTCAACTTGGATCGAGCGGGCAACCAGAGCTGGCGACCGAATTGCAAGCTAGTGTTGTCGCCAAAGTAGGACGTGCACAGAAGGCTCCGGGCCGTATCGGCACTGTTTTCGAGCCTGAGCTGCAACTCGCCCCATTGTTCGGGCAGATAAGTGAGTGTACCAAGCCTCGAACTCGTTTCGACGGTGAATCGCACACCTGACTTCGCAGCGGATGGGTCAACATCGGGTTGACTTGGCGTGCTGCTTTGGGCATTTGTCGATCGAACGATGGCAGCCAACGACATCAAGAGAACGTACAACCGGAGGACAATCGTTTTGCGAAACATTGTGCAAGTCATGATCTCAGATGGTGGAAGATGACCAACGGATGCCTCGCAACGAATGAACGCACGTTACGCTTGATGGCCCCAGTCAATAGGAATTTGCGATCCTATCACTGGTGGCGGCTCGTAGCAACCATATGAGTTGCGAGGCTGGGCATTTGAGGCGGTTTGCCTGCGATGATAAAAATGCCGCGCCTGTGGAGCGGAAAAGCGTGGGACGATGCAAACCCCATCCCACGTCGAGCCCGAGATTTGTGGCTGAGGCGAAATGCGTTGCGGAATGGGGCAATTGTGGAATGGCGCAAGTCGCCCACGTCAACCAGGATTGCGGCTTCAATTCGTTGAGGTGTCATCTGCTTTCGAATGATGCCGTCTGGATCAATCAGATCGAACGTTGGCCAGCCGTTGCAACCACAGGCATTGGAAATGTCGCCCTTCAAAGAGCGATGATTCGGGAACGAACGCCAGCTCATTTTGTGTTCGATCGTGGCGCGCCTGGCGTCTTCGATCAACTTGTCCCCGTTGACTCGACTCCGTCCTGTTCCACGCGGCAGCCCCCAACTCTGGTCCCGAAAGACCTCCGGCTGCAAACCGGGGGACATTAAGAGAATTGCTTGTTTTGCAGCGGTTCTGTCTGTTGATTCCACCTCTCCTCGTTCGAGCCATGGACGTTAATCGTGTTTTCCCGAGTTCCAATTGACGAGATAAATGTCTTGCCCTATGAATCGCCGCCATTCGCGAATCCTTTTGGGCAAAAAAGACCACATTGCGGACACGATTGGGTGAAAAGTGGTTTGCTCAATCTTCTGCAGTTTGACACGTCAACGTTCAAGAGTTGGGGACTGATCCATTTTCATCGCACGCGAGGCGTGATACGGCGCGAAGTGTTCGCAACCAAAATACCAGTCGCCGCTGAAGACGGATCTGTCCCAATCTTTGATCCGTGAACGGTGGTGACCTTCGCAACAGTCGACGAGACAGTGGTCGACAAGACAGACGTCGACAAGACATTGGCAACAGAAAGGAGATTCTGATGGGCGTCATCCTCAACGAAATCAAAGATCTCCTTCGCCGCCATTCGCCCGAGTTCTGGGGGAAGCTGAAACAACAGACGCTTGATGCCACCACGTTCAGTGAGTTGTTCTTGCTTTCATCACTTCGAAAGAAAGCCTTGGCTCTGGGGATCGAACATGAAGGGGCCGCGAAGACGCCATTAAGGCTGGCAATTCTCGGTGGCTACAACCTCTATCCGCTGCATGAATTGGTCTCTCATTATCTTGAATCGAATGGCGTCACGTGCGAGTTGTTTCTCGGCGATTACGACAACTACGTCGCGGAAATGACGGAGGTGGATGGAGCACTGTATCAATTCCGGCCCCAGGTCGTCCTTGTATTACCTGGACTTCAGCGGTGCCGGTACGCAGGTGCGATCGGAGATTCGCGGGAGATTGTACAGGTCGCTGCCAACACCTTGGCGACGCAGCTATTGGGTTTGTGTCGAACGGTGCACGAACAGACCGGCGCGGAAGTCTTACTGGGCAACTTCATGTTGCCCGCGCGATACGATCTGGGTGAATTGCGCTCGCGCAGTCTTGGGACAGACTGGAATTTTCGAAAGTGCGTGAACCTGGAAATGGGACTCACTGCACCGCCGTTTGTCCGAATCCTGGACATTGAATTCCTGGCAAACCGGCATGGCGCTCTCGCTTCAGAAGATTCGCGAGGTTGGTTTGAAAGCAAGCAGTTCTGTGCGCCCTCGCTGCTGTTTGAAGTCTGTCGTGAGGTCGCGCATTTGATTTTTGGTCTGCGCGCGACGCCGAAAAAGGTACTCGTGCTGGATCTTGACAATACCCTTTGGGGGGGCGTCTTGGGTGACGACGGTCTAGAGGGGATCGAAATCGGTGATACGTCGCCGCGCGGGGAAGCCTTTAAAGCATTCCAAAAATACATTGTTTCACTCAAAGATCGCGGCGTATTACTGGCCGTGTCCAGCAAGAACGACGAACGACGAGCCATTGAGCCGTTCGAAAAGCATCCTGAAATGGTCTTGCGGTTGGACGACTTCGTATCGTTCAAAGCGAATTGGGATCCCAAGTCCGAAAATATTCGTCAGATGGCAGCCGAACTGGGGTTGGGAATCGATAGTTTCGTCTTCGTTGATGACAATCCGGCCGAAATCGAAATTGTCCGCCAATTTGTGCCCGAGGTGACGACCATTTTGCTGGGCAGCAGTGCTGCCGACTACGCTGGGCAACTGCAGGATTGCCGATTGTTTGAACCTCGCAGTATCACCGTCGAAGACGCCCAGAGGACCGACCAATACCTGGCCGAACGCAAACGACAAGATTTGCTTGCCTCGGCCACCGATATGCCGGCCTATTTGGAATCTCTTGGGATGGAGGCCGCAATCTGTGAATTCAATCAGATGGATGTCCCGCGACTTGCGCAGCTCATCAACAAGAGCAATCAGTTTAACCTGACCACACGCCGTCGAACCGAAGCCGAAGTTCAGTCGCTGATCAATCAGGAGGATTGGATTTGCCTGTCCGTGCGACTTCAAGATCGGTTTGGTGATCATGGACTGGTTTCCATTGTCGTGGGGCAGGCTCGAAGCGAGGCGGTTTATATTGACACGTGGCTGATGAGCTGCCGCGTGCTTAAGCGACAAGTGGAGGATGCCGTATTGAACGAGCTCTGCCGTCAGGCGCAGGATCGTGGGCATTCACGTCTCGAAGGCGTCTACTTGCCGACCGCGAAGAATGAAATGGTTCGAGATTTTTACTCGCGAATGGGATTCCAAACCAAATCAATCGCGCCCGATCGGGCTGACTTCGTGCTCGAACTCGGTTCCTTTTGCCCGCGTCCAACGAAGATCAACGTTCGGAGTACGACATGAATCAAGATGACGTGATGCTGAAGCTGCAGGGACTTTTCGAAGATATCTTTCTCGATCCTCCCCAATTGACTCGGGAATTGTCGGCCAAGGATGTGCCCGAATGGACGTCACTTATTCAAATCTCGCTTCTGCTGGCGGTTGAGCAGACTTTCAATGTTCGATTTCGTGTTGGAGAAGTCGAGGCGACCAAGAACGTGGGTGAGTTCGCCGATTTGATTCTCCGCCGAACGACAGAGAAATGAATCCGATGTCACCCGCATTTTCCTCGATTCGGCAAATGGTGGCATTCGTCCTGCTGCTCATGACTTTCATCGGATTGCCCGCGTTCATGGGGCGAACCGGATTGTTGGATCGGCGCGACGTCTACCCCACGATTGCGTGGAAGTATGGATTCTTTCCGTGGATCCAACAGCAAGTCTTCACCGAGACGGCGGATGTCGACATCGCATTTGTTGGCACGTCCCATCTGTGGTGGGCGGTCGACACGCCCTACGTCAAAGAAACGCTCAGCAAGCAACTCGGGCACGACGTCAACGCGATCACGCTTGGCTGGCCCTGGCAAGGATTCGACGGCGTCTACACGATGGCCAAGGATCTATTGGACCATCGGCACGTCAAGATGCTCGTGATCACCGATGAAGGCATCGCCAACGTGCCACACAACCACTCCTGTCGCTGGTTTCGGATCGGAGAGAACTCGGACTCACTGAAGGGGTTGTCGTGGCTTGGGCAAGCCCAATTGTACAGTGGCGCCATCCTCGGCATGCCCAGGCACCTGCTGAGTCTCGTGCGTCCCAACATCGTGGAATTCAGCGAGCAGACACCACCCAACTGGTGGAACGCGCGCGCGAACCAGACGGACCTGAATATTTCAGGAAATCTTGGTTCGATCAAGATGCGAAAGTCGATCGACACCTCGCATGATTTCACGCACTTCCGGCCAATGGGGCAGGCAACGAGCGAGGATGTCATCTCCTATTCCGACCGGACCGCGAGTCAGTTTGCATTCGCGGGTCCGCCTCCCGAGTTTCAACTCCATTTCGCCAGGAAGCTCGCCGAGTTATGTCGAGAGCGAGGAACCCGATTGGTTCTGTTGAATATTCCCCTGCTGAGCGATCGCGAGAAAACGGTTGTTCCTGAACGTTGCCATTGGCCGGACGTGTTGGGAACGCCTGTGGACATGGTCGGCATCCCGCCCGCAAAGTTGTTTTCCGGCGTCGAATCGACGGACCTCAACAATCTGTTCTACGACAATGACCATCTCAACCAGAATGGTCAGGAATGGTTCACACAACTCATCACCCCAATGCTGGGAAAACTCTATGTCACCTCAGCCAGCCGTCAGTGAGCGGTTCATGCTGACCCTTGTCGTCATTCTTGCTGTCGCCGCACTGTCATTGACCATGATCTCTCCCTGTTTCATGCTCGACAACGGGCTTGTTTACGGAGGGTTTTGAGCTTGGCAACGGAAACATTGTTGGCTCTTGGTCTCTATCTCCTCCTGGGTCGCTGGCTCGTTGGGCTCACGTCTTCGCTTCGCGATCCGGCGTTTGCCGCGCTCAATATTGGCGCAGTCTACTACTTTTTCTATTGGAACAACGAACAGCGTTTTCCCGTCAAGTTTCAGCTTGTCCTGAACCTGATTTTTGTCGCCTACCTTTTTGCGTTGTACGTCCAGTACCTGGCCATGCGGCGGTGGAGCGATCAACCGGGTTGGCAGCCATGGATTGCGTTCTTCATTCCGATCCTCTTCCTTATCGTTATCCGGTACGCGCCGGTGAAGGAGTTGGCTGCGCTGGTTAGTCCTTCGTTGGGGCGGTTGATCGAGCGTCGTCCGGACTTCACGCTGAATGCGGTCATGGTCGGTTTCTCGTACATCGCATTTCGATCGAGCTATCTGGTGCTGGAAGTTCGCAATGGCGTCGTACCAAAGCCTGGACTGTGGCAGTATTTTGGCTTTGCAATATTTCTTCCAACGCTCTCGGTCGGTCCGATCAGCCCCTATCGGATGCATCACCAGGGTTTTGTCCCATCGAACAAGCCTGAGATTCCGGTCGGCCGGGCCGCGCTGCGAGTGCTCGTCGGTGCAGTCAAGAACCGATTTTTTGGACCACTGCTAAATCAGCTCACGTACACGGGCCTGCTGCTCGACGAGCATCCGCACCACCTGATTGATCTGCCCATCGCGGCGGTGGCGTACTACTTGTACTTGTATTGCAATTTTTCAGGCTTCTGCGACATCGCCATCGGCAGTGCGGGGCTCATGGGGATCCCTGTCGCTGAGAATTTTGCGAATCCGCTTGTCGCAAGAAATCTTGGCGACTATTGGAACCGCTGGCACATCACCTTGTCTCATTACATGCGTGACGTGGTCTTTTCTCCGCTCTCAAAATTCCTGGTACGCACTTTCGGGCCTAAGAATGCCAACCACGCCATTGCGCTGACGATCCTGGTTGTCTTCCTGCTGGTCGGGATTTGGCATGGTGTCGGTTGGAACTATGCGGCATTTGGCGTGGCCCACGCGGCGGGGCTGATCGCGCACCACTACTACACGATCTACCTGAAAAAATGGCTGGGCCGGGAACGATTCGCCGCCTACAACCGCAATCGAGCGATCCATGCCGTCTCCGTGGCATTGACGTTCAGCTATGTCTCGGCCTGCTTGTTCTTATTCGCAAATGACGGCGAATCGATGGCTCGAATTTTCTCGATGCTGCGGCTGTAGATCGCGATCGGTCTGTGGAGATCGGAAGTAGTGGCTTCGCCCAGATTCAAAAACACCATGGCACCGTGAAGATCAACATGCCAATCCCCCTCAACACTTCGGGCGGCGAGCGGTGAGGCTCCCGTTGGCCTTGGCCTATTTCCACGATCACGCCTACTTCGCGGGCGAGAGTTCCTTTGCATAGGTGACGCCATCGACGGGGAATTTGATCGTGATCAGCTCCACGTTGTCGATGTCAATCAACGTTTCATCGGAGTTCAAAGGAGGGCTAAGCTTTGCTCGATTGTAAATACACAGAGCGTTCAGCGTTTGACCGGCTGTAATCGGTGCCAAATCGACAAAGTGTGGTTCGACCACGAGCAGCGGTGACGGCAGCGAGCCGGTGTCCAATTTGACCTTCGTCAGCTTGAGATCGTTTGTTTCAGCACTTGCTACTTTTCCAGTCAAGTAGAACGATCGACCGGTGTATTTATTGTGTGCCGCAGTCAGATCTTTCTTAAAGTCTTCTCCCAATTGCGTCGTCGTCAGAATGGGGCTTGGATTGGGGCCCGCCTTATAAATTTTCCATAAGAATCCGTCCAAACTGTCTTTGTTATACTTTGCACGTACCGTGACCGTTTGCCCTGGTGAGATCCGAGCCCAGGCCTCCGCTTCTTGCAGTGGAAACCCCGCGATATCAAATGTGCCGGGGCCATGCTTGAGCGCGAGACCCGTGATGTCTTTCAGCGAGTAGCCCACACTATCGACGGGACCCGTCACTTCAATCGTTTGCGTCGGATATTGTTCGCCTAGAGTGGTCCGCATTGATTTGGAGATCTCCGCCACCGTTTTGACAACGACATCTGATTCGGGCGAAGCGGTCGCTTGAGCGGCAGGAGCAGTCTGCCCGGCTGTTTGAGAATCTGCAGGCGAAGCCGTCTCGCTGGATTTGTTCGTAGGAGTGCTCGTGGAACTATTGGTTGGATTGCTTGCTGGTGCCGGCGTCGAATTCGGCGTCTTGCTACTGCATCCGAGCATCAATACCACCAGAGTCAATGACGTCGTCCATCGCATATTAACAACCCTTGTGATCGTTTGATGAGACAAGGCAACCGTTGAGAGGCTGGGGGTTGGTTCAATGTCCTGCGGCAAGAGGAAAGCTTCCTCAGGTCGAATCATTGTAAGTTCTCATGACGTCCGACAATGTCTCTGTTCACTCTCTTCATACTGTAAACAGTGAGAATGAGTATCTCACGCGCCGAATGGATATTCAACTCGGGAGATGAGATCGCAAGACACGCTGTTCCCAACAGCCTGATGAATCAACAGGGACTTGCTCCGCACAGTTTTAGAAATACCATGATATGGTGAACATGAAAGTGCTTGTTTCACGTGTTTCATCAGGCGTATCCGTCCACAGCCCGAAGAGAGAGAGACAGGCACCTGTTCCCGGTTCAATGGAAATCCACAGTGTCTCGACGAGGGACGTCCTTCCCAGTACCGTGGGAAAATGAGCCAGTCGCCGGCCTGGGAAAGGCTACTCATCGGGCGACTAACCCTGTCATCATTCTTCGAGTTCGTCGTCTGGGCTAATCTTCGCAATGCATTCAAGCAGTTTCTCGGACCAATGCCCGAAGTTGATCGAAAGCCGAAATAACTGTTCGAGGTTGCGAATTCGATCCTCTGGAACACCCAGCACACTCTTAAAGACCATTACTCCCCGAAGTACCGGCTTTGCTCTGAGGAATTCGATGTCGGAATCATCGTGTGACGAGGAAAAGCCGAACGGACTTCGTGCCAGGCAATCCGTCATCATTAGCAGATGTCGATTTGAGGCCTCCGTCTCGGTGTACCTGAAGACCGCAACCGGATGCGATGCCTTCAATTCACGTACTTCCGCCAAGGTTCCGACAATGCATCGTCCAGCGTAAATCCCGGTCTCTTGCTCAAAAGTGGCATACTTCCTGCGCACTCATCTTGATCGTTCGTTAGATATCCGACTTCAGAGATTCCGCCAGATCTGCAGGAATGGACGTCGACTTGCTGACCAGTTCAAACGCCGCGGTGCTGGTCGCGGGGGCTGCTGAGCTCCGTCTCGTCATCGTCGTTCCGCACGAAGTCGCCGAACTGCAGTTCGGTGTCACGCTACAGCAGGCAGGGGCATGCGTCGTGGCAAGGGCTTGGCAGCAGGGACGGTGCACGGCTCGACGGCCGCATGGACGTTGGTTGCCACATCCGTAGGGGCCAAAAAAAGAATGCCCGTAGCCACCACACCATCCCGCGGCGGAGTAGTTGGAACCAAAGTTTCGCTGATACCAACCACGGTGACCATATCCGGCACAGGCATAGCTGCAATCGTCCTGCTCAGTCGGGAGGTTCATGGTGCAGCATGTCGAGCAGCTCGTGCTATAGCCAGGCGCGATCTGAGCCTCGGCCGACGCTCCGTGATAAACAACGCACAGCAATGCGAGTGACGCACCAATGAGAGAAGGCAATTGTCGGTTCACGTTGGTTGCTCCTTGGCGATGACGAATCAAGCGGCCCAAGATTGTCGCGCGAGTTTGGGAAAACGTTGTCGAAGTCGATCTTTAAAAGCATCGACAACAACCACGAAAAACTTGCCGCTCCCCGCACAATCATCGAGTTTCAGGATTCTGCCGACTTTAGCGGCACCCGAGGCCGAAGCGTCAGAAGTGTGAAAAGAGGATCGAGCTTCAACGGCCTCGGCGATAAGCTGAAGTTTGTTTGTATACATCAAAAATGGGATGGCTGACGCCGGGCGATACGGAGGCTCGACCGTGCTCGGGACTGCAGCACAGAGGGGCTGAGCCACCCCCTAAAAAGGGTGCCCCTACCATTTTCATTTCGGCGTCACGCTGCCAGTGCCTGAGACCAACACAACGCTAGGACCGTCACTGGTCGTCAGATTCTCGATTAGTCGTGTGGTGATCATCGCGTGAGCGGATGGAGGCCCCGTTTTCGCAGCCCATGTCATCACAAAGGTTCGCTTACGAATTCTTGAGGTTGAAGGCTTTGATACGGGAATTGAGAGTCGTTGGTTTCATGCCAAGCAAGGCCGCTGCACCATCGGGACCGTAGATTTTGCCACGGCACTGGGCCAGGGCCGCTTCGATATTTTTGCCTTCGAACGCACGCAGTTCTTCGTCGGTCAGCACGCGTTGCGAAGTTGTGGATTCCGAAAGTGTTGCACGCTGCTTCGACGAGGCTTGATGGAAATCGAATCGCAGGCGGCCATCCGTGCTGACGATGCTGGCCCGTTCCAACGCGTGTTGAAGTTCGCGTACATTTCCGGGCCAGTCGTAACGCTGTAGTTCCTGCACATTGGCGAGCGTCAGTCGCAGTCGTGAACGCCCCAATTGACGAGCGAAGCGGCCGAGAAAGTGCTCGGCCAACAACGGAATATCTTCCACTCGTTTACGCAAAGGCGGCAGTTCCATCGGGAAGACACTCAGGCGATAGAACAAGTCCTGTCGAAACCGCCCCGCTTCGGATTCTGCTCGCAAGTCCCGATTGGTGGCGGCGATGACGCGAACGTCGATCCGCCGAGTTCGTTCTTCGCCGATTCGTTCGATCTCGCCTTCCTGGAGGACTCGCAACAGCTTCGCCTGCAGGTCCAGTGGAATCTCGCCGATCTCATCGAGGAATAGCGTCCCGCCGTCGGCGAGTTCAAAACGCCCGGCGCGATCTCGCAATGCGCCCGTGAACGCTCCTTTGGCATGTCCGAAAAATTCGCTCTCGTAGAGTTCTCGCGGAATCGCAGCGCAGTTGACTTTGATCAGCGGTCGATTGGCCCGTTGGCTGTGCCGGTGGATTTCTCTGGCAACGACTTCCTTCCCTGTCCCGCTTTCACCAAGGATCAAGACGGCGGAGTTCGTCGGTGCGACCAGTTCAATTTGACGCGTCACAGCCTGAAGGGCTGGTGCTTGTCCAATTAAATCGCCGAATGCGGCCCCCTGTTGAACTTCTTCGCGTAGATATTCATTTTCCAGTTCGAGACGTTTTTTCAACGAGTCGATTTCGCTCAAAGCACGGGCATTGGCGATAGCTGCGGCTAAATGATTGGCGATCATCCGCAGCCACTCGAAACAGGCACTCGTTGGCTCTTCCCGTGCGAACAGGCCGAGCACGCCCAGTACTTCGCCCCGGTAGATGAGGGGGTGGCCGACGAACGATGTGATCCGCTCTGCCACAATCCAGTCCGAGTTCGCAACCCACGCATGATCGAGATTGATGCTCGCGACTTCCAGCGACTGTCCTGTGGCCGCAATCTGCCCGACCTTCCGAACACCGATAGGAAAGCGACGAAAGGCTCCGTCGAGTTGTTGCCAGTTTTCGTTGGGGGCAACGAGCGAGCGTCCGGAACTCGCGACCAGATGCAAACAACGATCACGATTGGGGCACTCCTTCGCAAAGCGGCATCGTGCACAATCGTCCGGCATCGGCGGCATCGTGAGCCACACACGCACGAGCGCGACCGAGGCGGCATCGGACAATCGCTGAACCGCCAAAGGAAGCAGTTCTGTCAGGTGACTGAGTGACGCCAGTTCCAGCAGGAGCTGCTTCGGGTCACCCAGGATGCCGGTGCTTTCAAGTTCGTTCGTCATGTCGCGATTTTGACGAGATTTCGTTGTTTGTCAACGAAATCTCGCTGTTCGACGAAATTTCGTTGCGTCTTCATTTGTTCTGCGTTGTACTTAAGATTTTTTGTAGTAATGTGTTAAGGATTTCTGTGGAATCTGGCACGGAAAGTGATTTGTCACATCATCACGCAAGCTGAAACGTTCGGCTCGCAATGATGCCTTCTGCAAATCGCTTCTTGAAAGGTTCTAACATGTCACGCCTTCAACAAATCGCTCCCGATACCGCAACCGGAAAAGCCAAGGATCTGCTCGACGCGGTGAAGGGTAAGTTGGGTTTGGTTCCCAACATGACCCGTGCGATGGCAAACGCACCCGCGGTCCTGGATGGTTATCTGTCACTCAGCGGCGCGTTGGGCAAAGGTGGGCTATCAGCGAAGGCGCGCGAACAGATCGCACTGGCAGTCGGTGAGGCGAATGGCTGCGATTATTGCCTTGCCGCACATTCGGCCATCGGCAGGATGGTCGGACTCACCGTCGATGAGATTCTCGATAGCCGCCGTGGGACGTCCGTCGACTCGAAGTCCGACGCGATCATTCGGTTTGCCCGTCAAGTTGTGGAAAAACAAGGGCGCGTCACAGACACGGACTTGGCGGATGCTCGCACGGCTGGGTTGGATGATGCAGCCGTTGCTGAAATCGTCGCGAACGTGGCGCTGAACATCTTCACGAACTACTTTAATCACGTTGCCGAGACCGACATTGATTTCCCCAAGGCTGAACCGATCGTTCATCACGAACAAGCGTAGCAGCCTGTTGAAGTAACGAGGACTGGGGCCGGCCAGTTGAAAAGACGACATAGCATCGTCAACGCCAAGGTACCTGTCCTCGTTGTTTCAACGGGTACTCGGGCGTGTTGTCGGTGTGCACAAGATCGAGAGGATAATCCCATGACGATGATTCGACCACCCTTCACGTTTGAATCGGCCCTCGCCAAGGTTCGTGCCGCTGAAGATGCGTGGAACAGCCGCGATCCCGAACGAGTGGCCCTCGCCTACTCGGAAGACTCGGAGTGGCGCAATCGGGATCGATTTATTCGAGGCCGGGAACAAATTCGAGAGTTTCTGTCGGGCAAGTGGGAACGCGAGCTCGACTATCGACTGACAAAGGAGCTTTGGAGCTTTGGCCAGAATCGAATTGCCGTTCGTTTTCAGTACGAGTACCACGATGCACAAGGTCAGTGGTTCCGGGCCTACGGAAATGAACTGTGGGAGTTTGCCGACGATGGATTGATGCGAAGACGCGAGGCCAGCATTAACGACGTTCGCATTGCGGAACACGAACGCAAGTTTCATTGGCCTGCACCCGGCGCGCGGCCTGTGGACGATCCCGGTATTTCGTGCGTTCAATGATGCTTTGCTCGCTCTCGAGCAAAGCGTAAGACTCTTCGACAACATCCAGAGTCAAAGGTTCATTTCATGTCTCGATTCAGCAGCGACATTGCTTTCACACCCGCCGTCAAAGCGATCCAGACCGAGAAAGGATCTCGCTCAAGCTATGCCCGAATGGAAGAGGGTGGTAGTTGGGAGTCGACGGTCACTTCCGGGCTGAAGGAATTCCTGTCCGAGTTGGACATGTTCTATCTCGGGACGGCAAACGCCGACGGACAGCCCTATATCCAATACCGGGGTGGTTCACCTGGGTTCTTGAAAGTCGTGGACGCGAATACGTTGGGCTTTGCAGACTTCGGCGGCAATCGTCAGTACATCACATTGGGAAACATCTCCGAAAATTCCAAGGGGTTCATCTTCTTGATGGACTACGCCCACAGCCGACGCATCAAGCTTTGGGGCACCCTGCGTGTTGTCGAGGGCGATCCGGAACTTCTCGAACAGCTTCGTGATCCGTCTTACCCCGGTAAGGTCGAAAGGGCGATCCTTTTCACGATTGCCGCCTGGGATGTGAACTGCCCTCAGCACATTCACAGGCGGTTCTCGCAACGTCAAGTCGCCCCGGTGATCGAGACGTTACAGGCTCGAATTGCCGAACTGGAAGCCGAACTTCGTCAGGTGCGAGGCGAAGGACACGAATTGGATCATCCGTCGAAGTGAGCGAATCCAAGGAAGAATCTCATTCCTTTGCAGGTATGGGACAGAATCAATTGATCGCCTGTGGAAATCACAGGCGGTGGTTTCCCCGCGATTCGAAAACGCCCTGACATCGCAGTCGCTGCGTCATTTTGTCGGCAGGACCGGCTTCTCATGTGGAAGACCGCCGTCGGTACTATATCCCGGGTCAAGCAGCGTTTCGCCCTGGAAGCCAAGGTAGTCCACCTGCGATTTCAGCCACTCGCTCATCTTTTGCTGCTTGGCATAGTTCATGAGTCGGGCTTCCAGATCTCGGACAACCTCGGGAAATGCCTCCGCCAAGTTCTCTTTCTCACCTGGGTCCTGAATCAGGTCGAACAGTTCCGTCTTGCCCGGTAGGGTCGCGACCTTGATGAGCTTCCATCGGCCTTTGCGAATGGAACCGCGGAATGCCTCCACATTGATCAGGATCTCCTCATGAGGCGATGGCTTTCCCTCAGCAAGAGTGCCCCACGCGTCCTTGCCGTCGAAAGGCTTGGATGGATCGCCTTTCCCACCTGCGAGCGCCAAGAGTGTCGGCATCAGATCCACATGGTGCAGTGGTTCGTTCACGACCGAAGGCTTGAGCCTGCCAGGCCAATTCACGATCGCAGGCAGATGGACGCCTCCGTCCTTCAGACTTCCCTTGCCGCCGCTGAAGGGAAGATTCGAGCACGGTGGTTTGCTGCCTAAGGCGACGCCGCCGCTCGCCTCACGTTCCTCTGGTGCTCGCGCACCCGTAGCAAAGAGTGCACTGGTGGCACCGCCATTGTCTGTGGTGAAGAAGATGATCGTGTTCTCGCGCATGCCATTCGTCTCTAGTGCCGCGACGACTCGGCCGACTTGCCGATCGAGGTTGGAGATCATTCCCGCATAGGTCCGATGCATTTCGTTATCAAAGATGTCGTTGTACGCGTCGATGTCTGCTTTCGGCGCCTGATAGGGTGCGTGCGGGGCCAGCGATGCGAAATACAGAAACAACGGCTTGGCCTTATCGTGCCCTGCGATCAGTTTCACCGCCTCGGTACCGATCAGGTCGACGTAATATCCGTCTTCCCGCAAGAATTCGCCGTTCCGTTGCCAGTCGACCACTCCCCCTCGCTCCCTGGTGAAGTAGTCGACCTCACCAACCACGTTGCCGTAGAAGTGGTCGAATCCTCGGTTTTGTGGCCAGAACTTTTTGTCCGCGTGGCCCAGGTGCCACTTTCCGACCATTGCCGTGTGGTAGCCGACTTCCTTCAGTGCTTGCGGCAAGGTCTTTTCGTCAGTTGGTAGCCCGTACCTGTGGCTCGGGAAGATCACGAGCGTTTGCAGGCCTTGGCGCATCGGGTAGCGACCGGTCATCAGCGCCGCGCGGGCCGGGGTGCAAAGTGGCAAGCCGTAGTAGGATTCGAGCCGCACGCCGCCCTTTGCGAGAGCATCAATGTGGGGAGTCTTGATCTTGCTGCCCCGGTAACCGAGGTCGGCATTTCCCAGATCGTCCGCAACGATGACGACGATGTTCGGCCGTTCGGCGGCCGATGCCGCGCCGAACGAAAGCGTTGTGACGAAGATCGGCAAGAACCATTTGATGAAAGTCATAGCGAGTCTTTTGTTGATGATTTTGTTGATGATGAGGTTACTTCAGTTCGATTGTGACTTTCTCAATCGTGCCGTTGAATTTGAACGGCGATCGTTTGAAATAGTCACGTGCCACGGGCGAGCCAAGGTCCATGCCCACATCAAAGCTTTCGCTGGCCGTGAAGGCTGCGGGGACCGTCATTGCCGCTGTACCCCGCGCGACGTCATCGCCGTCCACGGTCAGAATGATGTCCGCGGGCGATCCCGGTTTTTCTTCTTTTAGCAACGTCTTCACGACGATCGTGTGCTTGCCCGGCAACAGTCTGTCACGTGACTTCAATACCGTGCGGTCGATAATCATGAGGTTGTATTCAAAGCAAAGGTGACCGTCGTCCATGTAACACGCGAGTCCACCGCCCGAGCCTCCAAGGGCGTACAAGACGCCGCTGGATCGTTCGCCAAATTCGAGATTGAGAGTGACGGCGTTGCTGTGATTGCCAACGGGCGGCGCGGTGAACTCAGGCATTCGAGTGGTCGTGTCATCGAAGGTCCACCGTGTGTGTGAAGTCTTGATTCGGTCTTCGGGGTGAAGCCGTAGCCAGATTCCAGCACCAATGGGAAAAACATTGTTTCTTTGCGCTTCTGCCAGAAACAGTTGTTTCAACTCAGCCAGCTTTTCCGGATGCTGAGCGGCCAGGTCCCGGGCCTGTGAGAAATCCTGTCGGAGATCGTACAACTCCCACACATCGTTCGCCGAATCCCATTCGGCAAGTCCCTTCTGTGCATTCAACCAAGGGATGAGGGGGCCAAATGTGCAGGCGAACCAGCCTTGGTGGTAGATTCCTCGACTCCCATTGTTGTCGAAATACTGTGTCGGTTTGTTTTCCGGTGCGTCAGCCGCGGTGAGCGACTTTGCCATGCTGACACCATCAATCGGGTCTTGCTCGAATCCATTCACGCTCTTTGGATGCTTGATCTTGAGCACTTCATAAATTGTGGGAGCGACGTCGTTGACGTGGTAAAACTGCGTGCGAGGTTGTTGATCTGCTTTGATGTTTTTCGGCCACGAAACAACCAGCGGGTTTCGCGTACCGCCGAAATGAGACGCAACAAGTTTCGTGTTGTGAAATGGCGTGCTGCCAGCCCACGCCCAGCCTGCATGATACATGTTGTCGGTCACGGATGTTCCGAGTGCATCCAATCCGCCGAGTTCCTTGAGTGCACCGATCTGCTGCGTGATCGTATTGGGAATCTGATTTTGCGCAAGCAATTCGCTGATCGACCCGTTCTGCCCTTCTGCCGATGATCCGTTGTCACCCCAAATGTAGAAAATGAGAGTGTTCTCGCGCAGGTTCATCTCTTCGAGGGAATCGATAAGTCGGCCGACCTGTGCATCAGTGTGCTCGCAGAATCCGGCATAGATTTCCATGAGGCGTGTCTGAAAGGATCGCTCGGAGGCTGGTATGCTGTCCCAGGCGGGCATGGTCTTATGACGGGGAGTGAGTTGGGTATCCTCAGGAATCCAGCCGAGTTGTTTCTGACGAGCGAAAATTTCTTCACGCAGTTTGTCCCAACCTTGGTTGAACTTCCCTTGATACTTATCCGCCCACTGCTTCGCAACATGGTGTGGGCCATGTACGCCGCCAGGTGCCCAATACATGAAGAACGGCTTGTCGGGGGCAAAGGCGCGATGGTGCTTCAGCCATGTGACGGATTTGTCCACCATGTCTTCGGTCAGGTGGTAGTTCTCGTTGTGTGGAGGTTCAATCGCCGTCGTGTTCTCTATCAGGCGTGGTTCCCACTGTGATGTTTCACCCGCGAGGAAACCGTAGAAGTAGTCGAACCCATAACCTGTCGGCCAGTAATCAAAGGGACCCATTGAGGTCGTTTGATCCGCCGGAGTGTTATGCCATTTGCCGAATGCGGATGTCTTATAGCCGTAATGATGAAGCGTCTCGGCGATGGTCGCAGACGACTTAGGAATGATGCCGGTGTAACCGTCCCAGTCCACGGCACGTTCGGCAATCGTACCAGACCCAACCCGCTGATGATTGCGGCCCGTCAGCAGCGCGGCGCGAGTGGGTGAGCAGATCGACGTGGTATGAAAGCGATTGTAGCAAAGGCCCTCTTTGCGAAGTCGCGTCAGAGTCGGCGTGTGGGCGAATCCCCCAAACGTGTCAGGCACGCCGAAGCCTGCATCGTCCACCAGGATAATCAGGATGTTCGGTGCGTCGGCGGCGACACGGATGGGCTCGGTTCGGCGCTTGTGAATTGAGTCCTGCAGCCGAGGTTTCGCGACACTGGCTGAAGGTGTTGACGGAAATGGGAGCACCGACCCGTCATCGGGCGAGGCTGCGGCGATGGATCGATCGAAGAAGCCGACCAAGGCGACGAACAGAACAAGTGGAATAATGGTTCGCACGATTGGTGTGTCTCATTTGAGGAAACTGTGACGAATACCCGCCTTCGTTTTCGCCATCCCACTCTTTGACCGTCTCCATTGCAGTCCCGATTCGCTCCTTATACACAGGGCCTCGGTAGGCTTCGGCGACTGCGATTTCGACTCAGAATCAGTGAGTGCGAAGATGAGAAAAGTGTGCGATCTTGAATTGGAGCTAAGAATTGCGGCAGGTAAGCAAACGATAAGCCAAACAGGCAGAGATTGTTCACCACTTGAGATTAAGTCACTTTCGAACGCGGAAGTAACGGCTTCCACGAGTGCCGGCGAGCGCCCTCTTGAAATCTCGAAGACTGGCCCGACCCCGATTCAAAAAGCACCGTTCAAACGCGAAAGCAACGCGCCTGCCCCCTGATTTCAACAGGCCGCAAACGCCGGCATTTCGTCGTTGAAAGTGGAAATTAATTGTGCAGGTGGTCGAAACTTTGACGTCACAGCGATTCACGATGCGTCGGCATCGACATTCGATGGTTAGGTCAAAATGCCGGAAACTCGCGGGGATTCCATCGCCGCAAATCAAGGAAAGGACCGCATGCGGTCCTGCGTCGAGTTGGGGCGCCCCCAGCGTCTACCAGATCGCGACGGCGCCGATCGAGCCTGTTCCGATCAGAGTTCGATCACCGGCTGTGATCTCGGCCGCGCCCAGGTATGACCATGTCTCGTTGACGCGGACTTCCAGTCCTTCGCCCACAATGCCATACACCTGCCCGATCCGCGTGCCTTGCGAGGTAAACGCCCCCCCGATCGGTGCACCGCTGAATGACGCATTGATGATGCGGTCATTGTCGAGCATGTCGCCAACGAGTCGTGCATGGGTAAAGGGTGTCCACAGTGATTCGCCCGGGCCCTCGATCGGATCGAATGCTGCTCGCACGCCGATGCTGGCTCGCAGGGAATTTGCGCGACTGCGCGCGACGTCAAGCGCTGCAGGCCCGCCCGACTCTTCAAACCCTTGCTGGCACAAATAGAGGTATTGCAGGCCGACAAGCGGCTGAACGCGAAGGGAGCCCGCAGCCAGCTTCAATCCTGCTTCGATGTTGGCCCCGATCTGACTTCCCGAGAATCCGGCCGTCAGCCGTTGAGCGTCACTGCCGATCACGACGTCACGATGCGTGTAGTATTTGTTGTAGCCATAGTTCGCGGAACCCAGCACATACGTGGAATCGCCATCGATCAGCGAATAGGCTCCAAGCTGGTAGGAACTCAGCTGGCCGCCTCCACCGAAGCTATCGCTAAAGCGACCATACGAACTTCCGCCGACAACGCCGATGCGAAGGCCGTCATCTTCGGGGAGTTCTGTGCCGAAGATCCCACCGCCTTGTCCAAAGTGCAATGACCCGGCGTTGCCATCGTTGCGATAGTTTCCACCGAATCCGAACCCTTGGGTCCACGTTCTCGGTCTTCCATAAGAGACCGACTGGCCTCGAATGCCTGTGTCAGTCGATGGTCGGGCGCCCTCCCCGACCAGAAAACCGATGTTACTGACGAGGGCATTCGTGACGCGTTGCTGAAATTGACTGCCAATCTCCAGCCCTTGCGTTTGCAAGTTCCCGAAGACCTCGCCGTTTAATTGATTGAGCGATTGCTGCTGTTGGTCAACGGGTAGCACTCCCAAATCGCCAATCATATTGAACAGAGCCCCACTGGATGTTTGCGCAATGTTGTCCAGAGCGGTGCCCACATTCAGTTGATTTTGAGTGGTCGCGGCGACAGCGAGACTGGTTGTCGGCTGAAGAGAAAACACCACATCATTCGGATCATAGATCACGTTGACGCGGAAAAAGGGGAGATCGGTTCGAGCCTCTGAGAATTGACCCGAAACTCCACCTCCCGCCGTGATGACCGTGTATTGGGTCCCTGGTAAGAACGTGCCGCCGCCAACTCCCAGGACTTTCAGCGTTCCCCCAAGCGTCGCATGTCCCGTGACATTCAAGACGTCGTTATTGACGTTGGGGACATTACCCGTGGAATTGAATTTGATTTCCGTCGTGCCCGTTGTCTGGGTGAACGTTCCGTTGACGGTCAACGTACCAATGCTGCTCGTCGCCGGTGCAACCGTACCCGCATTGGTGATATTTCCGACCGTTCCCGTCCCGCTGAGCCGTCCCGCATCGCTTGTCAGGTTGATCGGCCCCGTCAATGCCCCCATCACCTGCAAGCCACCCTGGCTAATCGTCGTGGTTCCAGTCAGGCCGCTGGTCCCGCTCAGGATCAAGGTTCCGGCACCGCTCTTCGTGAGCGTGCCAGTCCCATTGATATCCCCCGCGAAGGTCGCGTCGGTGGTTTGATTGAAGATCAAAACACCATTGTTGGTGATGTTTCCGACCAGGCTGTTTGAGTTCCCTTGAAGTGTCCCCTGGCTGACGATCGTTCCGCCGGTGTAGTTGTTTGTTCCCGACAGCACCAAGATTCCGGCCCCGGTCTTGGTGAACTGACTCGGTGCCGTCTCGGTCATCGGTCCGCTCATCGTGGCTGTTCCTGACGCGACACCAACGGTGAGATTGTTTCCCAAGGAAACCGGATTGGAGATCACCAGTCCGGTCGCAAGATTCAGAGTCAGGTCACCGGCATTCGACAGAGTTCCCGTTCCGAGTGACGCATTGTTCTGAACCTGCAGCGTGCTGTCGTTCGCGGCATGGACACCCCCCGCAAATGTATTTACACCGCTCAGAGTCAGTGTCCCCGGACCCGTCGTGATCAAACCATCGGTCGCGTTCGTTCCGCTGATCACACCGCTCAGTTGGCTCGTCCCTCCTAAAACCGTTTCGACCGTGAGCGTCGTATGAAGTGCGATCTTGTTCGTCAGTGTGACGGCATTTCCCAATTGGAGTGTCGGTGAACCCACCACATCCGTGGCCGTTAACGTGCCTGTTCCGAGCGAGGCACTATTGAGAACGCGGATTGAGCCGCCGTTCGTCGTGGTCCCGCCCGTATAGGTGTTGACGCCCGAAAGCAGTAGCGTCCCCGTCCCGTTCTTGACCAAGCTGCCGGGCGAGGTTCCGTCGGACAGGATTCCATTGAGCGCAAGAGTTCCGTCCCAATTGATCGTCAACGGGCCCGCAATCGTGTACGCATGGTTGTCGGTAATCGCGATCGCAGTCTGGTCGTGCAGCGTGACCGCCGTGGTGACGGATAGGGTTGGCCCATTTACCAGCGTAGAACCGTCCAGTCCTGTTTGAAACGTGAGCGTGTCGCCGGAGGTCGCGGCCGCCAGTCCCGCGCGCAGAGATCCAGCACCTGAATCGTTGATCGTCGTGACGGGAATGTCCGCCGCCGAAAGCGTCGACAGTGAAATCCCTGCCGCGCAGACGGCCGCAATGCTCCACCGCAAAAGGTGACGCCGGAGTAAGTTATTCCCCAGTGTGAGAGCCAGGACCCACGCCGAAATGCGGTCAGACTGTTTCCGAGAGAAACGGTGCAAACTCAACAGAGGATGTTTGCAGGCTCGTTTCATATGTGAATTCATCTCGCAAGTTCAACCGGCTGCATGTTTCGCCGATTCCCGGCGTGAAACCGTTGGATCACTCAAGCGTCTGAACTTGGAGCATCGTCTTCCCCGAAATCTACGCTCCGCACCCACTTGATCTATCGAGCATGGACCGATTCAGAATCCCTCAAAAATCGGCAATTCGGCCGCTCAAACGCCCCAGGCAGCAAGGTTGATCGTGACTCCGGCGAAATATGCTGTTACCCGATGATTGATGAGGAGACACCTGTGTTTATCGCCATCTCCAGAGTTCGCCATCGACGTAAGAGTCCGAATCCCCGTCTGACGCGTGGCAGCGAGCCACTGTTTTCCTCGTGCTCAGGCTCCCGTGTGGCAGCACCCCGTGCGATGTTTTTTCTGCCGTGCAGGAATGTGGATTCCGTTGACGTCACGCTCATTTCAGAGGGAAACGACACCCTCCGCGCGGGTGACTTACCTACGACGAAACGAAAAAAACGAATCGGGCTGATGCCCCGCTCCCATTCTCGAATTCGACTTGAGGGCCTCTTTTCGCTGCCGGAATTCTGATTCAGCCACATCGGCGAAGGATGTGTCATTTTTGATCGTTCCCCGGAACTCGTCAGATGACTTGCAGCGGGGCGGAGCGGACTGCTGCTCGTCCGGGAAGTGCCCTTCGCTCTGGCGAAGCAATTTTGTATGCTTCAACCAGACAGACACCAACGAGGAGGGCGGATGACCAGCAGCAGTTACAACTTAACACATTTGAAGGTACTCGAGGCAGAGAGCATTCACATCATCCGCGAGGTCGCCGCTGAGTTCGAGCGACCGGTGATGCTCTATTCAATCGGCAAGGATTCGGCTGTCATGCTGCGTCTTGCGCAACGGGCGTTCTATCCTGGACGATTGCCGTTCCCGCTGCTGCACGTCGATACGACTTGGAAATTCCGCGAGATGGTCGAGTTCCGGGATCGGTTCTGTCGCGAACAGGGCCTTGATCTGAAGGTCTGGATCAACCAGGAGGGGGTCGAGCAGAATATCAATCCGTTCGACCACGGATCGAAAAAACACACCGATGTCATGAAGACGGCCGCCCTGAAGCAGGCGCTCAACCATTACCAGTTCGACGCGGCCTTCGGTGGTGCGCGGCGAGACGAAGAGAAGAGCCGGGCCAAGGAACGTGTCTACAGCTTCCGCGACAAGCTGCACCAATGGGACCCCAAGAACCAGCGGCCCGAGTTGTGGAATCTGTACAACTCCAAGGTGAACAAGGGCGAAAGCATCCGAGCCTTCCCTCTGAGCAACTGGACCGAACTGGACGTCTGGCAGTACGTCCATCTCGAGAACATCCCCATCGTTCCGCTCTACTTCGCCGATGTCCGCCCGGTCGTCGAACGCGACGGGGCCCTCATCATGGTGGACGATGACCGGATGCGGCTACGGCCCGGTGAAGTGCCGATGATGAAGCGAGTCCGGTTCCGTACGCTGGGCTGCTATCCGCTGACCGGGGCGATCGAGAGCGACGCGACGACGCTGCCGGAAATCATCGAGGAAATGCTGGTGGCGCGGAACTCCGAGCGGCAGGGGCGGGTGATCGACCATGACGAGTCGGGGTCGATGGAGCAAAAGAAACGCGAGGGGTATTTCTGAAATGCAAGCTGTTGATCTGAGTCAGGAAGATATTCACGCCTACCTCGCGCGCCATCAAAATAAGGAACTTCTGCGCTTCCTCACCTGTGGAAGCGTCGACGATGGCAAAAGTACGCTCATCGGCCGCCTGCTGCATGACACCAAGACGATTTACGAGGATCAGCTCGCCGCCGTGAAACGCGACAGCGAGAAGGTCGGAACCACGGGCGCTGGCGAGATCGACCTCGCCCTGTTGACCGACGGCCTGAAAGCCGAACGTGAGCAGGGGATCACGATCGATGTGGCCTATCGCTATTTCTCGACCGATCGCCGCAAATTCATCATTGCGGATACGCCCGGTCACGATCAGTACACACGCAACATGGCGACCGGCGCCTCGACGTGCCAATTGGCAATTATTCTCATCGATGCCCGCTACGGCGTCATGACCCAGACCCGCCGGCATTCGTACATCGTGTCGCTGCTGGGAATCCGGCACGTGGTCGTCGCCATCAACAAGATGGACCTTGTTGATAATTCTCGTGAGGTCTTCGAACGCATCAAGAATGACTACACCGGTTTCGTCGCCAAACTGGATCTGCACGACATCACCTTCATCCCCATGTCGGCGCTGAAGGGTGATAATGTCGTAACCAAGAGCGATTCAATGCCGTGGTATTCCGGGCCGCCACTGCTGGACTACCTCGAGACAGTGCATATCGCTGGCGACCGCAATCTCACCGACCTGCGCTTCCCGGTCCAGTACGTCATTCGTCCCGATCTCAATTTCCGCGGCTTTGCGGGCACGATCGCATCCGGCGTCCTGCACAAGGGCGACGAGGTCATGCTGCTTCCCTCGGGCAAACGCACCAAAGTGAAGTCGATCGTGACCTACGACGGCGAGCTCGAAGAAGCGTTCGCGCCTCAGGCGGTGACGGTGACGTTGACCGAAGAGGTCGACCTCAGTCGCGGCGACATGCTGGTGCTGCCGGGCAACCTGCCGCAAGTCAGCAGTGAGATCCAGGCCATGGTCGTCTGGATGGCCGAGCAACCGCTTGTCCCCGGTCGCCCGTATACCTTGAAGCAGACCACCAAACAGGTGACGGCCGAGGTCGCGGCATTCCGCTATGGCGTCGACGTCAACACTCTGGAGCATCGGCCTATCGAAAGGCTCGGTCTGAATGAAGTGGGTTACGTGCAGTTTAGCCTGACGCAGGCACTCGCGTGTGACCCCTACCGGACCAATCCAGCCACGGGTGCATTCATCCTGATCGACCGACTGTCGAATAACACGGTCGGGGCGGGAATGATCGTCGAAACCGGCAGCGGCCGAGTTTCTGGCGATGCGTGGGAAGCCGAACCCGAAGTGCGCGTTAAACCGCGTGAGAGCCTGATTGATCCGGTGGAGCGTGAGCAACGTTACGGTCAATTGCCCGTGACGGTTCTTCTCGTGGGTTTGACCGGAAGCGGCAAGAGCCGCATCGCGTTCGGGCTGGAACGTCGCTTGTGGGACGAGGGCCGAGCCGTCACGGTCTTGTACGGCCAGACCATGCGTCAAGGTCTGAACCGCGACTTGGGGTTCACGGCAGACGACCGCTCGGAAAACCTGCGAAGGTCGGCCGAGGTCGCAAAGTTAATGAACGAAGCCGGGGTGATCACCATCGGTGCCTTCGTGGCACCTCATGAGGCGGTGCGCGAGAAGGTCAAGCAGTTGATCGGCCGCGACCGTGTCCTGGAGATCTACTGCACGGCGCCGATGGACGTCCTGCGAGCCCGTGACCAGTACGGCATGTACCAGATGGCCGATGCGGGCAAGATCGCGCAAATGCCGGGTGTGAGCGCTGCGTTCGAGGAACCGAAAACTCCGGACCTTGTGCTGCAGACCGATAAGCTAAGCGTCGAAGAAAGCGTCAGCCGCATCATCGAATTGATGCGGTCGAAGGGCTATTTGACGGGTGACCGCAGCAGCTCGTGAGAATCGCTGAGTTGCGTCGTTTTGCATGAAAAAGGGGACTGGAACCGGGGACGGAGCCAGTTCCCTTTTCTCGTTCGGCACTCTCCATGGGAAGCACCAGCCCGTGGGAATAAGGGGACTGGCTCCGCCCGCGGTGCCTGTCCCCTTATTCCCACACGAAGTGCGTGTCGCAGCGAGTTCAAACCGGACATCACCTCCTACGGGCCAAAGCCCCACCCCTTCCACCAGCCGAGCCCAGAGCAGACCGCAGGGCTGGGTTATCGTCCCTCGCAAGCCCTCATTCATCAAATCCCAGATTCAGTTGGTGAGCCTTGCCGTCTATTTTCGGCCTGAAATTCGAGATCCCGACTCCAACCAGTCGAATCGCTTGCCGCAGCGGAAACACAGAGCGCACGAGCCCGACGCAGATTTCTCGCAGCAGTTCAGGGCGATCAACGTACTCGCGTTCGCTGCGACTTCGAGTGATCCGCTGAAAATCAGCGAATCGAAATTTCACCGTGACGGTCCGACCAAACATCTGCGTCCCGTCGCACCATTGCCAAACATCCTCCGCCAAGGCCAGCACCTGTGCTTCAATGTCAGCAAGCTGTTCGAGATCTTGGCGGAACGTCGTTTCTGAACTGAACGATTTTCGAATGCGGGCATGTTCGACGGATCTGGAATCCTCACCGCGTGCGATCCCGTAATACCATTCCCCAATCCTGCCAAAGTGCTGCCGCAGTAGCTCCACCGATTGAGCTTTCAGGTCGGCACCTGTATGGATTCCCAGGTCACTCATCTTCTTGGCTGTGACGGGTCCGATCCCATGAAATCGGCTGACGGACAATCCCGCCAAGAACGCTTCTGCATCGCCGGGCAAGATGGCGAACTGACTGTTCGGTTTTTTGTACCCCGACGCCAGCTTGGCCAGAAACTTATTGAACGACACCCCTGCCGATGCCGTGAGTCCCGTGAGTTCAAAGATTCGAGCCCGAATTTCGCGAGCGGTCATCCAGGCCGTGGTCTCACCCTGCAGGCTTTCGGTCACATCCAGATAGGCTTCATCAAACGCAACCGGCTCGACCTTGGGGGTGTATTCGTAGTAGATCTGTTTGATGTCGTGCGAAATTGAGCGGTAGACGTCGAACCGTGGCGCCACGAAAATCAGTTCTGGACATCGGCTTCGTGCTGCGGCCGAGGACATCGCAGAACGAACTCCAAACGTACGTGCTTCATAACTGGCCGCGGCGACAACACCTCGTTGTTCGGAATATCCCACCGCCACGGGCTTCCCACGGAGGTCAGGGCGATCCCGTTGTTCAACGGACGCATAAAACGCGTCCATATCGATGTGAATGATCTTTCGCACGATTGACCCAAAGGCAACTCAACAGCACCACGTCTTGCGAACGTACTGGCCATTCCATCGTACCTGCCCGGACGACGACACCGCTCAATTTCGTTCAAACTGTTTTTTGCGCCGAATTGCCAAACAACAACGCCAAGCCAATCTAAAATTTGAACATGTTGATCGGTTTGATCATTTCGTTTTAGATCGTCGTGATGGGAAACAACTTAAGTCTTCTTGCTCAAGATGCTTGAATGAACGCCTTGATCAACATCCGTCTGCTTCCTGTTGAGCGAGCAGGTCGAGTTCTCTCGCGGCAACGCCACCGCCGGCAACGGGGTAAGACGCATTGCCCTCGCGAGACGATCGCTGTTGTGCGTGATGCAGCACATTATTAAAGGCTCCTTTCTGACGGTGGCTCGTGCTAACAACGCGATGAAACAAAGGGGACTGGCTCCGCCCAGGTGCCTGTCCCCTTTGTTTCATCCCACTATGAGCAACTAGTGAAAATCACGAGAACAATCTCCGCCCAGCCTCAAAAACCCCACGCCACTATGAACGTCCAGGTGCCCGCCCCGCTGAGTTCAACAGGCAACTCCTCTTCGAGCCAACCGCGAATCCCGAGCGTGCTCGCGCCACGCGTCCTCAACAAAGCGTCCTAGACATTCACGGAAAACGACCGCGAGTTGATCTTACGATCTCCCTCGTTCCTGTCATGACCAATTCGGTCCAATCTTCCAAACGTTTAGAAGACTCGTCGAGATGAAAGGCGTCTTCGCTGGCATTCACAGCCTGTTGCAAAAGGGGGACTGGCTCCGCCCTGGGTGCCTGTCCCCCTTTTGCAACGAACCGCGCACCCGCAGCCAATCACAAGGACTCACTCCGCCCAGATCCCAAAAACGCCATGACGGCCTGCACACCACGCACCCTGTCCCTCCGATTGCAACGCACCGCTCAAGAGCGTGCGGTTTCTTGGTGGACATTCATCGGAGTTCGCATAATATTCGGGCGCAACCGTTCACAGCCCGAAGAGAGGGGTACAGGCACATTTTCCAGGTTCAACTGGAATCCACAGTGCATCGACGAGAGTCAGCCTTCCTTTACTGCGGGAAAATGAGCCAGTCCCCGGCCTGTGAACGCATAACATTCGGGCGCAATGAAATTGGACAGAAACGTGGATCAGGTCGACTTCGCCGCGGATTGAAATCACGGGGACGGGCTCTTTCCCAGGTGCCTGTCCCCATGATTTCAACACGGCAATGCTGAGGAATGTGGTATGGGAAAAGCAGGAAAACGAGACTGGGGCCGGATTCGTCAGACGTTTAAGGACGCGCTGCCAGACAAGGCGGACTTCAATCGTGTGGATAGTCTCAATCTGCTGATGTTTTTGGCTCACAATCCCAACGAGGGATTGCTGATTCAGGACCTGGAAGTCCGACTTCCGGATTTGGGTCCCAAAGTAGAATCAATCGTCTCGAAGTTGGTCGCGTTGGGGCTGGTGAAAAGTTCCCTGCAGCGCGGCACTCAGCTTTCGCCCAAGGCGATCGAACTGATGTCCGCCCCGCCTCAGGAGGAAGAAGAGGAGTAATCGCCGCTGAGGAGCATCGAGCGAATCCGATGGGGGATTTTGTTCGACGAGCAATCGTCGTTCACCGATTTGCCCGCACGGGGGAGTTTTTATTTGTCCTCGTTTCCAAGCGCCCGCTTGGCGACGCTTCCGATACATCAGGCGGGTGTACGCCGGTTCGATGTCACCTTCCTGCTTGGCAGGACATGGGAGTGCAAGAAGTGTTACCAAGCGGAGCTTGGTAACAAGGGAAAAGCGATACGCAAATTGATCGAGCGCGTTGCCGTGAGCGTCGCGTCGCGATCGATGAACAATCTGCCTGGGTCTGAATGGTCGGCCTTACAGGCCTTCTTATGCTGCGGGGGATGATGACCCAGCCCGCCGGAGACCTTGCGGTCTCCTTTGGACTGGGCTGGTGGAATGATTGGGCCGTTGGCCCGCAAGAAATGCGGCGGCGGCGTCCCATTTGCCGAGTAAACATCGTTCAGGGCGTCACCCGCACGGGGGATTTTCGTTTCCTCATTTGTCCTCGTTGCCAAGCTCCCGCTTGGCAACGCTTCCGATACATCAGAAGTGTGTATGTCGGTCCGAGGCCACGCTCCTGTTCGGGAGGACATGGTAGCGCAAGAGGCGTTACCAAGCGGAGCTTGGTAACGAGGGGACACGAGGAAACGAGGGACATACCGGGGAGCTTGGTGACGAGGGACGATGAAAAAATCATGGCGTTTCCCTCGTTGCCAAGCTCCTGCTTGGCGACGCTTCCGACACATCGGGAGTGTGTACGTCGGTCCGAGGTCGCTCTCCTGTTCGGCAGGACATGGGAGCGCAAGAGGCGTCACCAAGCGGAGCTTGGTAACGAGGGGACACGAGGGGACACGAGGGAAACGAGGGAAACGAGGGAAAACACCGGCGAGCTTGGTGACGAGGACCGATGAAAAAATCATGGCATTTCTTGCGGGCCAACGGCCCAGCCATTCCACCAGCCCAGCCCAAAGGAGGCCGCAGGACTCCGACGGGCTGGGGCATGGCCCCCCGAAATCCGTGAAGGCCCGTAGGGCCGGCCAGTCTCTTTCCTCAGACATCCCTGACGCTGGTCATGTCACCGATCCATCGACGTGATCGAGCACCCAATTGGGCCGCCCCCTGCAAACATTCGCAAGAGGCGTCACCAAGCGGAGCTTGGTAACGAGGGGAGAACGAGAGGAAACGAATGACGGGAACGTCGTTCAGGGAGTGGCCCGCACCAGTGAGCCCCACGTCGCTCACGAAGGAGATGTCCGCACGATCTGCGTCCCTCTGACCACCACAACGTGGTGGAGTGAACAAGCCCAGGGGTGCGATCGTTTCGATCGCTCCCCTGGGTATGACCATCGTCAAAATTTTGCTCTGTCAGGGAGGGCGGCGGGACTCAATCGACACCCGATTTCGATTGCTCCTTTGCCCTTACAGGGCAACCCTTTGGGATGGCAAGTCGCAGGGGAGCGATCGAAACGATCGCACCCCTGAAGGAGAATATCCTTGTTGTCACCCGTTCCAGAAAATCATTTGTCAGAACATGTTTTTCGGAAACGGCTTGATATCCTGCCGGAACAACTTTTGTCCTCCGTTGAACACGAGTTCCGATGTCTATTCCCGATTACCAAGATTGCATGCTGCCGATTCTAGAATTGATCTCTGATGGCCGAGAGCATCGGATGAACGATCTGACGCGCAGAATCGCGGATCGGTTCGAACTTTCGGAACCCGATCGCACGGAAGTTTTGCCCAGTGGTTCCCAAACCGTGATTGCCAACCGCGTTGGCTGGGCCAAAACCTATCTTAAAAAAGCCGGACTACTGGCGAATCCGGTGCGAGGAATCGTCAAGATCACAGCCGCAGGAACCGAAGTTCTCGCAAAACGTCCTTCCCGGATTGGGAATGAACTGCTGCAACAGTACCCCTCGTTCAACGAGTTTTTGAACCGCGAAGCGGTTGCGAATTCAAGTTCATCCGCCCCCGATCAGTCCTCGACACCCGAAGAATCGATCGATACGGGTTATCGGGAACTGAACGCGGCGCTTGCCGATGAACTGCTGGAGAAGGTTCGCAACTGCTCACCCCGTTTCTTCGAGCAGCTGGTTGTCGATTTGTTAGTCGCCATGGGCTACGGCGGTTCACTGAAGGACGCTGGCCAAGCGATTGGAAAGTCCGGAGATGGCGGGATCGATGGAATGATCAAAGAAGACAAACTCGGACTCGATGTCGTCTGCGTTCAGGCCAAGCGCTGGAACCAGACGGTCGGCCGTCCAGAGGTGCAAGCATTCGCAGGCAGCATGGAAGGGGTCAGAGCCAAGAAGGGTGTTCTGATCACGACCTCGAGTTTCTCAAAAGAAGCTCAAGACTACATACAACGTATCGAGCGCAAGATCGTCCTGCTCGACGGAAAAACCCTGACGAACCTGATGATCGAACATGGCGTCGGCGTCGAGATGGTTCGAACGTATGTCATCCGAAAGATCAATTTCGACTACTTTGAGAATGACATTGGATAGGCGGAGAGGGTTCAGTACCGATCGCAACTGTGGCGCGCAGCGCCCGCCGAGCTAGGCGCGTTCTGCAAGGCGAAATTGGTGGCGGGCCGCGCGGAGCGCTGAGAACGACTTGTCTTCCCCAGGGGGTGTGCTTCAATTGATGATTGCGCACGCTTCGCAGGTGAGCTACTTCGGCCTAGGTTCCAATGAACCCGTTTGCCAACAATCGTTCCCATGCAACTCGAATGTGCTCTTTCGCAAACATTTTCTTCTTACGCGGATTCCACTGTTGAATAAGGCGCACAGCATCGTCAATTGTTGTCGCTCGATGCTCTTCGTGCTTCGCAACCCAATGAACGCTCGCAAGCAATTCCATTCCAAAGGCAGTCTCGAAGCCACCAATCAATTTTTCCACTCGCTGCAGTCGTGACTGAACTCCTTGATCGGAGGCAAGCACTGCTTTCGCCTTGTCGAGAGCGCCTCTCATGGGCTGCAGAATCTTTTCGGGTTCCTCGGAGGCGTCGCCGAATCCCGTGATGAAGTGCCCTTCTAATTTCCGAAGAACGAACCGAAGCTTTTTGGAGTACGGTCCGTATGTCCCCTTGGTGTAGTCGAGCTCGGTCGGTTGCCCAGCTTCCTCCAGGAAATACATAAATTTGTGTACTTCGAGAAGAGTAACAACATCATCCATTAGCGCTGATAGGTACCTCCTCATCAGTTCAAGGAGGGCCGCATTAACTGTAGTTAAGTTTGGCGTTTTCGAAACGACGGCCATCTTCGATGCGTCTGGCTTTCCTACTGGCTCGAATACGAGAATTCGCACATTCAAAAGTGATTTGAGGACAGTTTCGATCTCATTCTTGACTTGAGACCATCCCAGTCCTCCAAGACCGCAGCCAAGCGGAGGTACTGCAATTGACTTGATATTGAGGCGTTCGATTTCTGATCGCAATGAAGCGAGGCCAGTCTGAATATATTCAAGCTTTGAATCACCTTTCCAATGTTTTTTGGTTGGAAAGTTAATAACGTATTTTGGCCCCGTAAGCGTTTTGAGCGCCACGGTAAAGACGCTTCCGACCTGCAATTCACCGGACTTGCATGCGTCCTCGTAAGGCTTCATGATCTCCGGATACTCCCTGGAGAACTGCAATGCGATCCCTTTTCCCATCACACCGACGGTATTCACCGTGTTGACGAGCGCGTCGACTTCAGCGTCGAACAAATTGCCCTTCACAAACTCGATCATCATAAACTTCCGACTAATTGGATCAGTAATACCAGCCGCGCTCTTCAATTACGGCGGGCTTGTGTTCGGTGCTTTCTAAGATTCCTTTGACGCGGCGTGCGACAGCGTCGTTAATTACCCCAATTTTTGTGACCGCTGACCAAGGGAAGCAGTCATGAACGAGAAACTCCGCCATTTTTTTCGTCATGAAAGATCGCTCGATATTTTGTCCTCGCCACCATTTCGCATTCACGGCATCCCAGTTGACGAACGTGCGCAGTTGAGAAAGGTCATTGCAAAATTGCGCAAACCCCGCGCCTGCGTTGTTGTCTGAGAATGCCCATCTCTGTCCAGGCGTCGCGAATATCGACGTCTGGATAGTTGACGCAAGATGGATAATTTCCTCTTGCCCTCCTTGGTATTCCAGGTCTGAACTTTTCATATGGATGAAATACAGCATTGGTGACCTTGGGCAAAAATAGAACGGCACATAGTCGCCCACAAAAGTCCCAGGATGGCAATGAACAGGCAATTCCTCCATGCGTCTTTGCTTGATGTGGCTCAGGCCGATCATCGTGCGATCATCGCGAACGCCCACGAGCCTGCGGTCTGACCAGAGGCAGCCATCATCGATGATCCCGCTGAGGTTGTTGACATGCGTGATGTGATAAATGTCGATCGGTGGTAGCTCGGTCATTCGTTTCCTCATGATGGGCAGGCCATCATGAGCATAACATGCCGAGCCTAGCAATTGGATTGCAGCGACGATGTTTCTCAGTTTTTGGCCGTTTCTGCAACTCCAGTCATAAGTCATTTCCGGAAAAACCCTTGCTCCCTAGACTTTGGCTTTGGCACACCCAAATTTTCCTGATTGTCGACTGCAAAGTCGCTTCGATTTTTTGTCGAATCCGACGATGCTCTCGCGCTGAATCAACTTCGAGTTCGAATCACTGTCAAAAACAGTCCCGCAGTTTTTTGGCCTGGAGTCCATTGCTTCCTTAACTGGTTGATGCGATTTAGGACTCGCTCGACCATGACGCATTACCCATTCGTTGATTTCTCTCATCTGCTGACCGTACCATCCTGTTTCAGAATGGTTCAGGCAAATATGTACAGCATTTGATGAGACGCAATGGCGAAGAAACGCTCGGCGCAGAACGCGAATGGCAAGGGGAGTGGTGCAAACCTCGGGTTTGAGGCGAAGCTTTGGCTTTCTGCTGACAAACTCCGAAACAACATGGACGCGGCAGAGTACAAGCATGTTGTGCTCGGTCTAATCTTCTTGAAGTACATTTCGGACACGTTCGACGAACACCACGCGAAACTGGTCGCGGGCGACGGTGACTTCGAAGGGGCGAATCCGGAGGACAAGGATGAGTACCTGGCCGCCAATGTCTTCTGGGTGCCGAAGGAAGCTCGCTGGGCGTACCTCCAATCGCGAGCGAAGCTTCCCAGCATCGGCAAGGATGTCGATGACGCGATGGTCGCGATTGAACGTGACAACCCGCGACTGAAGGCGGCGCTCAACAAGAACTACGGCCGCGCCGATCTCGACAAACACCGCCTTGGTGAGCTAATTGACCTGATCGGCTCCATCCAGCTCATCGACGTCGCCAACCGGTCCAAGGATTTGCTTGGCCGAGTCTTTGAGTACTTCCTCACGCAGTTCGCCAGCGCCGAAGGTAAGAACGGCGGCCAGTTCTACACGCCTTCCTGTATCGTGCGCCTGCTTGTCGAGATGCTCGCGCCGTACAAGGGGCGCATCTACGATCCCTGCTGCGGGTCCGGCGGGATGTTCGTCCAGTCTGAGAAATTCGTCGAGGCTCACGGGGGCAAGCTCGGCGACATTAGCGTGTATGGCCAGGAGAGTAACCCGACCACTCGACGCCTGGCGATCATGAACTTGGCGCTTCGTGGCATCGAGGCCGACTTCGGTATCGAGAATGCCGATACGTTCCGTCGCGATCTTCACCCTGATTTGCGTGCAGACTTCGTGCTCGCGAATCCGCCGTTCAATGATTCGGACTGGTTTCGAAAGGATGATGATGTGCGATGGAAGTTTGGGGTGCCGCCCAAGGGAAGTGCGAACTTCGCTTGGGTCCAGCACTTCATTCACCATCTCGCGCCGAACGGTTTCGCTGGATTCGTTCTCGCCAACGGGAGCATGAGCAGCAATCAATCCGGTGAAGGTGAGATTCGCAAAGCGATTGTCGATGCAGATCTCGTCGACTGCATGGTCGCGATGCCGGGACAGCTCTTCTACAGCACGCCGATCCCCGTTTGTCTGTGGTTTCTCGCCAGAAATAAGGACGATGGCAAGCGACGAAATCGCAAGGGTGAGACGCTCTTCATCGACGCCCGAAAGCTCGGCGTGATGTTTGATCGAGTGCATCGCGACCTGACTAATGACAACATCGCGCTTATCGCCGACAAGTATCACTCCTGGCGCGGCGACAAGGGTCACGTGAAATATGCGGATGTAGCCGGATTCTGCAAATCAACCATCGCTTCGGAGATCGCCGAGCATGACTATGTGCTGACACCGGGACGTTACGTGGGTGCCGAAGCGGTCGAGGAGGACGACGAACCGTTTGATGGAAAGATGAAGCGGTTGGTCGCCGAATTGAACATACAGTTCGCCGAGTCCGCCAAGCTGGAAGCTGCGATCAAGGCGAACCTGGAGGACTTGGGATATGGCGACTAGTAATCCAGGATTTCAACTTGGTGAACGATGCTTAGTGAAATCTAGCAAACGAGTCTTCGCCGAAGAGTACGTCGAGGTGGGTATACCATTTTTGCGATCGAAGGATGTCATTGATAAAGCGTTGGGTGTCTTTAGCCACTATGACCTGTTCATTTCGGAGGAACGATATCGCGATCTGAAAGACTCCCACGGCTCGCCACGTAAAGGAGATGTGCTGATCAGTTCCGTCGGAAACAGATCCGGCCAATCCTATGTTGTTCAAGATGAGGGCGACTTCTATTTCAAAGATGGAAACATACTATGGCTAAGCGATTTTACTGATCTAGATGCGCGTTGCCTTTCGTATTGGCTGAAATCCAGCCTTGGGCAGCATTCACTCGCATCGGTTATGATAGGCAGCGCGCAGAAGGCCCTGACGATCGACGCACTGCGAAAACTGCGAGTTACGCTTCCTGGATTTTCCGAACAAAGAGCGATCGCGAACATTCTTGGCGTGCTGGACGAAAAGATCGATTTGAACCGGCGGATGAACGCGACGCTGGAGGGTATTGCGCGAGCGATCTTTCAGAGTTGGTTCGTTGATTTCGACCCGGTTCGGGCGGAGCCTATCAACACCGCTCACGAGATGGGCAAGCGCGTCGCCGAATCGCTTTTTCCTGACAGTTTCGAGAATTCTTCGCTTGGACCGATTCCCAAGGGGTGGCGAGTCGCAAGGGTACGCGATTGCTGTGCGAACATCGGAAATGGCGGCACTCCCAAGCGTGATGTCCCGGATTATTGGATTCCAGGAAGCATACCATGGCTGACCTCTGGCGAAGTCCGACAGAGCATCGTCACTTCAACTGAGGCTTATATCTCTCAGCGCGGCCTTGAAAACAGCAGCGCCAAACTGTGGCCGATCTGGACGACAGTCGTTGCACTTTACGGAGCAACTGCTGGGCAAACATGTTTAGTTGCTACCGAACTCTGCGCGAACCAAGCATGTTGCGGGCTAATCGCAAAGCCAAACCATCGCTTTTTCAACTACTTTTATCTTTCTTCTTCTGTCGAACAAATGGAACGTCAAGCTCGAGGATCGGCACAGCAGAATTTGAGTAAACAGATCGTTGAAGACCTGCCGGTGGTAATCGCTCCCGATGCGGTATTGAGTGAATTTGAACTAAGAGTCTCGCCAATGGTCGATCGATGGATTGCTAACCTTCGAGAATCGAAGACGCTTGAAGCAATTCGCGACGCTTTGCTTCCGAAACTCTTGTCAGGCGAGATCAGAGTCGCCGACGCCGAACGTCGATTGCAGGAATCAATATGAACGAACTTAAGTATGCCAAGCACGAACGTCTCTGGCTCAAGACTGACTCTCCCTTCAATGAGAACTGGCTTCAGGAGCTAATCGCTGACGATCCGACGATTTTAGGCTTGGGGCAGCTGGAGCTCTTGCAGTCGGAGCGAACGCAGGATCGCGCAGGCCGCCTCGACTTACTCCTAGTCGATCCGCAGAAAAATCGTCGGTACGAAGTTGAAATCATGTTGGGTGCCGCTGATCCCAGCCACATCATGCGGTGCATCGAATATTGGGATATCGAACGAAGGCGATACCCATTCTATGATCACGTCGCCGTACTGGTGGCTGAAGACATTACGGGTCGGTATCTCAATCTTCTCGGGTTGTTTGCCGGTTCAATCCCACTGATCGTAATTCAACTCAACGCCTTGAAGATTGGTGAGCACATCGTTCTCGATTTCGTTCAGGTGCTCAATCAAACTTCGCTTCGGCGTGATGACACGACGCAAGCGACACCTCGCGGATCGACGCGTGAGGCATGGCTGACATACGCAGGAGAGATGATTCTCGGTCTGATTGATCAGATGCTCCTGATGACGAACGAAAAGGCAACGGTAAAACTCCAGTTGAACTATTTGAAGCAATATATTGGCCTGAAAGACGGAGCGCGAAGTCGCAATTTTATTTACTTCGTTCCCCGCACGAAATTTGTTTACCTTCAAGTGATGGAGGATATCGGGGAAAGCTGGCCCGCTCGCCTTGAGGAGGCTGGCATACCAGTCACGCAGGATGGTTCAAAGTTGCAAATTACGATCGAGCCCGATGGATTCGCGAAACAGGAGGTAATCATCCGCGAACTGCTACATGCGGCAGTTGCCAGTTACGAGGCATAACTCATCCGTCGATTGCGGCTCCTTGAGGCATCGAAATGTCACTGTTCGAATCTCACGTCGAAGAAGCATCGCTGAGTTGGTTTGGCGAACTTGGCTATTCCATCGGCCACGGCCCTGACATGGCCCCCGACCAAGCGAGCGCCGAGCGTGCATCCTTCGGAGACGTGGTTCTCGTCGGACGCCTTCGTGATGCAATCGATCGGCTCAATCCAAGCATCCCTCCCGAAGCGCGAGAGGAAGCACTTCAATCCGTCCTTCATCCTGACGCGGCAATCGCTTCGCGAATCAATCGCGCCTTCCACGAGACGCTACGCGATGGAGTCGAGGTCGAATACAAGCGGCCGGATGGCTCCGTCGCGGGCGATCACGTGCGCCTCGTGGACTTTGGCGATGTCACCAAAAACGACTGGCTCGCGGTCAATCAGTTCACCGTGATTGAAAGCCATCACAATCGTCGACCTGACATCGTCGTTTTCGTGAACGGCTTGCCACTGGCAATACTGGAACTGAAGAACGCGGCGGATGAGGAAGCGACGATCTGGACGGCCTACTCGCAGTTGCAGACGTACAAAGCCGAGATCCCCTCGCTGTTGAACTTCAATGAACTGCTCGTGGTCAGCGATGGATTGCAGGCTCGCATCGGATCGCTCACTGCCAACCAGGAATGGTTCAAGGTCTGGAGAACGATTGACGGTGAATCAGACGCGCCGAAAGCGACGCTCGAACTGGAGGTCCTGATTCGCGGAGTGTTCGAGCGTCAGCGATTTCTCGACATGCTCCAACACTTCATCGTGTTTGAGGAAGATCCTGACAGCGGTTCACTGAACAAGATCGTCGCTGGCTACCACCAGTTCCACGCAGTGAACGCGGCACTCGAAGAAACTGTTCGCGCCAGCGGAATGGGGAAATCAGCTCGCCAGGCAGGGGGCAAGCCAGGCGATCGTCGCGCGGGTGTTGTTTGGCACACGCAGGGGAGTGGCAAGAGCTATTCCATGCTCTTCTATGCCGCTCGCGTGGTTCGTCATCCGCCGATGGAGAATCCGACGCTCGTCGTGCTGACTGACAGAAACGACCTCGACGAGCAATTGTTCGGTCAGTTCCAACGTTGTCACGAAATCCTCGGCCAGACACCGGTTCAGGCTGCGAACCGCGAACATCTGCGTCAACTCCTTTCCGTGGCAAGCGGCGGCGTGGTCTTCACGACGATCCAGAAGTTCCTGCCCGAAAAAGATGAGCGGATGCCGATGCTCAGCGATCGGCAAAATATCGTCGTCATCGCGGATGAAGCGCACCGAAGCCAGTATGACGTGATCGACGGGCTGGCCAGGAATCTGCGTGATGCGGTGCCGAACGCGTCATTTATCGGCTTCACTGGCACGCCGATCGAAAAAAAGGACGCTAACACGCGTGCGGTCTTCGGAAACTACATCTCGATCTATGACATCCAGCAAGCCGTTGCGGACAAGGCCACCGTGCCGATTTACTATGAAAGCCGGATCGCGAAACTTTCGCTGAATGAGGCTCAACTCCCGAGGATCGACGCGGAGTTCGACGAGATTACCGAAGGCGAAGAGGAGTCGAATCGCGACAAGCTCAAATCGAAGTGGGCCGCAATTGAAGCCCTGGTCGGAAGCCCCAACCGTATCGCACTTGTCGCGAAGGATCTCGTCGCACACTTCGAGAAGCGAGTCGAAGCGATGGACGGTAAGGCGATGGTCGTCTGCATGAGTCGCCGAATCTGCATCGAACTACATAACGCCATCCTCGCGCTCCGCCCTGGCTGGGCCAGCGCCAAGGACGACGACAAAGAAGTCGAGAACCGCCAGGACTGCGTCGTTAAAGTCATCATGACCGGCGGTGCCGACGATGGCCCCAACTGGCAACCGCACATCCGCAACAAGGAAAAACGTAAAAAGCTGGCGACCCGCTTTAAGGATACAAAGGATCCGTTCCGCATCGTGATCGTGCGCGATATGTGGTTGACGGGTTTCGACGCGCCGTGTCTGCATACGATGTACGCCGACAAACCGATGCAGGGCCACGGGCTGATGCAGGCGATCGCACGCGTAAACCGAGTCTTTCGCGACAAGCCTGGCGGGCTGGTGGTCGATTACCTCGGTCTCGCCGACCAGTTGAAGCAAGCCCTCGCAACGTACACCGAAAGCGGCGGGAAGGGCGATCCAACTTACGACACGCAGCGAGCCATTGAAGCGATGCTCGAAAAGTACGGCATCGCCACGGCCATGCTCCACGGCGTCAATTGGGACAAGTGGACCACCGGCACTGCTCCGGAACGGCTTTCGCTGATTCCCGCCGGGCAGGAAGTCATTCTCGGTCAGAAGGACGGTAAAAAGCGATTCGTTCAGGTCGTCACGGAACTGTCGCAGGCGTTCGCTTTGTGCGCCGCCAGTGATGAAGCGATTGAACTTCGCGACGACGTTTCGTACTTCCAGGCGATTCAGGCCGCACTCAATAAGCAAAGTACTGGAAGTCGAAAAACTCCCGAGCAACTGGACGCCGCCGTGCGCCAGCTCGTGTCTAAGGCGATCACAACCGATGGCCAGGTAATCGACGTCTTCACGGCCGCCGGTCTCCCGAAGCCCGATATCAGTATCCTTTCCGACCAGTTCCTCGCGGAGGTTCGGGGCCTGAAGCACAAGAACGTCGCCGCCGAGCTTCTCGAAAAACTCTTGAAAGGCGAAATCAAGATACGTGCGAAGCGGAGTCTCGTTCAGTCCCAGTTATTCAGCGAGAAACTGAAGAAAACGCTCAACGCGTACCACAATCGGGCGATCGCGACGCAGGAAGTCATCGACGAACTGATCAAGCTTGCCAAGGAGATGGAAGCCGCCGGAAAACGCGGTGAAGACCTCGGTCTGACCGACGACGAGATCGCATTCTATGACGCGCTGGCGACGAACGAATCCGCCGTTCAAGCGATGGGCGACGATAAGCTCAAAGTGATCGCCGCCGAGCTCATCACGCAAGTTCGCAAAAGCGTCACGATCGACTGGACCCTCCGCGAAGGCGCGAGGGCCAAAATCCGTGTCATGGTCAAACGCATTCTCAACAAGTACGGCTATCCGCCGGACCTCCAAGAAGAAGCTGTCAAAATTGTGCTGATGCAGGCTGAGCTACTTTGCGCCGACTGGGCTGAAGTTTGATCTCGTACTCGTGATCCTCAGATCTTCGTACCGTAACTACGCATCATTAGTACAAACAGACGGGTCAATTTCGATGACCAATCGATACATGACTCGGTTCTTCTGCGATTAACGTAAATGCGTTTTGTACGATCTGGAATTGGTGCAATTTGGTGTTATTGGTGTCTATCCAAGCGGAGGATGAACACCCTTTTATCTCCCCGCATGACAGAACTGGTTTCCAACCGAGACACATCATGTTCGATATCAATGGTGGACTCGTGCCACTACCCAACGGCGGCAATGTCACGATCTGGCGGTATGTGGGTTTCGCTCAATTTGTGTCGCTTCTCGAAACTCAATGCCTCCATTTCTCAAGACCCGATCAGTTTTCAGATCCATTTGAAGGAACGGTTCCTCGACGTTTGTTTGAAAAATTAGCAAAGAAATATCGCGATTCAAATTCCGTGTTGGGAAAGTGCCCGACATTTTCTCACGACATGTTTGCAATGCTCACCTGCGTCAGTTGCTGGCACGTGAGTGATCATGAATCGGATGCTATGTGGAAGCTCTATTGTAAAAGCGGCGATGGCATCGCAATTCGATCTAGCTACAAGAGATTGGACGAATGCTTCAATAACAACCGCAGCCTTCAAATCGATGTGGGCATGGTGAAATACATCAACTTTGAAGAAGAGAACCTTGACGATGAAGAAGGTTTTTCGACGGTATTCATCAAACGCAATCATTTCGAGCATGAGAGGGAGTTGAGAGCTATTGTCTATCCGGTAAGCGATGATGACGACGAAGAAATTGTTGACCTGGACGCCCCGACTGGGTCCGCTTTTCCCACGGGGAGGGATATCCCCGTCAATCTCGATACATTGATTGAGAGCGTGTACGTCTCACCCTTTGGCCAAGGTACGTTCTTGTCGCTCGTCCAATCCGTCGTGAAGCGTTACGGCCAAAAGTTTCCCATTTACCATTCTGAAATGGCGAAGCTTCCACCGGCGGCGAGGAAGGTCTAGGTTCATTCCTGAAGGTGATGCTGTCGGGGTGGATGACGGGGGCCACGCGAAGAAAGCGAGACAGCGAAGGCGAGCTCCCGAAAAGAGAAAAAAGGGGGACAGGCACCTGGGGGAGCCAGTCCCCCTTTTTTCGGGGGGCTGCGGAAACTGGTGTGGTTTGTTTTCAAGGCAGAATGTTTTAAATTGGGGTGGTTCTTCGCGAGCTTGCTCATCGGTTTTGGCGACGCGACGGGAGACGGTCATGAATTGGCTCGGGCGCATGCAGTTCCTGATTGTGATCATCTTGTCGAGCTTCGCCATCACTGCGCGTGCCGATGAATGCTTGATCTATTCCTTCCGCATTGATGGGACCGGGCTGCGGATTGAAGTGCCTCAGGAATCCTGTCCTGAGTTTGTGGCCTTTGGTTCGCCGGATTTCTCGCCGGATGGCCGAAAGCTGATGTTTGATGCCACGCCCACACTCGGGCTCTTCCGCAATGCGCGGGTGCTCGTGATGCATGTGATGGGGGCGACGAAAGGTCAGATTGAAGACTTGGATTGTGGAAACTGTCCGGCCTGGTCGCCCGATGGGAAACGAATCGCGTTTGAAGTCTGTGTGATGAACCCCAAAAACTTTGAACGAGGTGTCTGGATGATGAACGCGGACGGCAGCGATGCCGTTCGACTCGGCGATGGCGAGTACCCTCGGTGGCATCCGAGCGGTGAGTCTGTCATCTGCGCGTTCACGGGGGGGCCGGTCTCGCATCTGCAAGTCGGAATCGAGACCAAGACAACGACTCCCTTCTTGGACGAATACAGTCACCGTGTACCGATTCGCTGGTCGCCGGACGGAAAAAAGGTGCTCGCGGTGATTCAAGTCGGCGAAGAGATCCAGCTTGTCACCATGGCACCCGACGGGGCGAGAGACTCATTGGTGAAATTGGCCGATGGCCCCATGGAATTCCCGATCTTCTCGCCCGATGGGCAATCCGTGGCCTATGCGGTTCGACGCAACAACGAGGGGAACGACATATACATCGTCGCCGTCGATGGCAAATCCAAGCCCCAGAAAGTGGATGTCGCCCCTGGGGTCAACAAGGAGGATCTCTGCTGGTCCAAAGATGGAACGCGAATTCTCTTCAGTGCTCGCACCAAGTCGCTGTTGACGGAAGAGCAGTGAGGTCACCGTTCACACGCCGGGGCCTGGCTCATTTTCCTGCGGTGAAGGAAAGGGTTGGGTTGCTCTGGCCGATGTACCGCGGATTCCGAGGAACCGGGAAATTGTGCCTGTTCGCCTGACTTCAACAGGCCGCGGTCGATGCTGAGGTCACGAATACGCCAGTCGCTGCGACCGTTTGTGTGGACGTCGGGGGTGACGTTGTTGGGGGCTGGGGAGACTAAGACGAAGAAAGGCGAAGAGGAAGGCGAGAAAAAGCGAAGAAAAAAAGGGGGACAGGCACCTGGCGGAGCCAGTCCCCCTTTTTTCGCGGCAAGACGGGGTGGCGGGCGTTGGTGGCTTGTGAAGGGCTCAATCACACGCCTGCGGGTTATTTTTGCGAAATGCCGACGGGCGGCTGAAAGTCTTTGATGACCCACAAGTCGCCCCACCGCTTTCGCTTCGTGGCGGGATCGGCGTACAGGTTATTCGATGACAGAAACAGTTCGCGGGTCGCGGGAACGTATTGGTGCTTCATGCAATGCACCGGGGTTCCATTCGGGGCGGTCAAATGGATCTCATCCCATTGCGTGAAGGGACCCGCCGGTTCAATGCGGCTGAGAATGCCCATCCCGTGATTGGACACGCAAAACAGGCGGAGATTGTCTGGCGTGCTGGTGGCCACATCGAAGTGAAAATCCTGTGGCATCTCGGCAAAGCGGACTTCAACGAGCGTGGGCGGATTCCAGTTTGATGTCAGCGAATCACGTGTGACAACCCAACACTCTTTTGCATCTTTCTTTACATCCTTCGCATTTGTTTTTGCCAGGTCGAGATACAGCGTCAGGCCGTCGACGGTCAGCCAGCTCGGCGTCGGATCGAGTCCGGGAAACGAGAGGGACGGCACGACGACCGGTCGTCCGAAGTCCTCGGTTCGGCTCTTCCGCGTCGAAAGACTGATGGAGTCTGAGTCGGAATCTCGAAACAGCATTTCGAGTCCATCGGCACTCAAGACCGGAGCTTGTCCTGAAAACAACTGTTTCTTGTCGCCGAACAGCGTGTCAGTCGATTTCCGTCGTGCCGACCAAATGGAATAGATGGATTTTCGGCCCACCGTCTCGCTCGCCCAGAAAATCTCCAAGCCATCGGACGTGACGCAGGGAGCGAAGTCTTTGTGGGGGCTGTTGAGTTCTTCCAGATTCAAGACGTCCAGCCTCGGGCCGAACTCGATTGATGACGCGACCATCAGTTTCGAATTGTATTTGACGATGGCGTCACTGCCCGGCTTGATGGCGTCGGGGCCAACGGTCACGGCCTTGGAAATGATGTTTGTCTTGCGAGTCAGTTCCAGGTCAATGGGCTTCTCGTGGCCGGGGACGGCGACACTGATCGTGCGTTCGAAAAGGTCGACCTTTTCAATCTTGCCCTTCACGGTGACGGTCTCATTGCCGTGAGCGATTCCCAGGCATGAGGTGCATACGACGAGCAACCAGGTTCTGAGGTGTCCGGCAAGAGTCTGTTTTTGTGCCATGGTGTGATGCTCCGGTAAGAACAACCCGTTGAAGTTACGGGGACTGGCTCATTTTTCCGCGATAAAGGAAAGGGTGACTCTGGTCGATGTGCTGCGGATTCCAAGGAACCGGGGAATTGTGCGTGTTCCCCGGACTTCAATGGTCCGTGGATTGCAGAGGTGGGGATGATGGTATCACAAAGGTGGTGGTGGTTGAAAAGAGAATTCGAGGGGGGTGGATGCCGAGGTCACGAATATGCAAGGCGCGGCGGCTGTGGGTGGGCGTTATTGGCGGGCGAAGATGAAGAAAGGCGAGGAGGCGAGAAAAGCGAAGACAAAAAAGGGGGACAGGCACCTGGCGGAGCCAGTCCCCCTTTTTTGGGGAGGGAAACGTGGGCGTTGGGGAACTGGGTGGGTAGAGTGATGGGATGGCAAGAACCGCGCGAGCTTCGCAGGGTGGGTATGTGTATCACGTCCTCAATCGAGGAAATGGGCGGCGTGATGTCTTTCATAAAGATGGGGATTTTTCGGCGTTCGTGAAGTTGATGCGCGAGGCGCACGACAAGGTGCCGATGCGGCTTGTTGGTTATTGTTTGATGACCAATCATTTCCATCTCGTCCTGTGGCCCCATGGTGACGGTGATCTCAGTCGATGGATGCAGTGGCTGATGACGTCGCATGTTCGTCGATATCACCTTCATTACGACGGAAGTGGCCATGTCTGGCAGGGGCGGTTTAAGGCGTTTCCCATTCAGGCGGATGATCATTTCCTGACCGTGCTGCGGTATGTCGAACGGAATCCGTTGCGGGCAAATCTGGTGGAACGGAGTCAGGATTGGGAATGGTCGAGTCTCAACCCGACAGCACGGAGCGGTCCAGAAGGATTGTTGTCGGAAGGGCCGGTGACGAAATCGGATCAGTGGACGCGATTCGTGAATGGGATTGAGACTGACGCGGAGTTGACGGCGATCCGGCAGAGTGTTGAGCGGGGAACGCCGTTTGGAGATGCGGATTGGAACCGAGTGACGGCGGAGCAGCTTGGGCTTGAGGCGTCTTTGCGGCCGCGCGGTCGGCCTCGGTTGGGGGTGGATGGGGGTGCTGTTGGGTTGGAATGATGGGGGTAGGCGAAGACCGAAGGCGAAGACAAAAGCAGAAAACTAGAAGACAAAAAAGGGGGACAGGCACCTGGCGGAGCCAGTCCCCCTTTTTTGGGGAGGGGATGAGGCAAGTGAGCGGCCGTGATCGCTGTACGTCAGATTGACTCACAATATTCGGGGGAGTAATCTGTGTGGCAGTTGGCCACACGCGTGCTCCTCTCTGGTAAGGCAGGATTCATGGCAAGTCTCTCCCGAAATGATGCGCGGATCAATGTCCGGCTTCCGAGTGAATTGAAGCAGACCATCGAAGAGGCGGCTTCCGCTTTGGGGCAGACTGTCAGTGAGTTTGCGATCTCCACAGTCGTTCGCGAAGCCCGGCAGGTGCTCCAGGACGCTCAGATCACGCGTCTTACGAATCGGGATCGTGACCAATTCCTGCGGGCACTGGACGCCGCGGACGCGAAACCGAACGCAGCACTCAAAGCCGCAGCCCGTCGTTACGGAAAACTCCGTGGCTAAATCGCCAGTCTCGTCCTGGATCATCGAACCTTTCGACCGGATGCGGCACGACAGGTCTGGCTTCAATTGCGGGATTCCCATGTTGAACGACTGGCTCACAACAAAGGTGAGTCAGTTCGAGAAGAAGGATCTGGCTCGGACCTATGTGCTGATGGAGACCGGCAGCAATTTGGTCAAAGGATACTATGCCCTCTCGAACCACACTGTGATCTATGAATCCTTGACTGCAGATCAGGCGAAGGGGCTACCGCAGATCGACATGCCCGTCGTGTTGATCGGTCGTTTGGCGGTCGATCGATCCGTACAGGGACGGAAGCTGGGCGAGTCTCTGCTGATCGACGCACTCCGCCGAGCGGAATATCTCGCCGCGAAGATCGGGATCAGGGCCGTGGAAGTGGATGCCATCAACCCGTCTGCAAGATGTTTCTACGAACGGTACGGATTCCTCAGCCTGTCCGACGATCCTCATCACCTCTTCCTGCCCATGCATATCATTCGCAAGCTGCAGTTGCCGCCGCTTTAGTTGGCGCGAAGCATGTGGTGCTGATCGGATTAAAGCGGAAGAAGGAAGGCGGACAAAAAAGGGGGACAGGCACCTGGCGGAGCCAGTCCCCCTTTTTTGGGCAACCGGTTTTTAGGACGTGCCGCCGGGATTGGAGAATGTCGGCAATGTCGCGCGAGTGAAGGCGAGAGGCTCCACGTTCAAACCGAATGCCGCGATTGGGGGCTTGGTGAACGAAAGGCAAAGACGAAAAAAGGGGACCGGCACCTTGCGGAGCCAGTCCCCTTTTTCAGATACACCCCGCTGGGCTCGAACCAGCAACCTTCGGTTCCGTAGACCGATGCTCTATCCAATTGAGCTAGGGGTGCCCGGGCCAAAAGTCTAACGGATAACGGGGTTAACGCAAGTGAGCGAAACTCATTCGATGTGAATTCGGCATCGAGAACGGGCGATGTGTCGGAAATCCTGATGAGGACTCGATTTTTGACGATGCTCGCCGTACGGATTGATACCGATGGTGGCACGAGCGACGTCGTGGAGGGGCTCAATCGTCACGCGATTTCGGAGCGGCGTCGCGCGCATTTGGAGGAGCTGGGTAGCGAGAATTCGGCTTTTGACGATTTTTCCGGGATCCTGAGCGATGCAGGAACGAATTTCGTTTCTTGGGCGTCTTAGGCTGGGTTAAGCTGTTTTCCGTCGCGGTCCCGAAATAAAGGGGACAGGCACCTGGGCGTTTGTGACGTTCTGGCGTGATTGAATTGGGTGGGGCCAGTCCCCGTTATTTCGGAAATCGGTGGACAGGCACTTGGGCGTTTGCGGCGCTATGGCTTGTGTGGGTTTTGGCGGAGCCAGTTCCCGCGATTTTAACTTGGTGCAAGGAGTGGAAACGTGCGAAAGTTCTCGATGCTCATGGTGTTCGTGGTGGGGGTGTCTGTCCTCTCGTTTGGCTTGGCAGGAGGCATGGATGACGAGGCGGCCAAACCGGCGGGGAATGAGATTTCGGAACTCAAAGCCGAATTCGCCAACCTGAACAAGAAAGTCGCTGAGCTCGAGGAAAAGGTGCGTCAGTTGGAGACGAACCCTCAAATCGCGATTGGTTCCGTGCCCGCTCCTGATTCCAAGGCGGTTCCCAAAAGCTGGCAGCAGCGGCAATTCAATGGTCAGCCCTATTATGTCGTCCCGCTGATGGACACCAAATCCAAGCGATAGGCCGCACGTTCCCCGCTGATCGCTGCAGGGGCATCGGGGTGACCTGTTCGCTTGAAATCATTTGCTGGCGATGCAGTACAGATGGGTGTCGGTGCGGAGCAGGATCTGGCCGTTGACCAGTACCGGGGAGGCGACGGTTTGAGCTCCATTGAGTTCGTTGGCGGCGAGGACTTTGAATTCATCGCCCTGGGCCAGCACGAACGTCTTGCCATCTTCGCGCGTGATGAAGATTTTTCCGTCGGCCAGGATTGGGGACGAGCTGAAGGTGTGGCGGTTCTTTTCGGCTTGTCCGGACCAGATTTTCTTGCCGGATTTCAGATCGACGCAGGTCAGCATCCCTTTGTCGCTCAGGATGTACGCGCGACCGTTCGCCACAGCGGGGGTGGGAACGTCGGGTCCGTCGCCCTTGGTCTGCCAGGCGATGTTGGTTTTGGTCACGTCGCCATGTCCACCGAGCTTGATGGCCGTCACGGTTCCGCCGCGGGCGTACGGGGCCACGACGATGCCGTCGAGCACAGCGGGTGAGGCAATGGAACGAAAGTATTTGTCTTGCGAGGGATTCAGGCCACCCACGCGCCAGATTTCGGCACCGTTGTCGGCGCGATGGGCCGTGACATGGTCTGCGCCGAGGACGATCAAGGTTTCTTTGCCGTCCTCGTCAACGACCAGTGGCGTCGAATAGCTTTGAGCGGCTTCTTCGGGGGCGTCGAGATTGCGATCGACTTTCCAGGCTTCAGTGCCCTTTTCTTTGTTGATCGCGACGAGGTACGAGCCGCCGGTCTGCATCACAGCGATGACGCAGTTGTCTTTCGTGAGGACGGGTGAGGTTCCCAGGTCCCACCACAGGGTATCTTTGCCGTACTTTTCTTGCAGGTTGATGGTCCAGAGCGTTTTGCCGGTGAAATCAATGCTCGCCAGATCACCACTTTTGAAATAGGCGAAGACCGAATGACCATCCGTGACGCAGGAGGAATTGCTGCCCGAGGCTTTCTTGTGTTTGCCGGGCTTTTCTGTTCCGACGGTCGTGCTCCAGAGTTGTTTGCCGTGCAGGTCGTAAGCGAGGACCGTGTTTTTTTCGTCGATTCCGCAGGTTAGAAAAATTTGATTGTCCCAGACGATCGGTGTCGACGAACCGCGTCCCGGGAGATTGATGCGCCAGGCGACATTCTGCTTGTCACTCCACTCGATGGGATAGCCGCTTCCATCCGCGACGCCGTTGAAATGAGGGCCTCGCCAGTTTGTCCAATTGCCGGCCCAGACGGTGGGGGCGGCGAGCATGATCGAGCAGACGGCTATCATCAATCGCATGAGGGAATTCCTTGAGGGAGGGCTCGCGGGGTGAGTTTGCGTTGCGTCTGAGTGTGAAGCGAGGGGCCTTCGCAGGCGGTTGGGGGGACTGCAGGAATATACCGGGGTTGCGAGGGCGGCGACAACATTTCGACGAAGGTTTCAGGTTTGACGGCTGATGCAAGAACGGGGCGGGGGTATGGGTAATGATGAGGTGTAGGTGATGTTTGAGCTCGGCGGAGCCATCTGTTTTTGGAATAGGTTGTGAACCCTGCATGGGGCGAAGCGAGGCGGGGGCCCGGTATCCGTGGGGGGGAGGAGGCGTTACCAAGCGGGAGCTTGACAACGAGGGAACTTCAGCAATTTCAACTAAATCAACAAGCCGGGGAGCTTGGTAACGAGGGACACGTAACGAGGAAGTGAGGGAGCTTGGCATCGGAGCCGAAGAGAGGGGGCCGGGCACAATTTCCCGGGGGATTGGAATTCATGGTGCTTCGACTGGGGCAGGTCTTCTGATTGCTGCGGGAAAATGAGCCAGTCCCCGGTGTCTGTGGGCGGTTTGCGGGAGGCGTTACCAAGCGGGAGCTTGGTAACGAGGGGTCAACGAGAGGGCAAGGAGGGGAGTGTGACGAGGAAAAATTGGGTGTGTCGGGAGGTTGAGGATTTCGAAGTCTGGGGGCATCGGGATATACTGCCGGGGCGCGGAATCTCGGCATTGAGACGTTGACGGTGTGCACGACCAGTCAGGCAGGGGATGTCAGTCACCATGCTCTCGTTTCTCGATCGACAGACTCGGTTATGTGACGGGATTCCTCGTCGTGAGTGGTTGCGCGTGGGTGGGTTGGGGGTGCTCGGTCTCTCGTTGACCGACCTGTTGGCGCCGCGTCCTTTGCAGGCGGTACCGCACGTCAATGATTTGACGAAGGGGCTGTCGGGGACGATGTTCGGCCGGGCCAAGAATGTCATTTTTCTCTGGCTTCAGGGTGGTCCGCCCCAGCACGAAACGTTTGATCCCAAGCCCGATGCGCCTCGGGAGATTCGGGGGCCGTTCAGTCCGATTCAGACCAACATCCCCGGAATCCAGTTTAGTGAACTGCTGCCGCGAACCGCGCAGCGCGCCGACAAGCTGGCGGTAATTCGTTCGCTCTCGACCGACGATAACAACCACGACGTGAGCGGTTACTGGGTTCTGACGGGGTATCCCTATGGGCCCGGCAGTGCGCGGCAGATTAAGCCGACCGATTGGCCCTATCTGGGGTCGGTCGTCAAGATGCTGAAGCCGAGTGAACGACTGCCGGCGCTGTCGAGTGTGTGGCTGCCCGACATGATGCGGTTGAACGACAACGTGACGCCGGCCGGGCAAACGGGCGGATTTTTGGGATCCATGTGGGACCCTGAGCGATTTGTCGGCGACCCCGCGTCCGATCAGTATCGCGTGGAGGGGCTTAGTCTGCCCGTGGATCTGCCACCGCCGCGGATGACAAGTCGTGCGGAACTCTTGGGGCAACTGAATCGTCGCATTCACGAGATCGAGCGGCAGTCGAATCAGGGGAATTGGGACAAGCTGTCGACGTTCGCCATGGAACTGGTTACCTCGGGCAAAGCGAAAGCCGCGTTCGATCTGTCACAAGAGCCGCAGGCATTGCGGGATCGGTATGGCCGGAATACCTGGGGGCAGAGTTGTCTGTTGGCGCGGCGACTGGTCGAGGCGGGGGTACGGTTGGTTCATGTCAACTGGTTGCGTGAGCCGGGTGATTCGGCCGTCGATAATCCGATGTGGGATACGCACGCGTTGAACGCAGAACGTCTGCAAGATTTTCTTTGTCCCGTGTTTGATGTTTCGTTCGCGGCGCTGCTCGATGATTTGGACTCGCGCGGGTTGCTCTCCGAGACTCTGGTTGTGGCGGTCGGTGAGTTCGGCCGGACGCCGAAGATCAATCGTGTGGGGGGCCGCGATCACTGGGGGCCCGTCTTTAGTTGTGCTCTGGCGGGCGCCGGCATCTCAGGCGGTCAAGTCTTTGGTGCCAGCGATCGCAACGGGGCGTATCCGATTGCAGACGCCATCCGGCCGCATGATCTCACGGCGACGATTTATCACCTGTTGGGGATTCCGCACGACAGTGTGTTCCACGATTTGACGAATCGACCTCATCCCCTCACGAAGGGTGAACCGCTCTATCGACTACTGGGAACAGAACCTGCGACGAGTTTGCGATGTGCGGCGACCGGCGATGAGGCGCTTGTTCCCCCGCTGGATTCCAGTCCGATCGTCGATACGGATTTTGCATCGGGCAAATTGATTCCGGTCACACCGGTCTCGCAAGCAAAAGGCTGGCGTGCCGTACCGTTGGCAGAAAACGGGATGCAAGTTCGCACCGAACCTGTGACGGCAACTGGGGGAGTCAATGCGGGAGTGCGGATGAGCGTGCTGAACGCGGCGGGAATTGTGCCCGTCGCTGTCCCGGCGAATTCGAAGATGGTGCTGTCCCAAGAAATCCGGAATGCGCGTGGCGGCCACTACCTGTTCAAGGCGTTCGTCGACGGGGACGGTTCGTCGCCAGACGTGTTTGATCGTTGGTTCCATAAAGTGTTGAGCTGTCGCCTGGTGTTGTTTCGATTCTCCAACCAGGACAAGACGCCGCTTGAGATTCAGGAACTGGCGAGCGAATCATTCCGTCCGACGTTTGGTGTTTCGAATGAGCCGACAGTGGTCTCTGTCGCGAAGTTTCTGGGCTCGACAGTGCCTGGGGCGAATTTCTCGATTGGAAACGGGCTGGGGATCGCGGTTGTCGTCGAATCGCAACGGGCACAAGACGTCTTGCCTGGCGAAGTCGCATCGCTGTGTCTCGTGCGTGTGGAACTAGAGTTCCAGGCGCGCCTCCGCGACGACAATGTCACGGTGTGACCCGCGAGTCGTCTTGATCGGGCCCGCTGGGGCGACTTCGGCAGGCGGAATCCATCGATCGCAGTGATCTCTCAAAAGTCGATGACAGTCCTCTGAAGGATCTGAAGGAACAGACGATGATGCGAAGGCGGTTCGGTTGCTGGCTGGCGGCGTTGGCATTGCTTCCGAACGGACTGCTGGCCGACACCTTGCGGGGAGTGGTTCGTGATGATCGGGGGCAGCCCGTGGCCAATGCCCGGATCGATGTCGCGACGGCTGCACCCAAAGTGGGGCCGGGGATCTTCTGTCCTTCCTGCTATCTCGATTGCAAGAAATGGACGAGGACAAACCGCGAAGGGCAATTTGAGATTCCGGGTCTCGATCCGACGCTCAAGTTTCGCATTCTGTCGACGGCGACGGGCAAGCGGACCCAGATGACGAAGCTGGTCGATCCGGCGACTGAAACAGTGACGCTGGTGTTGCCGGACTTTCCTCAGAATGTTCCGGCCAGTCGGATCGTGCAGGGGACCGTCGTGACTTCACATGGGACGCCGATCCCGGGCGCGCTGATCGAACCCTACGGAGCAAAAACCAAGGAAAAGCGATGGTGGGGACGTGTCGATGCACAGGCAACGGTCAGTGACGATCAAGGTCACTTTCAGATGTTGCTGGAGGACGATTTTCTCGGTGTCGATCTGACCGTGATCGCGGATGGGTATGCGGGGACACGCGCCGAACTTCTGTCGCCCGGGCACGATCATCACGAGATTCACGTTCCGGTGGGAGCGGCCGTGACGGGCCAACTGGTGTTCCAAGGAAAGCCTATCGCCGGTCAGCAGGTTGCCGTGGTGCAAAAGGATCGAAGTACACAGCGGCATTTCATCAAGTCAGTGCTGGCGGTGACCGACGGTGACGGGCGATTTCAAATCAGTGCACTTCCGGCCAGCCAGGAGTATGCCATCTTCTCGCCAGTTGGCGGTGGCCATGGCGAACGCGGTCGCAATCCAATGTCATTGGTTCTGTCGACGAAAACGTTCCTGATGCCGGACGACGACAAATCGCGTGACCTTGGTCAATTGGAATTGCAGCAGGGATTCACCTTCAGTGGACGGTTGGAACGATTGGATGGGATCGCAGTTCCGGTTGGGACGAAATTAATCTTTCAGCGTGATCCAGCCTGGGATCTGATCGAAGCCGTCACTCAAGAAGAAGGACGGTTTGCTCTTGCTGGACTGCCGCCGGAGACGTACGAGGTCGTATTCCGTTTAAAGGACGTTCGGATCGAGACGGGAGGATTGAAATTCCAAACGATGTCGACGAATTCGTTTGGTGTCCGGCTCGTGAAATCGGTTGACGATCTGGTTGTTCCGCTTGTGGCTGACGTGCCTGAGTCCAACGCAAATGACGTCGATTCGGCGATTGCGGAGCGGGCGGAACCAGACCCGCCGTTGGAGATCCCCTTCGTTGCGCCCAGTGTGCCTGCGGCAGTCGCCGGGCCACAGATCGTCGTTCGCCCCACTGTTCGATTGACGGACGAGCCCGTTTCGGAGCATGGGCCAACGCTCAGTGTGCGGGGGACTGTAGTCACCGCGAGTGGCGAGCGAATTCGTGGAGCGACGATCATTCTTCGGGCGAAGATCAATGGGCAGCACTATGCCAATGGATTGCGTCACAATCGAGACATTCTGGCGGAAACGAATGCTGATCAAAACGGACGATTCTTGCTGGGCGGGGTGCCAATCCCGCTGCGGATGCGGGAATCGATCACGAGTCTTGTCTTGGGACGAGGCGGAGCAGAGATTGTTGCGTTTGCGAGTGGATACGCAATGACGGTGGTGGAAGTGACGTCTGCGAATGACAAGACTCCGCTTCGAGTCGTGCTTGAGAAAGAGGTTCCCATTCGCGGCGTCGTTCGAGATGAAAATGGCGTTGGTGTTTCCGGTGTCCACGTTGAACTGCATGGATGGACGAGTTCGACCGTCACCATGGATAATTTGATGAGTGGTCCAGGGGACATCAGTTTCTCGTTGTCTCAGCTCGATCGGGTGACACTCACGGGTGCGAATGGCGAGTTTACAATCAAACACGCTCCTGCCAATCGGCGGGTGATTGTGAGTTGCGACGGCGACGGTTTCAAACGGCAATTGATTGCGATCGACACGACGCCGGGACTTGCCGACGCGGCGATCTCTTCGTTGGCGTCGATGAATCGACATCTCCTTGTGTTGTCGGCATCGCCAGCGATCACACTCGAACGCGATGCTTCAATCCAGGTGCGGGTCGTGGATCAAAAGAATCAACCTGTTCAGACAGGTGCGGTCACGATTAGCTCCAATTCAAGACACTCAATGAGGTCCATGGCCAATTCCTCGGGCACGGTGAGCCTGTCGAATGTTTCTGAAGGCATTGGCTGGGTTTTTTACGCCAGCGAACCGATGGAGTCCGGGATCGGTCTCTCCTTAAAACGAACTTTCAAAAGTGGCGAGAGATTTGAACTGCGGTTGCCAGAATCACGATGGCTCACCGGTCGAGTGGTCAGTCTGGCGACGGGAGAACCGATCGTCGGTGTGCTTGTCAGTCTGCATCAAGATCTGGCCGAGCCAGGAGATCTTCGATACTCGAGTTCGGCGGTGAGCCGCGGGAACGGAGAATTCCGGATTGCGGCAATGCCGGGCAAACAGCGTCTGACGATTTCGCGAGAACTGTACGGCTATGCCGACCATGAGTTGATGGCGTTCCACGTTGGGGACCATGGAATGCCGATCGAGATTCCAGAGATGGGAGACGTGCCCGAAGCAATTGTAAAGGTGTCGCCCGGACTGATCGTCGAAGGTGTCGTTGTGAACGTGGACGGTCGTCCGATTGCCGGGGCGTTGGTGCGGGTTGACCAACTCGGTCAGCCCTTTCTTTCGGATGCGGCAAGGACGGACGAAAGGGGGACGTTTCGAATCTCGGGGATGTCATTGGGAGACAAAACGGTCGTGAATGTGAGTGCGGATGGGATTGGTGTTCGCACGGTGCTCGACCCGCCTGCCAATGCGGACGACAAGGAACTTCGGCACGAGCAGGTTCGCTTGATCTTGAAACCGGGGATTCAGCTAGCGGGAAGAGTCTTGCGTGGCGGAAAACCGCAGGCCGGGGTAAAAATGGAACTGTCGCGGACCATGGCAGGCCCCTTTCGATCGCAGCTTCCATTCGTTACCAAGGTGACCGATGCAGAAGGACGCTACGTTGTGGGTGGTCTGGAACGGGGCGATGGTTATGAATTCAAGATCACCACACACGATCGGCTGGCAGATCCGAATTGGACGCATCAGTCCCCATACGTTCGATCGATTCCGGACGACGCTTCAGATGTGGTTGAATTGCCGGACGTCCATTTGATGGGCATGCATCAGTCAATAAGTGGTCAGGTTGTTGATCCCGACGGGCAGCCCGTGGCGGGAATCACCGTGTCGGTTCAGTTGAAAAATGGGATGTCGTTGTCGCGTCGTGACAATGCCCCTGTGCCATGGGCTGACACGGATACGCAGGGTGCATTCCGACTGGAGCAACTTCCCGACACCGAGCTGGAACTGATGGCGTATAAAGGCAACCCGGCAGGCGGACGGATTCTGAATCCTGTTCGGATCAAGGCGACAAGAAACCAGTCTGATGTTCGAATGGTGCTTGATCCTCGACTCTTTGAAGGAGTCGAAAGTCTGGACGCGCCGCCATCAGGGAAATGAGGCTTGCTACTCGGCAGGCCAGCGTTCGTCGATCAATTGACGCAGTTGATCGCGATGCTGTTTTGAGAAGTTTTTTGATCGGACCAGTGTCGTCATGAGGGGGGCGATGGCACCATTGCAAAGCCTGTCGGCCAGATCGCATAGACGATGATGGAGGAATTGTTCGCGGTCAACGATCGCATAGAATCGGTGTGCTCGTTCGCGCCGGTCGCGTGCGATGTAGCCTTTGTCTTCAAGGCGTTCTAACAACTTCTGGGCCGAGGCCATTTTTGAATCAGTGACTCGGACATAGGTCGCATCGGCGATGTCACGACATGTTGGCTTCTGTTGGTTCCAGATGACCTCGAGGATCGAAAGCTCGCCTTCCGTTAGTGGTTCGAATGTCATTGATGCAGCCTTGCTAACGGTCTGTCGACTTCAGGGGCAAACAACGAATCTGAGATCTTCTGTTGGCCATGCTTGCTCAGTCGCGATTCGATGTCGCCTTGAGACGCATTGTCTTTAAATTGCGAGTAAAGTCAAATCGAGGTCGACTCTCACAAAAATAACTCTCGATGGCGTATGACGTGGAAAATTCGAGATGATGGTCAATTGTTGCGATGACCGTGCGAAATGTGATTCGTCAGGACTCTTTTCGGCAGATGTGTGGGGCCGAAGACTCCAACAGGATTATGAAGCGATTCTCTGTCAGATGTCAGCGCGGAATCTGCGCAATCAGATCAACATCGGAGGAGCTCGTGAAGAGCGCAACGTGGGAAAATGCACCGTTGGAGTCTGTGGAATTAAGTGAGGCAGGCACCGCGGACTTCACGACGTCGTGCCGTCCTTAAGTGTGAGCGGGGCCAGCCGCCGTGACTTCAGCAGGCTGTTAATGGCCAGACCGTCGATTTGTCTTGGCTTGAGAAACAAGTTGTTGCCTGATCTGTTCCCCGTCTGCGAGCAGAATCGGATGACCGTCAACATCGGTGTGACAGCCGAAGGCGCCCCGCGGGAACGTCGAGCCCAGTTGGCGCGTGCTCAGATCAATTCCGTCGAAAGCAACCGCACCGGCGATCGTGAACGGTCCCACAAATTGATGTGGCGCGCGCGACTCGAACACACGGAACGAATTGCTTCCCTGTGACGAGATGACGAGCCATTCGGCACCTTGGTCGAACTTGGCGAGGGTCAGGCGTTCCAGATCGGCGACCAAACCATTCTCACCCACTTTCAGGATTTGGAGAGGCGGAGTCGGGTCTGTCGGTTCGGCCGGCAATTTCCAGATTCCCGGGTCTTCTTCCGCGACGTGGAACGTCCCGGTTGCATCGTCGGCGACGGCTCCTTCACAGGCCTTCAAGGACCAACCTCGAACTCTGGTCCCAGTCACGGTTCCCTGCCCCGACCAGCTCAGTTCGTACTGGCCGATATCTCCTGGACCTTCGAAAAAACATGTGAGACGGGATGAAATACGGTGTGGGTGCGCGCTGACGCATCTCATCGTGAAATGAGCCAGGTGCGTGCCGATTGAATTTCCGAGCATGGACTCTCAATGGGCGATTGATTGCTGGAGGATTCCATTTCGGGACCTGCATCAAACATGACAGAGAGGCAGGGAATCTAGAACTCGCCCAAGACTTCGCCGCCGCCGCGCGTGATCAGGCCCGCCCAGGTGCGAAGATCCAGGTTTTGCGAGACGAACCGGACTGAACCGTCGGCGAGGAGGGCGTTGACGCCGCCCGCATGAAAGCTGTACGGCTCGTTGTCGTTGCTGACATTCATGATGGCGAGCGGCGTGGTTCCTGGGCCGCTTTTGAAACCGTCCAGCGTGCACCCTGCCAGGCCACCGACGCGATCAGGGTCAGCCCATGCCGCTCCTTTGACCTGCACGTACATTCCATTGCCGTTCGTCGCGGTATAGTCGGCGACATTGGTGGATGAGGCAAATGGACCGCCCACAGCGAATGGTGTACGGTTGGGCCCGTAGGCATAGGGGGCGCCCGCCATTTCCACAAGGACGATCGTATTCGATGCGCCGTCTGTGATATCGGTCATGCGGCTGGGGCGAAACTGCAAGTAGGTGGCGTCTTTGAAGGGATTGCCCGCCTTGACCATCACTCCGTTTCGCATGGCTGTGCCCGCGGGGTCATCTTTGGTGGTCAACGTCGATGGCGAGCCGGGAATCGCCTGGTATAGCTTGTAGCTGACGGATGCCGTGGCCATGTAATCACCCGTAACAGGGGCCACCGTTCCCTGATTGGGGTCGACGCCATTGCCATTGGGGCTCGTCGGACAGGAATAGACGCCCAGTCGTGTCGTCGAGACTTGAGCGTTGACCGGGTCATTCCACTTGAAGTTCGTATTGTACAGTCCGTACAGATTTGCCTGATCGACGTACGGCAGAATCATGATGGCCCACGACGCCCATTGTTCGACCCATTTTGTCGGGTCGGCAGGATTCACATGGCCAAGCCGTGCGGGCGGAAATACACCGAACGAGCTTTCATAGTTTGCAAGGGCCAGTCCCATTTGCTTCAGGTTGTTTTTGCATTGCATGCGACGCGCCGCCTCGCGAGCGGACTGGACTGCCGGCAGGAGCAACGCAATCAAGACCGCGATAATGGAGATGACGACGAGTAATTCGATCAGCGTGAAGGCCTGGCGGCGGCCTTGGGTTCGATCCGGCACAAAACAACTCCTGTTCGGAAACTTCGGAAATCCAGAAGTCACATGAAAAGCGAATCGAATGCCGTTCGCTCGACATTCAGAATGTTCTCGTATTACCTCGCGTTTTTCGGTTTGTGTCTGAAGTTCATCCGGAATTCAGGACGTTGGTGGAGGCAACATTCCCCACGCGTGGCGAATGTTTCGCCACTGTGGGCATCTGTTGTTCGCTGTCGCAAGAAATCAGCGTGGCTTGGTGTCGGTTCTCAAGGTAAACTGATCACGACAGGTTGATTTGTCAGTGATGAGGGCAAGACGCAATGCGACTGTTTACCGGTGCGGCCAACCAATATTGTGATCGGGTATCACGGCGATCGTTTTTACAGATCGGATCTCTGGCCGTTGGCGGACTGACATTGCCGCGATTACTGCAGGCCGAAACGGCCGCGGCGGCGCGCTCGCACAAAGCTGTCATCATGGTCTATCTGTCTGGTGGCATGCCGCACCAGGACACGTTCGATCTGAAGATGGAAGCTCCTGCGGAGATTCGCGGTGAGTTTTCGACGATTCCATCGGTCGTGCCCGGAATCGATGTTTGTGAGCTGTTGCCAAAGATGGCGACCGTGATGGATCGCTGTTCGGTCATTCGTTCGGTCGTAGGCCAGCGTGATGAGCACTCCAGCTTTCAGAATTTGACCGGCTACACGATGCGCGAGGTGGAGCGCAACTACTATCCAAACTTCGGATCGATGGTGGCGAAGGTTCAGGGGCCGACGACTCCCTTGGTTCCACCGTTTGTCGATCTGTTCCCCACGATGCAGCACCGCCCTTACAACAGTACCGGCGCGGGGTATCTGGGCAGCCAGTACAATCAGGTTCGTGCGGACGGCGAAGATCTCGCGAGTATGAAGCTGCGATACGTTGAATCGATGCAGTTCGCAAATCGCCAGAAACTGTTAGAGGGACTCGACGGATTCCGCCGAACCGCAGATCGGGGTGGTTTGGACAATCTCGAAGAGAGCTACCGTCGCGCATTCGAAGTGCTGACCTCGAGCAAGCTGATGGAGGCGATGGATGTCAGCAAGGAAGATCCCGCGGTGCGGGCTCGGTATGCGATGGGGTCGTCAAAGCATCTGGGCGACGGCGGCCCGCTTTGGAACGATCAGCTGCTGATCGCACGTCGCCTGGTGGAAGCCGGGGTGCGCGTGGTCACGGTGGCCTATGGATTCTGGGATACACACGGCAACAACTTTGGGCATCTGAAGGCCCACCTGCCGACTGTCGACAGCGGAATCTCGGCGTTGATTGAAGACATCTATCAGCGTGGGTTGGGCGACGATGTGTCGCTGGTCGTGTGGGGCGAATTCGGTCGTACGCCCAAGATCAACAAGGATGCGGGACGCGATCACTGGGCTCCGGTGCAGGCCGCGTTGATGGCGGGCGGCGGAATGAAGGTTGGACAGGTCATTGGTTCGACGGACAGGACCGGCGGTTTTGCTGAATCGCGTCCTGTCCACTATCGCGATGTCCTCGCGACGATTTACCACAACCTGGGAATCGACACGCATCAATTCGTCCGCAGCTTCGGTGACCGTCCGGTACCTATCTTTGACGAAGATGCACGTCCGATTCGGGAACTGATCGGCTGACGATTGTAGTCAGTGTCACCAGTTCCTGCGATGAGATGTGAGACGCCAGTGCCCGTTCCGTGACGAGTCGTCACAGAACGTTGAACGTTTTGGCCAACGCAAGCTGGCCGTGAGGCCCGCCGATTTCCTTACTTGATGGGCAGATGCACGTGGACTTCGTTGTGCATCGTGTACAACCGATACGACGTCCCGTCCTGGATCAGCAGTCCACTCGATTTGTTGTCGGCGATTGGCAGCAGAGGATTGCCTGGGTATTTCTTCCAGTGGACCAGATCCGTCGAGACGGCCAGGCAGGTGCACCATTGGTTCGGAATCTTGGGGTCATTCGAGTTCTTGGTGCCGTGGTACACCGTATAGTACCGGCCCTTATGAAAAATGATCTGATTCATGGCGATCTGATCCTGGTCATAAACATCAGGGCCGATGTTGATGACCGGTTCGTCCTGCACGTTCGTAAAAATCTTCAGGTCCGATGATCGAGCCAGCCAGATCCCTTGATCCTTCCGTTCATAGAACAAGTTCCATTGCCCATTTTCGTGCCACGCGGTGGGGGTGCCGTAGGGGCCGTCGGGAATCGGTTCGCCATTGGCAAGTCGAATGTCGATGCGTCCCTGTTGTTCCCAGTGGATGCCGTCGCGCGACGTGAGTAATTGAGCGTGGTCTTCTTCTCCTTCGGCGAACATGTAGTACGTGCCGTTCAGGGGGATGATGCACAGGTCTTCCACCCAGCGGTCGGAGTAGATCGGATTGTGCGGGTCGCGCGTCCAGACGAAACCATCGGGTGAGGTGGCATAGCCGAGCATTTTCTTGCCGGGACGAGTCCCGTCGTAACCCGTGTACCACATCTTCCACTGATCACCTTCGCGAAGAATCCAGCCGCGTTCGCGAATTTTGACATCCCAATGTCCCGCGCCCGCTCCTTTCAAAAGTGGATTGCGGCTGTCGGGGGCGAATCGGGTCAGTTCGGGGGGGAACTCGTCGTCGGCAGATTCAACGTGTGCCGTAGAGACGAGGACGATCAGCAGGAGCGAACATGCTGTCGTGAAGGCGGTACGGATTCGACCGGCGGCCGAAACGCGTTGGAACCGATTGGAACGAGTGACATCAGCGAACATCGGATGGTCTCTTCAAGGGGCGGGAAAGCAGTCGTTCGAATCGGCGGGCGCGACGAGAGATTTATTCGCGGATTTCTCCGTAAAGATGCTGCGCCCCGGGAAGTACGACGTAGCCATCGCACGTTTCCAGCAGACGCGTGGCCTCACGCTCATTTTCCAGCGGAGTCATAAACGTTTCTTCGACGAGCTGACCGTCGAGTCGGCTGAGCAGATAGATCGATGCCCAGTCGGCCGCCGAAGCCAGTTGCGAGGCGGCAAGGACATCGGGCGGAGCCGCCTTGCGTAGTGGTTGCAGAGCCGATTTTGCGGACCGGCTGCTGCGAAGGATGTCGATCCCCGCACCCGGTTGCTCCGCGAGATCTGAGAGGACAACGATGCGTCCGCCTTGGACAATCAGTTTTTGAGCGGTCGCGACGGCGGCACCAAGGTCGTTCCAACTGGTTGCATCACCACTGCGTGGGATCGCCACGATTGCGGTTTCGCCGCGTTGGTCAAGCGTCATACGCCACTGTTCGTCGAGCAGGGTGCGTCCCTGTTCGGCGACACGATCGGTGTTTCCCGTCAGGATTCGGGCCATGCCGTCATGGCTGCAAGATGGCAAGACCTGAATGGCAAACTGAATTCCCAGCAGCCAGGCAATTTCATTGACCAACTGTCGAAACGGGCGTTCATCATCGGGGCCCAGTTCCTGGTGTCCCTGTCCAATCGACTTGGCGAAAGCCTCGGGATTCGACAGGCCGGGGAAGAATGCGCTCGTCAGCTCGCGTCGGCCGAGCATCGAGTCGAATCCCAGGCGGCTGATCGGCAGGACGAAATCGGCATCCAGAACTTCGCGTGCCAGGTAGATTCGTTCACCGGCGGCGCTCGATGCCAAATAGCCTGTCCCATTGTCGGCGGTAGGGTCATGGATCTTCCAACCGATCAGATCGCGCACTTGCGGCGCCAACAGTCGTCTTGGATCGACGGGGGCCGGAGACGTCATGGAGGCGGGTTGCAGGACCAAGACGTTTTCCGGGGCGACACCTGCCGTGGCAAGTGACGTCCAGGTTCCCGACAGGATTTCCGCGGCCGAGGGGACACCGCGATCAAGTACGATCACGACGCGGTCATCGGGGACCAGTGCGAACTCGAGGGCTGGGAACTCGATGGGATCGGTGAGTGCGCTGCGGGTGGCGGTCAGCGGATCGGCCAGCGGTTCTGGTCCCTTGTGGACGTACAGCAGACGCTCGCTCGGCAGTTCGCTTTCCCAGCGTTCAGTCAGCCCGTAGTCGAGCGAGATCAAAGGCATGAATATCCACTTTCGCCATTCGGGTCCGACGAGCGAACTCGACTGCTATCCGCTGGTTGAAAATGCGGGGGCAGGCTCCGCCGAATCTCAAAATTCTCCAGGACACTCGTCCCCTGGGGCCTGACCACCGTCTTTCAGCAGGCGGTTAACTAACTCGTTTCAGTAGGCCGAGCTCGACCAGCTTGTCTCGACATTCGTCGCGTTCGCGGCACCGCGTCAGTTCTTTCCAGGTCACATCTTGCACTGCCAGGAAGTCGGCTTCCGAGTAAGGCGGGGCCGCTTTGGTCTCGGCTCCTTGCGCGATCAACCGCTTGATGACACCGGATTCCAGGCGGCTGAGCGTCGATCCCCCCATTCGGTAGTCTTCGAACGCTTCCCAGACGACGGGGAACAGCGGCTTGACAATTTGCTGCCCGATCGCGGTCGCGTACAGGCGAATTTCTTCCTGAGCGTGACTATCCATTCGCAACGCGAGAAAGTGCAACAGGTTGTGCAGGTCGATTTTCCAATACGCTTCGGTGTACGTCGACAGTGGCAAGTCCTTGCGGGCCTGTTCTCGTGCGACACCGGCTTCGAGGCGTGCTTCGTAGACGCGTCTCGATTGTTCCTGCAATTGCAATTCCTCGGCGGTCAGTTGTGCGCCGAGTTGCTCGGACAGTGGCGCTTCACTTCCCTGGCGATTCTGGGTGGCCTGTGACCGCCAGGCGTCGGGGGCCGTCGACTGTGTTGAGTCGATCGCTTCCGAATAGCGAGTGCTGTATTCGTTGACGTTTGCCGTGCGATGCCTGATCCATTGTCGCCAGCAATCCATCGGAACGCGGATCAACAACTTGATCTCGGCCATTTCGAATGGTGTGGTGTGGCGATGCCGCAGAAGGTAGCGGATGAGGGTCCGGTCATCTGAAACGCGCTTGGTGCCCACGCCATAACTGACGCGGGCCGCCTGCACGACGGCCGAATCGTCCCCCATGACATCGACCAAACAGACGAAACCGTCGTTCAAGACCGGAAATTTCTTCCAGCGCAATTGTTCCAGCAACGAAGTCGTTTCGGTCATGACGTAGAGCTTTCTCAGGCAGCCTGTGCAGACGAAGGACGTTTCGACTTCGTCGACATCAAGGATTTGATGGTCCGACGAGACACTTGCGTTCGGGGTGAACGCAATGTTTCCGCCAGAACGACGAACTCTAGGCGATCATTGCCGCAATTTCTACCTTGCCGAAGACTCGAGCTGGGGGCGTACGTTTGGAAGTTGCGATCCGTTGCGATGTTGCGCTCTTTGGCGTGTTGGCTCGATCCGTTCGCTGAGAGGTTGTGAGTTTCGAACACCGAGACGGTTTCTTGCTCTTCCGTTCCGAAAGTCGACGGAGGCCAGCGTGTGATGGTGGAGCGCAACGAAATGCCCGGCAAGGCAACGCTGTAAGGCGGGGAACAAAACAGGTCGTGAAGTTGCGGGGTGGCGATTCAGAGTATTTTCTTTCTCGTCAGAAAACGAGATTGCAGGAGGCGTTACCAAGCGGGAGCGTGGTAACGACGTGGCCGGTGGCCGGGGGGCTTGGGGCGGTAAGCATCGTCGGTGGCCAAGTCGGCGACCTATTTTTGACGGTTGTGATGGCCGAAATCGGTCGGGGCTCGAACTGAGATTCTTTCCGCTTGACGATCGCGGAACGTGCGCGTTACAAGGAATTTGATGCGTGGTGACTGCACAGGCGCCGAGCTCATCACCTCTGCATTTCAGTTAAATTCGTTTGGTTTTGGAATTTCTGAATGACCTTCGTGACATTTCGAGTTCTCGAAGGCATGGAACAGGGTCGCGTTTTCACCCGACTCAAGCTACCCGTCTCGCTGGGCCGCGAAGATGAGAACTCGATTCAGTTGAATGACGACCATATCAGTCGTTTTCATGCCAGAGTCCAGGAGCTCTCGGGCCGAGTCATCCTCACGGATCTGGACAGTACCAATGGTACGCGGGTCAACGGACATTCGGTGCAGGTTCGCATTCTGCAAGTCGGGGATGTCATTGTCGTGGGGCGCTGCGTGCTGTTACTCAGCGAATGCCAGAACGAGGCTCAGCCGGTTCTTTCGGACGACCCCGATCCTTACCGGACGGCCTACGTCCAAAAAGGCCGGACGATTGAGGATGATTCGAAGCATTGGGAGATCATCGAACCTCTGCCGGGTGAACCCGCGCATCCACCGAGCTTGTTTCCCAACGGTCCTCCTGAACTGCCCACGAACCTGGTGAAGCTGCAGAAAATTCAGTTGTCAGACCTGTTGTGGCATCTGAAAGATCGAATCGGATGCGTCGTCAAAAAGGCGGAAGAGCTGCCTGAAGCGGGTTCGGTTCGCAGTGTGAAATGTGATTGGGAAACCTGGTCGCAGTTGATCCAACTGATGGTGGATCTCTCGACTTATATCGACAAGGTCAACGAAACCGAGTGACACCGTGCGCTGCCGCGTGTCGAATCATGCGTTGTCGCCATCGGCTGTGATATCCTGCAATTGGGTGGTCAATGGCATCGACGATGGCCCCATGGAATCGAAGTCAGGCGGATCTCGATGAGTGACAATCCCGATTCGAATCGGCTCGATCGCCGACAGTTCACCAAACAACTGGCCACACTTTCGGGCGCCGCCACCACAGCCCTGTTATCCACGTCCATTTCCAAAGCAGAGGGTCATCCACCTCCCTCAGACCCAGCCAACCCTGTGGATGCACCGGCTGAAGCCAAGCCTGAACGGAAAGATGACGGCCGCGAACGTGCCGTTCATCCGTCCGAAGAACTGCTTCTGCTGCATCTGCTGGTTCAGCGCTATCCCAGCGAACGGCTGGATGATGCCGCAATTCGGGGAATCTTTGGTGAGATTCGTGGAGACCTGGTCCGAGGGCGAGTCTTGAGCCAGTTTCCGCTGAAGAACTCGGATGGGCCGAGTCCAGGTTTTCGCGCGTATCGCCGTGCCCGATAAATTTCGTGACAACCCTGCCCTCGCGACCCGCAAGTCTCGACGAAATCGAATAGAATCGCTGCTGCGATCGCATCGGCGGCGGATGCGATGGGTCGTTTGAGATCTCGATTTCGTTTTGGACTTGGTTGAAGATATGCTTCGTGATGAGTATCGCCAGCAGAATCGCACGGCGTGGGATCGACTTGCCGACGGCAGTCAGTTCGCCAAGCTGGCGACAGATCAAGAATGCCTCGAACCGCTGAAGACGCTTGATGGACGGGGGTGGCTGCCGGCCAGTGTCGCGGGGCTGGACGTACTGTGCCTGGCGTCGGGAGGTGGATGGCAGTCCATTCTGTACGCTTCGGCGGGGGCGCGTGTGACGGTCGTGGATCTCAGTCAGGGAATGCTCGAACTGGATGACCGTGAAGCGGCCCGCCGAAAATTGAGCGTGCGGACGATCAATGCGTCGATGGATGATCTGTCGATGTTGATGGACGAATCGTTTGATATCGTCCATCAACCTGTCAGCACCTGTTATGTCCCCGATATCAGTCGCGTCTACTCGGAAATCGCTCGCGTCACGCGCGATCAGGGGTTGTACATTTGCCAGCACAAACAGCCCACGAGTGCTCAGATCACGCATCGGGATGAACGCGATCATTTCGTCGTAGGAATCGAGTACTACCATACCGGCCCCCTGCCCCGCACCGAAGATACCTCTTATCGCGAGCGGGGTGCGGTGGAATACCTGCACCGCTGGGACGAGTTGGTCGGTAGCTTGTGTCGGTCGGGGTTTGTGATCGAAGACCTGCGAGAGCCTCGTCGAGCCGACCGCAAGGCGCCGGTTGAACACTTTGGCTACCGCGGCCGGTTCATCCCCCCGTATGTCCGAATGAAGGCACGTCGGCTGCCACGAACCCGTTCGGAATCGGCCGCTCCCTCCAAACTGTGGCTTCCGTGACGGGGCTTCGCGAGTTTCCGTGCGAATTCTTCGAAAACAAATGGGGCGGAAACCGTCACTCTAGGGTGCGGTTTTCGGCAAGATCGCCCGGGTGGGATCGTCGAGATACGACTGGAGGATGATCTTCGCCGCCAGGCTGTCGAGCGGTTGCTTGCGCTTCGAGGGAGATTCCCCTCGCTGCCAGATGAGTAATTCTGCCTCGGCCGACGAGTAGCGTTCGTCGATGTAGACGAGTGGCATCTTCGTCTGGGCCTGGATCCAATCACCGAATTCTCTAACAGCCGCCGCGGCGGTGCCTTCTTCGCCATTCGTGCGGATTGGCAATCCCAGAACCAGCCCGACGACGCGGTAGTCGGCGAAGAGCTCGCGCAGGTGGCGCAACGTGTGCGTGCTATCGCGAACCTGCCATGTTTCGACGGGGACGCCGACGGTCTGGTCTGAATTTGACACGGCGACTCCCATGCGCTTGGTCCCATAGTCGAGGCCAAGCAGGGCTCCATGCGTCGGGAAAATTATGGGCGATGCGGCGGGTTCGTTCATGTCAGCATTGTGACTTCAGAACGGCCTTCGGCAACCGTCAGTCGATTTTAGGTCGCCCCAGAATTCCTAGAATTCCCATATTGATATAACCGGAATAGGCGATACAATCCGTTTATTCGCTACAATCAGAACAGCGACGGCTGTCAGGCGGAACCCTCGTAAGGTGTGATCGAGGGAGGATTTCAGTTTCCTTCCTAGGAATAGCACATGAGTTTACTTCGCGATTTGTGGAACGATGAGTCTGGTTTGATCATGTCGGCCGAGACGGTCACCTTGGGAACGGTTGGTGTACTGGGGGCGGTTGTGGGCATGAACGCCGCCGGGACGGCCGTTAACGACGAATTGAAAGAAATGTCGGGCGCCATTCGCAGCCTCGACCAAAGCTACGGCTACGCGGGCCAACGCAGTTGTCACGCATGGACAGCCGGTTCTTGCTATATCCAGCCCGACGTTCGGCAATCCTTGACCGATATCTACGGCGAAGAACCAACTGACCTTCGATCGTTGCAACAGCGCGTTCGGGACGACAACAAGGCGGTCATTCAACCCAACGCCGACAAGCCGGCTCCGTTGCCGAACGATTTGCCCCGCAACGAAAAGAAGGCCTCCGAAGCGACGACGGTGCCCCCGAAAAGCAAGTAATTTCGCTTTGCGGATTCACATCGACGTCATCGATCTGATGGCTTAACATCGCGGCTGAAGATCAATACCGCCTAAGCGGTCTGCCGAAAACTATGGGGAACTGGCTTCACGAGGGCCAGACGACACGGTGGCTGTGCCCTGTGTTTGAGAGGCCTGCCCCTTGCTTTGGCACGATCCTTACGGCGGTTTTTTTATCCACGGACAAGATGTCTTGCGGAATCGGCCGTCATGGAATCGACGCTGCACCGGGAACTGAAGCTGCTGTACGGCGGTACGGCCGACGAGACCGAAGTGCGCGTTGACAGCTATCGAATCGACGCCGTCGTCGATGGAAAGCTGTACGAAATTCAGCAGGCGTCACTCGGTGCATTGCGTTCCAAGGTGCGAGCTCTACTGGAGCAGTATCGCGTGGTCGTGGTGAAGCCGTTGGCGTCACGAAAGCTGCTCATTCGTCGTGCGACGCCGGACGGTCCCATTGTTTCTTCGCGATACAGTCCCACGCGTGAGACGATTTATCACTTGTTCGTGGATCTCGTTTATTTCATTGACCTGTTTCCGCATCGGCGACTCACCTTGGAAGTTGTGTTGACGGAACAAGAGGAACATCGGGTCACGAAAACGCGACGACGTCGCTTTGGCCCTGACTATCGCGTGGTTGATCGTCGCTTACGGGAAGTCGTGTCGACCTGTTCACTGCGGACACTGGCTGACCTGCGAATGCTGCTTCCTGGCACCTTGGAAGCCACATTCACGACCGCCGATTTGGCCCGTGAAGCGAAGATTCCTCGCTGGGTAGCTCAAAAGATGGCGTACTGCCTGCGAAAAACCGGTGCGATTGAGCATCTGGGGATGCAGGGGCGAGCCCAACTGTACGGGCTGCCAACCAAAAAGAAACGCCGTGCGGCATAAGACACGATCCGTTGGCCTCGTGGTGTCGTGGTCGCATGCCGAGCGATCCCTTCTGAATTCGTGGTCGTGAATTTGAGGGTGGGCATCGTGGTCAATCTGGCACCTCGACTCAAATACGCCCTGTGACAACGGAATGTCCGAGCCACATTTCCGGCATCAGTTGCGAGACTCGACAAATGACGGCATTGTGATGGCGTCTTCATCCCTCAAAACGTCTTTCGAGAGTCTTTCTGCGCATGCGGCACGATCAGCGACAACCCAATGAATTGCGAACCATCCGAGTCCAACGACATTTCGTCGGGGCGGCCCCAGGAAGTGTGCTGATCTCGGCTGGCCGAACGACGGTACTTTGCACGGCCAGCATCGATAGCACGTTGCCACCGTGGAAAGCGGCAGCCGATCCCGCGAAGGCGGTGGGTTGGCTGACAGCCGAGTATTCGATGCTTCCCGGCAGCACGTCACCGCGAAAGCGACGCGAACGTGACAAGATGGATGGTCGATCGACCGAAATCCAGCGTTTGATCGGTCGCAGTCTGCGCGCTGCGGTGGATTTCAGCGCCTTGGGACCGCGGACGATCACGGTGGACTGCGATGTGCTGCAGGCCGACGGGGGAACTCGAACGCTCAGTATCACCGGCGGCTTCATCGCCCTGTGTGACGCGATCAACTCGATCCGCGCGGAACTACCGATCGATCGCCCCGTGATCGTGCAAAGCATCGCCGCGATCAGCGTGGGGATCGTCGATGGGGTTCCCGTCTTGGACCTCGACTACAAAGAGGATAGTACTGCCGAAGTTGATTTGAACGTGGTCATGTCCGGCGCTAGCCAGTTTATCGAAGTCCAGGGAACTGCCGAAGGAAAACCGTTCTCGCGCACCATGCTCGACCAGCAACTGGATCTCGCCACACAGGGCATTTCACAATTGACTCGACTGCAGCGCGAAGCGCTGGGCGACGACTGGCCGCCGATGACGCCGATGCTGATCTGTTAGTTGTCTGGAAAATGACGGAGGCTTCATGCGCCTCAGGCGGATTGACGTTGTCGTGAGCGCCGCAGTGATTGTGGTTTTGTTGGTGTTGCTTGTTCCCGCGATCGTGCACACCCGTGAGGCTGCGCGACGGACGCAATCGAAGAGCAACCTTAAACAGCTTGGCGGCGCTTGCTTCACGTATCATGAGCATTTCAAATGCTTACCTGCGGGTGGGACTTTTGATTCCGATGGTCGTGGATATCACGGATGGATGACACAACTTCTTTGGTACCTGGATCAAAATGATATCGGGAATTCGCTCGACTGGAGTCAGCCGTGGGACTCATCCCGAAACTCGGGACACTTGTTGACCCCAATTCCCGGATTCGAAATTCCCGGTGAACAGGCGACGGCCGGTCCTTGGGCGTTTCCAATAGCGCACTATTCTGCGAACGCGCATTTGCTGGACGTGAATTCCGCCGTTTCGTTTGCAGAGATCGACTCAGAGGCGTCGCAATTCCTGGCCGCGGAACGATATGGTGATTTTGTTCCCTGGGCCAGTCCGTACAACTTTCGGCGGCTTACCACGCTGAATGGCGATCCGGGTTCGTATGGTCATTACTCCAGGAAGGGGTGCCAGTTCCTTTATGTGGATGGTCATGTCGATTTCGTTGCAAACGATGGATTTTCAACGCGTCGTGAGTCGCTTAGCGGCCCTGACCTTGTCGGCTTCAATATGACGACGGCAAGTTTGGTCCGGACTCCAGAATTTCTTGTCCCGATCGATGCTTTGAGGCCCGCTTCAATTCGCCTGCAATCAAGTCGCCAATCCATCTTGGCGCAGAGGGACGTTCGAGGTGACGTGATTCGTGTCGAATCAACAGATTCGAATCCGAAGCATGGTCAGCGGGTAACGATTCACGACGCGGATTTGACTGCGATCATTCAGCATCGGGAACTTCAAGATCTGAATCTGGACGGAGATTTCACGGATGCGGGTCTCGTCCGAATCTGCGTTTTGAGCAAACTCACACGATTGCAATTGAAGTCGGATTACATCACCGAAGCGGGACTTTTGGTTCTTGATCAATTTCCACAACTCAAAGAGGTGCGTGTCGAAGGATCGCACGTCACGGACGAGATTCGCGATCGATTGAGAATCCGACGGCCCGCATGTCGTGTGCAACCTGAGTCATCCCAATCCCAATAGCGAGTGATTTCAACGCCCTCATGTCTTGCTGAATCCGTTCAAACGGCGATGCAAGCAGATCTCGCATCACATCCTTCGATTGGCGATGTGTGGTTTCGACTGGTAGGATCAAACTTCGCCCGGTACGGCAGTGTGATCGTTCGCCCGGGATCAGTGGTCTGACGACAGGAGAAACGTCCCGTGAACATCGCCCTGCTCTGCCTGAATGCCTTGCGACAACGTGCTTCGAAATTCGTGTTGCTGGCCTTGGTTCTTGCGCTCGTCTGTCACCGACCCGCGTTGAGCGCCGATGATGCCGATCCCAAGAAGGCGCCCAAGCCGCCCAATGCGGACGAGGTCGAAAATCCGTTTCCGAATCGACATCCCGCGCCAGACCTGGATGGCGGCGTTGAATGGCTGAATAGCAGCGGTCCGATCTCGATCAAAGATCTGCGAGGAAAGATCGTTCTGATCGACTTCTGGACCTTCTGCTGTATTAACTGCATGCATGTCCTGCCGGATCTGGCTTACCTCGAAAAGAAGTTCCCGAATGAATTGGTTGTCGTCGGCGTGCACTCGGCAAAGTTCGACAATGAGAAGGAAACGGGAAACATCCGCAATGCGATCGTGCGGTATGAGATCGAACATCCCGTCGTCAACGATGCCAACATGACAATCTGGCGCAAGTTCGGGGTTCGTTCCTGGCCCACTTTGGCGGTCATTGATCCCGAGGGGCAATACTGTGGTTTTGTTTCGGGCGAGGGCAATCGGGAGTTGCTCGAAAAAGTTGTTGAGAAGTTGATTGCGTATCACAAGTCGAAAAAGACATTGGACGAAACGCCACTGCATTTCGATCTGGAACGAAACAAGTCAGTCAGCGAACCGCTTCGTTACCCAGGCAAGATTCTGGCCGATGCGGCAAACGATCGGTTGTTCATTTCGGACAGCAATCACAATCGATTGATTGTATGTACGCTGACTGGAAAGCTGATCGATGTGATCGGCAGCGGTGCGATTGGTCACAAAGATGGCGGATATGCCGTGGCTCAATTTGATCATCCACAAGGGATGACGCTGGTCGGTGACACATTGTATGTGGCTGACACCGAAAACCATTTGCTGCGTGCCATCGATCTTAAGCAAAAGCATGTTTCCACCTTCGCCGGTGTGGGCGAGCAGGCGCGAACGCGTGCGCCTGGGGGCACGTTGCGCGAAACGGCCCTTAACAGTCCCTGGGATCTGACCGTCGTCGACGGCGTGATGTACATCGCAATGGCGGGGCCACACCAAGTGTGGGCTCATAAGCTGGGAACGAATACTCTCGCGCAGTACGCCGGATCAGGACGAGAAGACATTACGAATGGTGAGCTCGATCAGTCGGCACTCGCGCAGCCATCGGGCATCGTCCATGATGGCCAGACGCTGTACGTTGTCGACAGCGAAGGGTCCGCCGTCCGTGCCATCACCACTGACGCGAAGAATGATCTGTCCGATCCCAAAGGGATGGTCACCACGATCGCCGGGCCACACGATCTGCCACGAGGGCGAAGCCTGTTTGAGTTCGGGAACATCGACGGCAGTGGCGACGAGGTGCGTTTTCAACATCCGCTTGGGCTGGTCCATCACGATGGATCATTGTTTGTTGCCGACAGCTACAACCACCAGGTGCGCCAGGTCGATCTGAAGACCCGAGCCGTGTCGACATGGGCGGGCACCGGTAAACCAGGACGCGAACTCGCCCCCGTGCAGTTTGCTGAGCCAGCGGGGTTGGCGATTGCAAACGGGACGCTTTACGTTGCCGATACCAACAATCATCGGATTGTTCTGATCGACCTTGCGACCAAGAATGCCTCCGAATTGGCCATTGAAGGGCTGACCGCACCATCGCCGACCGCGGATGAACCAGAACCGCAGGCCGTGACTTTGGCTTCGACGAAGGCGACCGACGTCGAGCGACAGGTGCTGGTGGCGGCCAATGGGATTCCATTCCAGATCGACTTTGAACTTCCGGAAGGATTCAAGCTCAACGAACTACTGCCTGTCTCGTATCGTCTGAAAGCGGACGGGAGTCAGAAGCTGGTGGCGAAAGCACAATTGGGCGTCAAACACGAAGGAAAATCGTCGGGTGTGTCAGCCAATTTCACGGTCCCAACGACAATGACGAACGGCGAGGCGAAGTTGACTCTGGCGGTGACGTATGGCTATTGCCGCGATGGCGAAGGCGGCGTCTGCAAGATCGCGACAAAGACCTGGTCCATTCCGGTTGTCTTGCAGGATGGGGCGAAGCAGGACGTGATCAAATTGACGGCCAAACCCGCGAAGTAAGTCGCGGGCGCTGCGGAGAACTCGTCGACGGCAGGCCATCAGGCTGGGGTGATGCTGATTCAGGACAGCGTCTTTTCTATCGATCCCTCGTTCCCAAGCTCCCGCTTGGGAACGCCTTGTGTGACGGCGGTGTTACTGAGCCGATCAGGGCTTCAGGGTGGATGGGATCGGGAGCGTTACCAAGCGGGAGCCTGGTAACGAGGGTGGATGGCGAGGAAAGAGGCGATATTAAATCGAAACCAGATCCCTGTTCCAGTTACTCCGACAGGCCACTGATGATGGCCTCGGCCGGTAGCTCTTGCCCGGTTAATGATTTGAACAGCAGGCCCACATAGTCACCGAAAACGTCCGCTGGATCGACGACTTTGCATCCGCGCTCGCGCGCTTCTTGTGTCAGGTTCGACTCGCCAGGAATTTCGCTGAGATCCATCACCGTCATTCCGGCTCGTAGCAATGACGGGTTCAGGGCGGCTTTTTTGGACCCCGAATCCAGGTGATTCGTGGTCAGGATGACGACATCCGCAAGCGTTTCGTAAAGGTTTGCGACGGGTACGTAACGGATATCGCTGGTTTGGGCGATTTTGTGTGCTTCGACCTCGTCAGCTGAGCAGATGCTGACGAGCCCATGGCGGCGTTTCACGGCCTGCGCCATCGCGACCGCCAGTCCACCCGAACCGACAATCATCGTGTTGCGTTTGTCGAGGGGCCGGTCGTCGGCGCTCTGCTTGCCGAGTTTGGTTTCCAGGGCTCGGACTGCCGATTTCCAGATCAGGTTATGCGCCTGCCACCCATCGGCGGTCTTGATGACGACATCGGAAAACTGGGAAGCCGTCGCCGCGTCGTCACCCTTGTCTGCGATCGCCATGATCTGACGGCCGGTCTGCGGGGTGGCGATGATGGCGGGGATCTTGAGAATTTCCAACATCTTGGTGGCTTGGCTGATCGACTTGAAGTCGAGCGGCAAGCAGCGTGTATTCATTCCCGACAGGTCGAACGCGGCGTTCAAAATCTTCGCCATTGCGAGTTCGATGACTCCGCCGCCAACGATTCCGATAAAGCGGGTCTTCGAATCAACTTGTCTCCAGCGGTAGACGTCATCGAGCTCTCCCACCGTTGGCTGACCGGGAAACGCTTCCATACCGCGTTCGAGTGCAGCATAGATCCAGGGGGAACCGTATTTGCGTCCGAGCAGGGAGAAGGTGAGTCCACATCGTCCCAGTCCCAACCCGACGACAGGCAGCATGCGCTTTTGGCTAACGACGGCCAGCAGCGGCCAAGCCTGTTCAAGTGTGTCTGTGGGCCAGGTGAACTTGACGATATCGGCCTTACAGCGTGTTGCCTCGTCAAACACTTCTTCGACATCGCTCAGCGGACGCGTCATGCTGGCAAAGCTGACGACTCGCTGAGTTGTTCCGAAGCGAGGGATCTTCATCGCCGAATCGGGGTCGAGTTCCACATAGGCGGGCCCTGCCAGGATCGCCTGACGCAAAAGTGCCAGCCGTTCGTCTTCCGTCCCCTCGAACTTCCCACCCTCTTCAGGTGGACGGCACGAGATCAGCACGGGCATTTTGCTGCCGGAAATCATGTCTTTGACATCAGGTTCTTTGTGCAGCCGATCAAGGCAGACCTCGACCAGGTCGCACTGATTCGAAGCATTGTAGATATCAACCTTTGCAAGCTGCCTCGATTCGGGTGTCACGGAGATACAAATCATGAGTCGCCTGCTTCTCAAATGAGACGGGTAATAAGTGTTGCGTCGCGCTTGTTCAGTGCATCATACGGAGCGCGAACGGTTGGAAGCTACTGTCTAGTTTAGCCCACATTTTCGGTTCAGAGTTGCTTATTCGTCCACAATGGATTTCAACAGGCCGTCAAGGTTGACGTCGAGAAATTTTGCGTTTTCTCTGTGCCTCCGCGTCTCTGTGTCTCCCTCACCCCCACTGGACCCACTTGTACGTGTCGCGTACTTCGGGTGGCGCACTGGCGGTGAGGGAGACACAGAGACGCGGAGGCACAGAGTTGTAAAACGGGGATCATCGGTCACGATCAATGCATTGGATGTTGGCTCGCTGGGGTGGAGTGGAATTCATGGTTGTTTCTCTCGCTTGTCGCCGTAGGATGAGGGCATGAATACCACAACCTCTCATCCGCAGAAGCCCGCAGAGCGGTCACTGAATGTGCCAAATGCGATCACGCTGGCGCGGCTGCTGTTGTCGTTTGTTCTGTTTGCACTGATTCAGTGGAGCACTGCCTGGGTGTGGGCCGCGGGGCTGTTCGTGTTCTCGGTCGCGACCGATGTGCTCGACGGCTATATTGCCCGGAAGTATCAGCTCATCACTCAGCTGGGGCGGATCCTCGATCCGTTCGTCGATAAGTTCATTACAATCGGCACATTTCTGTTCTTATTGCCGCATCCGCAATCGGGTGTGACGCCCTGGATGGTGGTGATTGTGCTGGGGCGCGAAATTCTGGTCACCAGCCTGCGTGGCTATCTCGAGCAGCAGGGGGCCGATTTCTCGGCGTCGGCGTCTGGCAAGCTGAAGATGTTTTTGCAGTGTGTGGCCGCGACGTTGGCGCTGCTGTCGCTCGACCCTGCCTACGCTGCATGGTCAGTCGGCCCGATCGGATTGCCTCTCGTGCGAGATATTCTGCTCTGGACAATGGTCGCGGTCACGCTTTGGAGCGGATTCGATTATGTCAAGCGGGCGATCGAGTTGCTGCGAGTCACCGGCTGATCAGGTGCATCGTGTTGGTGACCGAGTCGATTGGGCAGCCGAAAGGAATCCTGGGCGTATGGGACGCACGCTTGGGATTCTGACGTGAGACGTTGCACATTCCCCGCATATTCTCGTGCGTTGCCAAGCGGGAGTTTGGCAACGAGAACGATAAAAGGCTTCTCAAGAGTCAGAGTTGAGCTTGCTCATGGGCGTCTGCTGCAACATCCGTTCATAGGCCACTGCGGAAAACAGGTCGACAAGTGGCACCGTCAAAACCAAACCAATGTAGCAGGCAATCATGCCCACGTAGTAACACGCGATGCTGAGGATGACGAGTAGCAACAGTGATCCCCAGTTTCCGTCGGTCAGTTCTTTGGAACGAGACAGACAGTCCAGACTCGATCGATTTTCTCCCACCAGGATGTATCCGTAAGGCAGAAAAATCGCCTGCACAATCAGACTTGGAATGAAGCAGGCGATCGCGGCCAGGCAAATCATCAGATTGACCAGCAGTCCGCATACAAACATTCGAGACCAATAGGGCCCCCCTGCAAACAGATCTCCGATGGATGCGGGCTGTTGCCGTGCGACTTTCAGATGCAGTACAAAAGATCCGGCCTGCAGATAGGTCGTAAGGGCCAATGTGAGCAGAGTTAGGAGCAGAGTTCCTCCCAATAGAATACCGACGACGACGTCGTCGTTTCCTTGTTGATTCGGCACAAAAGCGGATTGGACGATTGCGAACAGGCCGAGCAAAACGACCGCGGGGAGTCCGATGAGAACGCATTTCAGCAGAAATGCGGCGGCCAGCAGCGGCCATCGCTTCGACCAGATTCTGACGGCTTCTGAAATGACTTCACCTGGTGGAAACGGCCGAGTCTCTCGTTGACGACTGAGGCGCTCGGGATTCGATTGATCGCGTTCGAATGCGGCACCGCACAGCGAGCAACGTGACTGATGCGGCAAGATCGGTTCGCCGCAGACCGGGCAGCGCACATCGGAATGATCATCGACCACTGCATCATGTGGTTCGCCGAATTGATCTCCCTCCGTTGACGGAGTGGGGACCACGACGAGTTCACCGCAGCCAGGACACTTGGCTTCGAGGCCCGCTCGATCGGGAGACGTCTTCAAAAGCTTGTCGCAGTGCGGACAATAAAATTCGATCATGCGGCGACGTCTTTGCGAGGAATGGTGACATCACGGAACGTGGCGATGGTTCGATTAGAACAAGATAGAGTCTTTGATTTGTCGAAAAACAATACAAAACTCAGGGCCGCATTAGAATGGAATGGGATGGATCGCCATTTCAATAGTGTGGAGAATCGGCTTCGTCATTGCTAGCTTGAGTACCTCTTGGGGGCGGACTTGTGAATCGGCAACCGCAGCGATTCCGTCACTGGAAGGGCTGTTCGCAATTCCGGTGAGGAGCGTTCAATCATGCAAGAATTCTGGAGATTCCTGGCGGAGTTTTTTGATGACCACAGGCGGTATGCCGCCGCGATGACGATCCTGGTGGCACTTCCGTTTGCGTTCGGATGGGTGAATAGTATTGGCTATAACAACGGGTTCGACTCAGTTCAAATGGTCTATGCCATCGTTGTCGTGCCGTTAACTGCCCTCGCGGCGTGGTTCTTATTGAGTTCACCCCGAACCAAAAAACCTTCGTCGCGATGACGTAATTCGAGCGAAGTGGATTCAGATGGTTCGGACTTTTCGCGCCGTGTTCCAATTCTCGCGAAAGTGATCGAAGTCCATTCCGCCGACGATCAGGCTGGTCACATTGGGGTTGCTCAGGACAAACTCGATCGACCCCTGCGGATTCAATCGGCCCGAAGAGAGCCCCTTTTTAACGAAGACGGGAACTCCTGCATCGGCTGCTTGATCGATCACCACGGCATGGCTTGTGTCCTGCAGGTGGTACTCGATCATCAGGAGGTCGGCCCATTTCAGCGCGAGTCGTGCGCCATCGACGGTCTTCCCCGAAAGCCCGATGGCACGAATGAAGCCGCGCGAACGGAGTTCCTGCAGAGTGGCGACGATGTCTGTCTGCTCAAGAATCGTCTGATCCTCACCATTCGAATGAATCAGCACGATATCCAGGACGTCGGTTTTCAATGCTCGCAGGCTGCGTTCGACGCTCATACGCACGCCGGACGAGGAAAAATCGAATGTTGAATGACCCTCTTCAAATCGCTCACCGACTTTCGTCGACAAGACGAACTCCTGGCGGCGATGACTGATCGCCTCTCCAATGCGCGATTCGCTGAGTCCATACGCGGGCGCGGTATCGATGAGCGTACAGCCGAGATCGAGGATGGAATTGAGCAATCGAGTGGCCTCTGCGGCGCCAGGCAACTCATACGGATGGGGATATTTCACATTTTGATTGCGTCCAATCTTGAATGTGCCGAATCCGAGTGGAGGGACACGCAGTCCGGTTTGTCCGATCGATTGCATTTGTGATGCCCACTGCCACGGATCTCGCGTGACCGAGTTCAAATGAATTTGCCGCGGGCGGAAATCGGCCAGACCGCTTCGAGTCGATTCCCGCGAAAGCACAGAAACTCGTCATGCAGCATTGTTGTGAGGTCGGAATATCCTACCACGAGTTCCACCTGGTCGCCGATCCGCAATTCTCGTGAACTGGGGCCCAATTCCAGCACGGTATGCTCGGCGCTCAGGCGCTGAATGCGGGCGTCGTCCCAGCCTTTTACGATCGGCATCTGCTTATCGGCGGTCATCGCTTTCAAGCCCGCGTCGAGTACGGCGCAGTCATACGAGGGGCGGCTGACGACTGTCGTCAGCAGGGTCAGTGCGGATGTCAGGCCTTGCACATCGGGCATCTGTAAATAGTAGGGATCGCCAAAAATGGCGCCGCCTGCTTGCACTTCGGTCAACGCCGGACAAAGCAGTGCTTGTTGCAGCGAGCCGGTTCCCCCCGCGCTGACGATGTCGCAACAAAGTCCGTTCTTGCGATAAAGGTCGCGGGCATGCGAGAGAATTCCCAAGGCGGCATCGATGCAGTCGCGTTTCTCGATCGGGTCCGTCAGAGACATCGCGTGGCCTTCGTAGCCCATGATGCCGACGAGTTGCAGTCCGGGCAGTCTTTGAATTCCGTGAGCCAGCTCGCGCGCGTCACGTCCCGGGCGGACTCCGGTTCGATTCATGCCGATGTTGAGCTCGACCAGTGCCCTGCAGCGGACGCCCAGTCGCACACATTCGGCGGAAAGCTCGGCGGCCTGGACGTAGTGATCACACGTGACGATCGGGGCGGCTGACCGGCAAAGTTCTGCGAGCCGTCGAACGCGCCCGGCTCCCACCGGAAGATGGGCAATCAACAGATCCTTGATTCCGGCAGAGGCAAAGACTTCCGCTTCGGACACTTTTGCACAGGTGATTCCGATCGCGCCCTGTTCAAGACAGCGTAGCGCGATTTCGGGTGATTTGTGGCACTTTGCGTGAGGCCGCCAGTGCTTTCCCGCAGCAGAAACCCTTGATGCCACTGATTTGAGATTTGACTCAAACGCGGCGAGGTCAAGGCAAAGGCACGGAGTGTCGATTTCGGACCGCGTCCAGCCGACAAAGCGGATAGAGCTGGACGGAAAGTTCCCCAAGGACATCGATCACTCCGCGCATCATGAGCAGTTCGATTCGCCAAAGGCGAGGTCGAGCTTACTTAGGAGCTTCAGGAGCCTTTTCGCCTTCAGCTGGGGTCTCTGCTGGCTTTTCGGCAGGCTTGTCAGCTGGCGTTTCGGCGGGGGTTTCAGGCTTGGCTGCAGGTGTTTCGGCAGGTGTCGCGGATTCCGTCTTCGCGGCGGGTGTTTCCGTTTTTGGAGCAGGTTTCGGCTCGCAACCAACAACGACCAAACCGAGCAGCAATGCGAGAGTCATCTTCTTCATGTAAATTTGCCTTCTTCTAAGTAGAAAGAACACGTGACCGCCAGTCGCGAATTGGAACGAAGTCAGTTTGCAACAATGCTTTCGGCAATTCGCTTCGGTCGCCACCATAAAGTGTTAGGATGATGAGAGCAAGCAGGCGGCTCATCAATCGCGGGCCGTCGCGAGGATGATTTTGCAAATGTCCGCAAGCTTCGCCAAATTCGCACCGAGGTTGGTGTGCGAACTTTCACCACGCCGATCGCGGGGGTATGCTGACTCGGCTGATCGCGTTTGATGAATGGCAGGTGTGTCGAGATCCGCTCTGGCGAGCGGTCTTAAATGCCGCGCCAGGTTTCGATGGCGATGCACAGGCGCGCGGTCTGAGTGCCGAGTGTTTCGGTGGTGTTTTGGACTTGAAGCAGAGTTCGATTCGACGAAAAGGAAGATGACGAGATGTCCGCAGAAGCTGAACTGCTTGAACTGAGCAAAAAACTGCTCACAACAATCGATACCGGTGATTGGGCGGCGTATGCCAATTTGTGCGACCCGTCGATCACGTGCTTCGAGCCCGAAGCGCTAGGGCATCTGGTGGAAGGCTTGCCATTCCACAAATTCTATTTTGACCTGCCTGCCACCGCGACGAAGCCTGCCAAGCAGTCATCGATTGCCTCACCCCGCGTGCGGCTGCTGGGCGATTCTGCTGTGGTGACGTATGTGCGGCTCGTTCAAAAGCTCGATGGTGCCGGCGCTCCTGTCACGGTTTCCGCGATGGAAACACGCATTTGGCAAAAGTCAGCCGCTGGGTGGAAGCACGTTCATTTCCATCGCACCCCCTGCTGAGCTTCAGCAAGCGACAATTTTCTTGAAGAACGGCGCTTCGGCGCTCTGTTCTTCTTTCTGATGCCCCACGGCGCGCGTGCAAGCCCCGAAGTTGCGATCATTACGGTCGCGACTTCGGGGCTCTGGCATTGCATTCGGAAATTTTTCCTCGTAACCCCTCGTTACCAAGGTCCCGCATTGTAACGCCACCTACAGCACCCGAAAGGTGTAGGGCGGTCCGAGGCGACCGTCGCGCTCGACAGAATTTCACATCGCACGAGCCGTCCCCAAGCGGGAGCTTGGGGACGAGGGGAAATCAACAAACCGAGGAGCTTGGGGGCGAGTGCCGGGCATAAGAATCGACTGCACGTGCCGCGATCAGAGTTCGACGCTGAGTGGACGGCCGTTGTCTTTTGGGCCAATGCTGAGCAGGAATGGAACCGCCGCCCGGCTCCATTCGTCGGGTGTCGGATAGTGGTTCGCGGCATCGGAAAAGCAGGACTGCAGCATCTCGGTATTGATGATTCCTGGATTCAGTGCCACCGCGGCCATTCCTTTGGGGAGTTCCTGCGCGAGGGCCTGGGAAAGACCTTCGATCGCAAATTTTGTCGCGCAGTATGGAGCGACGTCGGGGGCTGTTGTGCGTCCCCAGCCTGAGCTGAAATTCACAATCGTTCCTCGGTTTCGATCGATCATCGACGGCAGGAAGTGGCGGATGACGTTTGCTGTGCCGGCGATGTTGACGTCGATCACCTGTTGAAACTCTTGCGCGGAAATTGTCCAGAGCGGCGCACTGCGGTTGATGACCGCGGCGTTATTCAGCAGCAGGTCCGGTATGAGGTTGGCGTCGAGTACTGATCTCGCCCAGGTTTGAACCTGATCGTCGTTCGCCACGTCGACGACATCAAACCGATGTGGCGACGGAAACTGTCTTCGCAGCTCTTGAATTGATTTCGTGTTACGGCCACAGCCGACGACCGTATGGCCCGCTTCGGCGAAGCGTTCGACCATCGCTCGGCCGCAGCCTCGCGTTGTTCCCGTGATGACAATGACTTTTTTCAGCTCGTTTGGCATGCAAAAGCAGTCCTTGGATTGCGAGAGGTGGCTGACGTTATTCGACGATCCGGGCGACGGGAAGGCTGTTGCCAAATCGTCGAAAGTCTTTGAATGTCCAGGTGATCTTCTTGTTGGAGTCGACTTCAATGAGTTGGGGATTCTGATCGCCGCCATGGCAATTCACGATCAGTGTGTTTCCATTGGGTAGGCGTTCGACCATTGTAATCCAGGCGAGACTGATTCCCGGTAATTCCTTCTCTTCGACGGACCAGACGATCTGGTGATTGGGGTGGACCTCAAGCACGCGATGGCCATCGCCCGTTCCGATCAATGTGTTGCCGTTTTTGAGGCGAATCGCGGAGTACACTTTGGTGTGCGTGGGGTATTCCCAGACGACTTTGCCGTCTCCGTCGTACTCGCGGACGATCTTGTTGTCGCCTTCGTGTGCGACCAGATAGTGGCCGTTTTCGAGCTTTCGTGCCAGACGCGTGTCGGTGTGTGCGTTGGGGTGCTCCACTTTCAGTGGGATTTCTTTCCGGATCTTCCCTTCGTGGTCGACTTCAATAATGCGGGCGCGTCCGCTTTCGGCCAGCATGGTGTGGCCGTTCGGCAATCGCTGGAAGGCATGGATTTCGACTCGTTGACCGTCAGTCGCGTTTTGCTGTTTGGCGTCGTATTTCCAGACGATTTTCCTTTCGGGGCTCATCTCAAGGATTTCGGTCCAGTCGGTTTGGAACAAGATGTTGCCATTGGGCAGGACCGCCGCGTCGTGAATGTTTCGAATTGGCGTCTGCCATTCGATCTCACCTTTTTGGTCGACGAGGGCCAGTGTTGTCGTTGAGTAGTCGCCGATCAGGACTTTGTGCGGGGGCCCGGTGTGGACTGATCGGTTGTCGTCAGCGGCCAGTGCGATTGCGGTAGAAGAAAGCAGTCCGAGGTATGTGATCGCGTGGCAAATTGTCGTCAATGGAGACTCCTTTTGGCGGGTGAATCCGGGTTTAGAAGGGCGCGCCGTGTGGCCGATTGTAGCCAATAAGATGCCTGTTCGGATCGGTCGGCCTGTGCATTGCTCGAATTGCGAAAACTGAGCCACGAAGGCATCAATTGAGAACCAAAAGTGAGAAAAGTTTTGCCATCAAACGGGCTGCTTTGACATCACTTATCCGCAAGGCTAGGATTTCGACCTTCCTGTACGAACTGTAATTCATGTCAGGTCTGTTGTGACCAACAACGATGACGACCGTGATGGGCGTAGTGCCACTGCTCGCGGCTACGTTCTCGCGACACGCGTCACCTCAATCGGAATGCAAATGGCGATTCCGCCGGCAATCGGTTGGTGGGCTGACAGTAAGTTCAACACGGGGCCGTGGTTGTTGATTTTGGGTGCGGCTTTCGGGTTTACAGTTTCGATGCTGGAGTTGGTGCGTCTCGCCAAGGATAGCGAAGAATCGGACAAATAGTTTAGGCGTGGCGGCTGAGAGTAGAGGTTGGGATGTACTCCCTGTCGCGTCGTCTGGCGTTGTTCATGGTTGGGATGCTGGTTTGCGGTGGGCTGGAAGCCGCGCTGGCGTACTGGGTGGTCGGTGCGAGGGGTGTCGAAGGGGTTGCGTACTCGGTGTTGCTTTGTGCGGTGCCGGGGTTGTTGACGATCTATGCAGGTGACTTGCTGAAGCATGCGGATCTGTCGGCGTACGTGGTTCTGGTTGGTACCGGTGTGCGATTGTTGTTTGTGATGCTGGGGATGATCACGATCGGTGCGGTTCGTCCGGATCTTGGATTTCGTGAGTTTTTAGTTTGGTTGATAGTGGGCTATATGGTTTCGCTGGCGCTGGAGACGTGGATGGTGTTGCTGCCGTCTAAGGTCGAAGCGGTTAAGTAGTGCAAATCTTATACTTGTTGGCGGTTATGGATCCATTTCATCACGTACGCGACACGCAGACCTGGGAATTGCCCGGGTTTGTGCTCCATTTGCTGGGGCGTACGACTCAGCCTGTTCTGCCGCTCTTTCTGACCAAATACATGGTCTTGCAAGTGCTGGCCGCCGTTCTGGTTTACCTGGTCTTTCGTGGCTTGGCAAAGCGGATTCAGGGTGGCAAGCCCGCAAAGGGGATGTGGTGGAACTTTTGGGAGATGCTGGCCCTGTTCGTGCGAGACGAGGTAGTTCGCCCGTCGATCGGTATTCCGCACGATGATCATGGGCATGGGCACGACGATCACGGTCACGATAGCCATGGGCGCGTTGATCATGGGCACGTTGATCATTCTCATGCAGGCGAACACCCTCCTCTGTTGGCAGCTCATGCCACGGGCGGTCATGTGCCGGTCGAAGTTGGCCATCCTGCTGACAAGTATCTGCCGTACGTCTGGAGCGTCTTCTTCTTCATTCTGTTCTGCAATTTGCTGGGTGCGATTCCGTTGTTGGGGTCCCCAACAGCCGATATTAATCTGACCGGTGTGCTCGCAGTGGTGACGTTCGCTCATGTGGTCTACTTCGGATCGCAGCGGACCGGTTTTGCGGGCTTCTTGAAGTCGCTTGTTCCGCACATGGATCTTCCCGGCCCGATTGCCGTGCTCCTTCTGCCGATGATTTGGCTGATCGAAGCGGGTGGGTTGCTGATCAAGCACGGTGTGCTCGCGATTCGATTGTTCGCCAACATCATGGCCGGTCATACCGTGCTGGGCGTGTTTCTGGGCTTTATCGCCCTGGCGGACGGCGTGCTCTGGAATCTGGTGATGCCCGCCAGCATCTTGGGACAAGTTGCTATTGGGATGTTGGAGTTGTTTGTGGCCTTCCTGCAGGCCTATGTGTTTGCCTTGTTGACGTCGTTATTCATCAGTGCGGCCGTGAATCCGCACTAATGTCGTGGTTTGCCAAAGGTTTTGAGTACTGCCCAAGTTTCCGGGTGAGGAGAGTTGAAGTGAGTCAGAATTTGCGAGTGTTGGTTTACGGCGTTGGGTTGTTTCTCGCCTTTGCGGCGCCAGCATGTGCCGCTGATGGTGGCAATGGTGGTCTGCACTTCTCGGCCGCAATCGGCGCCGCGTTGACGATCTGTGGTGCTGGCTACGGCATCGGCCGTATTGGTCAAGCCGCTGTCGAAGGTATGGCCCGCCAGCCAGAAGCTGCTGCCAAGATTCAAACCGCGATGATTATCGCCGCGGCTTTGATCGAAGGTGCAACGTTCTTCGCGTTGATCGTCTGCATGGGCAGCAACGCCAACTACAAGCCGTTCAACTGATCCGGTCGGTTCCGTCAATCAAGTGAACTCTGTCCCTGCAGGTCGTTCGCCATGGTCTCTTCAGTCTCTCGATTGTTGTTCGCTCTTATTCTGTGCTGTTCGTTGTCGTCGCCAGCTTTGGTGTCGGCGGCGGGCGAGGCCGCTCATGGCGATGCTCATGCTGCAGCCGAACACGGAGGTGGAGCGCATGACACGAGCCTGCCGATGAACTGGAAGTACGATCTGGCTCTGTTCTCGCTCGTGACGTTCGTCGTCTATGTGGCGGTTCTTCGTGCCGGGGCCTGGGGGCCATTGCAAGCAGGGTTGAATGAGCGTGAGCGTGGGATTCGGCAGAACATTGCAGACGCGGAAGAGAGCCGACTGAAGTCAGAAGCTTTGCTCAAGGACTACGAAGTCAAATTGGCAAAGGTTCAGGAAGAAGTCCGTGACATTCTGGCGGAAGCACGACGTGATGCCGAACACACCAAGCAAGAGATTGTGGCGACGGCTCAGCGAGAAGCCGATGCAACCAAGCATCGTGCAATTGCCGAGATCGAACGTTCGCGAGATCTCGCTCTGACGGAACTGTTTGACTTTGTGTCATCGAACGTCGTGAATGCGACCGAACAAGTGATCGGTCGTAGTCTCTCCGGTGCGGATCAAGATCGTTTGGTCAGTGACGCACTCGCTCAGATCAACGTTCGTCGGAACTAGGGGACTGGTGTCGTGCAATCACAAGACCTGATCACCCGAATTCCTTCGGTGATGGAAGATCCTGGCGCTCGTTCGGTCGCCAAGGTGTACTCGCAGGCATATCTCGACACGGCGGGGCCTGACGGAGTAACGTCGGCGTTGGAAGAGTTGGGTTCGTTTGTGGATGATGTCATGGCGCAGAATGCGGAATTCGACCGCATGCTGCGGACGCAAGAGCTGAGCGTCGAAGCGAAGTTACAACTGCTTGAGAAAGTGGTCGTGCCGCGATCGACGCCGCTGTTTGCAAACTTCATCCGCGTGGTCGCTCATCATGATCGACTGGAGTTGCTGCCGTTGATTCGCCAGTTGGCTGTTCGAGAAGTCGAACGGCGTCTGGGTCAGCGGCGGGTACAGGTGACGAGTGCAGTGGAGTTGTCGTCCGAGACACTCGAATCAATTCGAAACTCGATGGCAACCGCCTTATCAGTACAGCCGATTTTGGAAACGCAAATCGATCCATCGTTACTCGGTGGAATGAAGATTCGCGTAGGCGATACCGTCTATGACGGTTCCTTGAAAACTCAAGTAAAACAACTTCGCGCTCGTTTGCGCGAGAGGTGTCTGAATGAAATTCAACGCGGGCGAGATCGCTTCAGTCATCAAGACGGAAATTGAAGGCTTTCGCGGACAGATCCAAACCAGTGAAGTCGGACGCGTCGTCGAGGTCGGTGACGGCATCGCGCGTGTCTACGGCCTGGCATCGGCAATGGCCGGCGAAATGGTCGAGTTCACCAGGAGCGGGGTTCGTGGCCAGGTGTTTAACCTGGAAGAGAACTCCGTTGGGGTGATTATTCTCGGCAATTACCTGAAGATCACCGAAGGCGAAGAAGTTCGCACGACGGGATCGCTGTTGTCCGTGCCGGTCGGTGAAGAACTGATCGGCCGCGTCGTCGATCCGCTGGGGGTGCCACTCGACGGCAAAGGCCCGGTGATGTCGACCCAGACTCGTCCGTTGGAAACGACGGCTCCGGGTGTTGCCGGACGACAGCCAGTGAAGCAGCCATTGCAGTCGGGGATCAAGGCTGTCGATGCCATGACACCCGTGGGACGTGGCCAGCGTCAGTTGATCATTGGTGACCGCAAGACCGGAAAGACGGCCGTTGCGATCGACGCGATCATCAATCAGAAGGGCGGCGACGTCATCTGCGTGTATGTGTCGTGTGGCCAGCGAGCCAGCTCGACCGCAGGCGTTGTGGAAGCTCTCACGAAGGCCGGTGCGATGGATTACACCATCGTCGTCAGTGCTTCGGCCAGCGATCCAGCCCCATTGCAGTATATCGCTCCTTATGCTGGTGCTTCGATTGCCGAGTACTTCATGTACCAGGGTAAACATACCCTGATCGTCTATGATGATCTCACGCGTCAAGCCACCGCCTATCGTCAGTTGTCGTTGTTGATGCGTCGCCCCCCTGGTCGTGAAGCGTATCCTGGGGACGTGTTCTACTGCCACAGCCGTTTGCTCGAACGAGCGGCGAAGCTCAGTGATGAACTGGGCGGTGGTTCGATGACGGCATTGCCGATTATTGAAACATTGGAAGGTGAAGTTTCGGCGTATATTCCGACTAACGTGATTTCGATCACCGATGGTCAGATCTACCTGGAACCGGACTTGTTCTTTAAGGGTGTTCGTCCCGCCATCAACGTGGGCATCTCTGTGTCCCGCGTGGGCGGTAATGCCCAGACGAAGGCAATGAAGAAGGTCGCTGGTAGTTTGCGACTTGACTTGGCCGCGTTCCGCGAACTGGAAGCGTTCGCACAGATGGGTACGGAACTGGATAAGTCGACGCAACAGCAACTTGACCGCGGTTACCGCATGGTCGAATTGTTGAAGCAGCCCCAATTCCAACCACTCGCCATGACCGATCAGGTCATGAGTATCTACGCCGGTTCGAAGGGTTACTTCGATAAGGTGCCGGTACCGCGTGTGCAGGAAGCGGAAAGCAACATGCTGCGGTTCATTCGCGAAGAGAAAGCGGAAGTGCGCGAGGCGTTGCTGGCGAGCGGTGCTCTCGATGATAAGACAGAAGCACTGCTGAAGCAGGCTCTGGAAGAATGGCGAACGCGTTGGCAGACCACCGAAGCCAAGTAAGTTTCGCGTCTGTCGTTCGTGAACGCAGGCTTGGATTAGTATGAATTTGGTCAGCCCCTATCGCGGGGAAAAGTGAGACATGGCAAAAGCACGCGCGATCATCAAACGGTTGAAAGGCGTTCGCAACGTCCGCAAGATCACGCGGACGATGGAACTCGTCGCGACCGCGCGCTTTAAGAAGGCAATGGATCGCGCCACACAGGCTGCCGCGTATACGCGCAAGATCTCTGAGATTGTGGCGGACCTGAGCGCTGCGATGCAAGAAGGGGCGACGTCGTTCCAACACCCACTGCTACAACCTCGCGAGATCGAGAAGAAGAGCATCCTGCTTGTGATCACGTCGAATCGCGGCTTGTGCGGCGGTTATAACGGCGGCGTGATTCGGCATGCACAGACCCGGATTCGTCAGGCCAAGAGCGATAGTATCGTTTTAGAAGTCGAAGTTTCCGGCAAGCGAGGGATCGGGTTCTTCAAGTTTCAGAAGGTGGAGACGACCGCCAGCTACACGAATTTTGAAGACAAACCGACATTCGCCGAAGTGGATGTGCTTGCCAAGCGGTATGTGGAACTGTTCGTGCGAGGCGAGATCGATCGACTGGACGTCGCCTACACCCGGTTTGAAACGATGGCGCGACAGAAGGCCGTCATTGAAACGCTGTTACCGATTGGCCAGTTGCAGTCGTCCGATGCGGCAGCGGCCAGTTCAGTGGTGCAGGCGACAAAGCCGAAAGTGGAGTACGATTTCCTTCCGTCACCACAAGAGATTCTGGAAGAGATTGTGCCTGCGTCGTTCAAAGCACGATTGTTCAAGTGCTTCTTGGATGCAGCGGTTAGCGAGCAGATCGCGCGAATGGTGGCCATGAAGAGTGCGACCTCGAACGCGGATGACATGATTCGATCGATTCGGGCTCAGTACAACCGAGCTCGCCAATCGCAGATCACTTCAGAACTGAGCGAAATCATCGGCGGTGCAGCCGCGTTGGAATAGTTCGGCTCGCGACGCGAGACGATCCATTAGCAAGACAACCCGTTAGTTTGATCAGAGTGGCAAACGAGACCATTCGAGAATAGAGACCACAGATATGACGACCGGCACCAATATTGGCCATGTCACACAGATCATCGGTTCGACTTTTGATGCAGAGTTCTCCGATGCCAGTCTGCCCGCAATCTACAACGCGGTGAAGATCGAGACCGAAGTCAAAGGTCTTAAGGTCAAAGTCACGGGCGAAGTGCAACAGCACCTCGGCGGTGGTCGTGTGCGATGCGTCGCGCTGGGGTCCACCGACGGGATGGTCCGCGGGATGGACGTGTTGGATACGGGAGCGCCTGTGAGCGTGCCGGTCGGCAAAGCCACCCTGGGACGCGTCTTTAATGTGCTGGGTGACCCGATCGACGGTCGTGGTGACGTGCCTTGCGAAGAGCGATGGGCGATTCACCGTGATCCACCCAAGTTGTCGGACCTGAGTTCCAAGACGGAACTGTTCGAGACCGGCATCAAGGTGATCGACTTGCTCGTTCCGTTCGTCCGCGGTGGTAAAGCCGGTCTGTTCGGTGGTGCGGGTCTCGGCAAGACTGTGATTCTGACCGAATTGATCGCTCGTATCGCGTCGGCACATGGCGGTTATTCGGTGTTCGCAGGGGTCGGTGAGCGAACCCGCGAAGGTAACGACTTGTGGCTGGAAATGCAGGAAGCCGAAATCGGCAGCACTGGTCGACACGTGATCGACCAGACCGCGATGGTGTTCGGTCAGATGAACGAACCGCCAGGTGCGCGTCTTCGCGTCGCGTTGACGGCACTGACCATGGCTGAGTGGTTCCGTGATGCAACTGGTGCCGACACGCTGCTGTTCGTTGACAACATTTTCCGGTTCTCGCAAGCCGGTTCGGAAGTGTCCGCGTTGCTCGGACGTATGCCGAGTGCCGTGGGTTATCAGCCAACGCTGGGAACCGAACTCGGTGCCTTGCAAGAGCGAATTACCTCAACGAATCGCGGGGCTATTACATCAGTGCAAGCCGTATACGTTCCCGCTGACGATCCGACAGATCCGGCACCCGCCACGGCGTTCGCACACTTGGATGCGTTCCTGTATCTCGAACGACGTATCGCGGAAAAGGGTCTTTATCCCGCGATCGACCCACTGTCATCGTCGTCGCGAATTCTTGATCCGCTGGTCGTGGGTGAACGTCACTACAAGATCGCTCGCCGCGTTCAACAGAATTTGCAGCGATACCGTGAATTGCAGGACATCATCGCGATGCTCGGTATCGATGAGTTGAGTCAAGAAGATAAGCTGGTGGTGCATCGCGCACGCCGCATCGAACGCTTCTTGTCGCAGCCGTTCCTGGTGGCGGAACCGTTTACCGGCAAGAAGGGGAAGATCACTCCTCGCGACGAAACGATCGAGAGCTTCGAAGAACTGTGCGATGGCAAGTGGGATCACCTGCCGGAAGCGGCGTTCACGTATGTCGGTGGAATTTCGGAAGCCGCAGAGCAAGCGGAACGAATGGCGAAGGCCTGATTGACGACCGGAAGAAGCGTGGTCGTCGAGGATGGTCGTCGGAAATGAGAGCCGGTCGTTGTTTGGTTCTCGAACGAGTCAATGAGCTGTCGTCGTGAACAAGTTCACGGCGACAGATGCGAAGTGGTAGCGAGGTTAACATGGCTGGCGGCGACAAACTGCGACTGATCGTCGTAACTCCCGAGCGAACATTGCTCGACGAGCCTGTCTCCGCCTTGCGGTTCCCGCTGTATGACGGTGACATCGGGATTCTTCCCGGTCGTCTGCCACTCATTGGCCGGTTGGGAGTCGGCGAATTGCACGTGACGAAGTCGACGGGCGAAGAACACTATTTTGTTGATGGTGGTTTCGTTCAGGTATTAGGACCGAACGTCACCCTGCTGACGGATCGCGCGATTCCGGCTGCGGACTTGTCAGCCGCGGACGCCGCGAAACAGCTCGAGGCCGCTTTGAGCCGCCCTGCGAAAACCGACGAAGAGGTCGCTGCGAAGTTCGCGGAACAGCAGCGCGCTCGCAGAATGCTGGCCTTGGCTCAACAGACGCATTGAGGACTGATTGTCCCTTAGTGCCGAGCTGGTGCATGTGGCTGGAGATGTTTGCCAACCCATTGGACCAATGGGAAGCGGCTCCGTCCAGATTGAAGTGCGTCGCGGCATGGTAAATCGCCGGGCATCTGGTCCGCTGATTTCAACCGGCTGCCAAGAGATTCAGTTGTCGCAAAGTGGCGATTCTTCTTTCTGCCAACGCAATGTGAGCGGCGTAACTCAATGCGTGGTCATTTGAACGGGCGGGATGTGCTCGTCAAATGCCGGCTCGGGCTCTAAAGACGATCAGGCCGCTGACTCAAACTATTTCGCGTCCTGACCCGGATCCCAGATCGTCGCGGCGATGTATCGGTCGCTCGCAGGTTGATCGTGGAAGTAATAGATCGTGACAATTTTTCCGTCGGGGCGCTGGACCGTTGCAGGATATCCGATATCGCGTCCTCCTCCTTTTCCACGGAGGACAATTTCCTTGTGCCAGCTTCGGCCACCATCGCTGCTGAGTCGAGCCCGCATCTCATAGGGTTCGGCCCGCACGCCGTAGGTCAAGCAAACACGTCCGTCCGCGAGTCGGATCATGGCAGGAGGGTTTCCCTCACCTGCATCGGGAACCGGAGTCGAATCAAGTTTCCAGGTCTTGCCGTCATCGGCCGAACGGTAAGAGTCGATCCAGGCCTTCTTCGAATCACGGCAGCGAACGGAACAGAGGAGTTCGCTGGGGCCAAGTCGAGTCGCCGACGGCATGATGGCATAGCCTTGTGGCTCGTCACCGATCCAGCCGACGAATTGCCATGTCTTGGCGCCGTCTGTTGTCCGTGCACAGAAGACACGTCCTTCTTCACGATTGGTCTTTCCGGCGGTCAGGAAGGCCAGGCAATCGTGAGGGCCGTTGACGATGTAGTTGGTTCTGGCGGCGACGAACAGGGGCTTGCCGTCTGGGTCATTGACCGTCAGGCGATAGGGGCCCAGCCAGTTCTTGCCGCGATCCAACGAATAATAGAATCGTGACGGACCGACGTGATGGTCTGTCATACGCAATGCCATCACGAAATTGGGATTTGTAAAGTCAATTTCGCCAGGGCAGTCTTGCCATGTTCTTTCTTTGAGTCCCGGTGGCGTGACGCCGTGGAGCGTCTTACCGACAGGAATGAGAGCTCCTTTGGCAGCAGGATTTTCGATGGCCCAAGTTTGGCCGCCGTCGAGACTGCGTGCGAGCAGGTGTTCTTCCGGTTGTTCACGATCGATGTTGTGTTTGGTCGGACCTAGATCCTTAGTGGTCCCGGCCGAGAATCCAACAAGGATCTCATTTCCCCAACTCCAAATCCCATGATTCGCGGGCCAGCCACCAAACTTCTGAGCGACGGAGTAAACATTTGCGTGCTGGATCGCCGGAGCGGGGGATTTCGTTTGATCAATCGCTTGAGCCAATAAGTGCGGTGCGGAAAGGGGGACTGAAACCCAGGTCAAAATTGCGATGAAAAGCAGGCGTGAAGACTTCATCCAATGACTTCCTATCCTGGACTGATTGCGGTCAACAGCAAAATTGACCGCGCGGACGAAACGACCGGGCTGACGACAAACCGTTACGGGATAGTGCGGTTCCTAGACTAGTGTCCTTGGACGATACCAAAACTGTTCATGCGCCAACAGGGGGCGATCGAGCATGGATTTCCGCGAGAATCCGCAAGCGACGCAGGGCGGTCGGTTTCCCGGCAATTTTGCGGGATTCCGGCGAACGGAACTCAAGAAAAAGCACGGGTCGGCAGATTTACCCAGTATCAGGTGACGAATAGTCGCAATTCGGTTCATTCTCAAGGAGTGTTTGACCAGAATTTGGCGTCCTTTGGGGCACCTCATGGACGGTCTGACGGCGGCCCTGTGGCAAATGGTGAACGGGTCGCAGATCAAGCCGGCATGGCACTGAATTTGCCGAAAATCAGTCGGGGCAGGGTCATTGGGTTGTTGACCTCTCGTAAAGTCCGCGGGAGAATATCAGGTGGTTTTGGCCTCAGTCGCCCAAGTCAGAACAGGCGCAAGATGGTGACGTCGCAAGCGGTTGAATCCTTTTGGATGCAACTCACGCAAAGTGGATTGATTCCGCCCCGTGAAGTGCGGGCTCTCGCGCGCTCGTTGTCCTCGGAAGGGATGGTGACGGATGCGGCGGCGGCACGGAAACTTGTTGAACAGGGCCATTTGACGCGGTTTCAGGCCGATCGGCTGTTGGAAGGCCGCGCACGCGGTTTCTTTTTCGATCAGTATAAGTTGCTCGACCTTGTCGGTGTCGGCGGGATGGGCTGGGTTTATCGGGCCTCCAATACCGAAACCGGTGAAATCTACGCACTGAAAATCTTGCTTGAGCAGTTCAAGAATGATCGCGGCATGATCGTTCGCTTCGAGCAGGAAGCCCGCGCGGGGCTGAAGCTCCAGCACGAGAATATCCTTCGTACAGATGGGTTTGGGTCGGCCGGCGGGCTGCCTTATGTCGTGATGGAGTTCGTTCAAGGGCCCAGCCTGCTTGAGCTACTGCGCATGCGTGAAAGAAGCCGGTTGCCGTGGGAGCAAGCGTGTGACGTCATTCGTCAGGCTGCAAAGGCCGTCCATCACGTGCATCAGGTCGGTTTTGTCCATCGTGACATCAAGCCACAGAATCTGCTGATCGATCATTCGGGGCACGTCAAGCTTCTCGACTTCGGGCTGGCGATGTTTCGTGATGGGGAAAAGGGCGATGAGTTCTCGATGGCCATGATTTTTGGCCACGAATGCGTCGGAACCGCCGCTTTCATGGCGCCCGAGCAAGTCGCCGACAGTTTGAATGCCGATGCTCGTTCCGATGTTTACAGCCTCGGATGTACGATGTTCGCAATTCTGACCGGTGATACGCCGTTTCCGTATGCGGATACGAAAGAGGTTGTGAGGGCCCATCAATCACAGATACCTCGGAATGTCTGTGACATTGTTCCCTCGATTCCTCAGGGCGTTGGCGAAATCGTAGCGAAGATGTTGGCCAAGAATCCAGACGATCGTTTTGCGACGGCGGACGACGTTGTGAACGCGTTGTCCATCTGGGCCAAAACTTCGCCGGTGGAATTCGACTTCGATAAGGTCCTTGCCGAACGAAATAAATGCGCCCGCGACAAGCTGGCCGAGTTTCAGCGGCGACAGCGTAGTTCGTCAAGTGCTGCAAACTCGACCGCCAAGCCAGCCACTGTCAGTTCAGTTGCGACGTCTGCCAGCGGCACGGTTTCGGCGACGGGACTCGAAAAGCGATCCCCGATGCTGAATTCGTCGATCGTCCGACGTGACCCGTTTGGGTTCGAGCATCCACCTGCAATCGTTCTGCGTCCGGGCGGGACCGACATCAAGACGGATACCTTTTCAACAAAAGCGTTGAAATCGGGCAAGGCACTTTTGCCGCTAAGTGGTGGTGGATTGGTTCCGCTTGTCAAAGACCGATTCGTAATCGGACGAGCTCCAGGATGTGACATGCAGGTCCAGGACGCATCGGTTTCCAGCCGCCATTGCGAATTGCAATTCGATGGGAGCCAATGGTCGCTTGTCGATCTCAAGAGTCGCAATGGGGTGCGCGTGAATGGCGACGTCGTGAAGAGTCACCTGCTGCAGCCTGGCGACATGATTCTACTTGGTGCGTCGCTACGTCTTCGCTTTACGGACCTGCACGGAGATGCCCGGAATGCGGCGTCCCGCCGATATCGCAGCTATCTTCTCGCCATGTCCGTGGCTTTGGCTGTGGCAACCCTGGCGGCCACCGCATGGATGGTTTGGGGTTCGGGCGGGGTCTGATCACACTTCAGTTCGAGTATTCGTCGCGTGGAATTTCCTGTCGAACTGCTGGTGAAATGTTGGTTTCTCGCTGGGCCGACGGCGTGCGGCAAGACGAATGCGTCGCTATTGCTGGCCGAGCGAATCGGTGCGGAAATCGTCGCGCTTGATTCGATGACGCTGTATCGCGGCATGGATATCGGCACCGCCAAAGCAACGATGGACGATCGTGAACGCGTTCCGCACCATCTGGTCGATATCCTCGATCCACAGGACGAATACAGTCTTGCGGATTACTTGCAGTCGGCGGCAGAAGCCTGTCAGGGAATCATTGACCGAGGGCGTGTCCCCCTGTTTGTGGGGGGGACCGGACTCTATTTGCGTGGAATCCTGCGAGGTGTCTTTGAGGGCCCGGCTGCCGATTGGGAACTTCGCCATCGGCTTGAAGAGCAGTCCCTGCGAGAGGGGCCGTTGGCGCTGCACCGTCAATTGCAGCAGGTCGATGCGAAGACGGCACTGCGGCTTCATCCGAACGACCAGCGGCGAGTGATCCGAGCGCTGGAAGTGTTCGAACTGACCGGGCAACCTCTTTCGGAACTCCAGGATCAGGGACCGCGGCCGCTCAATGAGCGGCCGGCGCATGTCTACTGGATTTCGCCACCGCGCGACTGGCTGTACCACAGAATCGATGTCCGCGTCGAGCAGATGATCGCGGCGGGATTGATCGAAGAAGTCGACCGACTTCGCCGCCGGACGCAATCGTTCAGCCATACGGCTCGACAAGCCCTGGGTTACAAAGAGGTTCTCGATTGGTTCGAGACGGACGCGTTACGAGGCAACTTCCGCTCGCCGGAGGATTCTGCATTGCGGCCGTCAGGAAAGGCTCTTGGCGACCTTGTGGAACTGATCCAGACAAGGACCCGACAATTTGCCAAACGCCAGCATACGTGGTTTCGAAACCTGGAAGAGTGTCGGCCGATTGAGCGCTCGGAAGTTGAGAGCGATCATGACGTCGTCGACTTGATTCTAAAAGAGGCTTGAGATTCGACGGAACGAGAGGCGTTGGCAACGCGTCCGCCTGTTGAAATCACGTGGGGACAGGCTCCCTGTTCTTCGCGCGGTCCTGGTGCTTTTAGATCGAGCGGAGTCCGTTCCCGTGATTTCCACGGGTGTTGGCGGATTCCCAACGAGCGAGTGATGGGAATCCGCGTCGCGAGTGCAGCCATGTCGGATGGAGGGGGCTGCTTCGCCGAGCACTACTGGAATGACAGGCCGTTGACGAAGATGCGTCCCGTTCGGTTGCCACTCAGCAAGAGCCAATCTGCCGCGGTAACACCCGCAAGATTGGGGACCGTGTTGGTGTTGTTAATCGTCACTGAGTTGCTCAGGTTACCCTGCAACTGGATCGTGCCGAGCACCGATTGGAAAGCGATCCCTTGCCCAGGGAATGAACCGTTGGGCAACGAGTTGATATTGATGGAGTTGTTGCTCAGGGTAACCGTTGCAGGGGCCTGCAGGGTTGTGAACAGGATGCCTCGATCCGTGTTCTGACCCGTCATGCTGATGATGTTGTCCGTGAGCGAGATGTTCGAGGTCAACGTCGTCGAATTGAGGACCGAGAACCGCATTGCAGTGTCCGCATTCGCCGCGACGGTGGTCGTCGGTGTGAAGAAGGTAAACGTCTGTTGTGTGTTCGATCCGTCCGAGTTCAACAGAGTGCCGATGGACAGATTCGTCGGGCCAAAATTGTTGACGTCGAGACCAATATTGCCGCCGTTATTGGCTGTGACGGTGTTGCCCAGGATGTTGTAACCTGTCAGGAATGTCGTGTCGGTGTTGTTGATCTTGAATGCGGTGTTGAAACCGGCCAGATTGACGGTGTTTGCATTGATCGATCCGGTCGTGAAGCCCTTCCAGTTCATGGCGACACCGGCCGTCTGATTCGCGGCCGTTCCCGCCGCGGCGATGATGGAGTTGTTGACGAATGTGAACACCAGCGGAGTGGCTTGCGTCTCGGTCGATGATGTTTGGACTTTCAATGTCGTTCCATTGCTGTCCACGACGACGAGATCACCAGACCCGGCTGCCCCAATGAAGCCCGCGGCCTGCCCGGCGGATGTCGTATTGTTGTTCGAGACGTTCCAGATGTACTCGCCAAGCAGTAGTCGATTGAATGGCAGCGATTTCGTGGCTCGCAAGTGGATCGCGTTGTCCGTCGTGTTGGTTCCGTTCAGCGAGAAGTTCGATGTCACGATGTCGATGCGTGGGATGTCGGTGGCGAAGATGCCGGTGTGCGTGTTGCTGCTGATGTCCGAGTTCGACACCGAGAGTTGGAGCAACCCACTGGCATTGATGCCCTGATTTCCGTTGGTATCGACGGTGATTTGATTCAAGCTGACGCCACCGGTCTGTGCAAAGTTGCCGGTTTGAGAAATTACGATACCCGTTCCGTTCGCTCCACTGATTTCACCGCCGTTACGCACCACGCTTCCAGGCTGGCCCGTAATCTGGAACATGAAGTCGTTGAAGGCCGGGTTCGAGAGAACTCGGAACGACTGGTTGTTGGTCAGGATGATTCCGTTGGTTAGCGAATTGGTGCTGGTCACCTGATTCAGTCGCACGTCGATCACCGAGTTCTGAATATTGACCGCCGCACCGCCGGTGGCGGTGATCGCCGTCAAGTTCGGGTCGTTGACCGCGGTCGCGGCGAGGATTCTAAGGCCGGTGATCAAGGCATTTCCAGAGGCGTCGACGGCTGTCGCCTGACCGACGTTGTTGACTCGCAGCGCGTCGAAGGCACTATTGGTGCTGTTGGTCGCGTTCGTAATTTGCAACGAGTTGATGGTGATGTTTTGAGGGTTCGCATCTGCGCCTATCCCACCAAGGTTGACGCCTGTGCCATTCGGATTGGCGACGGTCAACTGGTTAAACGTCACGCCCGCCGTCAAGTTTTGGTTGCCGCGAATGTCCACTGCGGGGACGGCGATCGCATTCTCGTTACTGATGGTTGTCGTCCCATTGAAGGTGACGGGACCGCTGTTCTGACGGACGCGAATACCGACATCGCCGCGTTGTGAGATGTTCAACGTCCTTGATGTGCCGGACGCTCCGTTGAATATCACGGTCGACTTGTCGTCAATAATATCGATGGCGACGCCGCTGACGTTTGTGATCGAGGTGTCACCAGAAACCAGGAAGCGTCCGGTGTTGTCGATCGCATTTCCACCGCCGTCGAGAGCCGTGGTGCCGATGACGATCCCGGGCCCGCCACCGGTAATGTTAAGTGATCTTGCGGTGGTCCCAGTGAATCCGAACGTCGCGTTTCCAGAGCTTCCCTGATATTCGACGGCTGCCAGTCCAAGGGTACTGGACTGAGCAGAAATGCTGACCGGAGTCTGGAATGTGACATTCCCCGCATTGTTATTCAGATAGATACCACGAGCGTTGCGATTGGTGATGTTGATGCCAGCGGCGGCGGTTCCCGTGCCTGATGTGCCAGGATCAGAGAAGACGACCTGGCCCGATGCGCCGGTATTCTGAATGTTGATGGCGTCGAGCAGCGAGTTATCAATGTTGAAAGTGCCGTTGCCGACGATGGTGCCGGTGTTGTCCAGAATGTTCAGGCCGATTCCCAAGCCATTCTTGATGTTCAGATCACCAAGTCCGACGGAGCCTGCATTGTTGGTGACGAGCACGCCGTTGCCGGTCGTGTCGTTCGTGGTCGACCCTGTAAAGTTCACAATACTGCCTGCTGCGCCACCTTCGATGACCAGGGCACGTCCCCCGATTCCGACGACATTATTGATCACACCCGGGGTGTTGATAATGGCGCCCGTCGTGGGGTTCGTGAGCGTACTGAGTGGATCCGAGCTGAAAATAATGTTGCCGGTGGCGGCAGTATTCGAAATATGGACGGTCGTTGAGTTCGAAGTTGGATCATTGATTGTGTCACCCAGGAACTTCACGGTCCCGGTAATTCCGGTCAGAGAAACCGCCTCACCCCCGGTCGAATAGACGTCGGTTTGTCGGACCAGGGCGTTGCTGATGCCATTGCCGACGATTCCGGCGCCCGCTGGTCCGGATGTGGGGGTTCCAATCTGGAACCCGCTGAATTCCGAGTTGTTCGCCAGAATGACACCATTACCCGGCGAATTCGTGAAGATGGGCTTTGCGCCTGATGGCAGTCCGTTGGTTTGTGTTGGGTGCGGCAAGTTGAGCAGTCCGCCCGAAGTTTGAACTTGATGTTCAACACCTGACGACTCACCCAGTACACGGACTCCCTCTTGCAGCGCGACCTGCGTACCAGAAAACGAGCTGTTGGCATGGACGAAGATGATGTCATCGCCCACCACGCCCGTCCCATTGGCGGTCATTGCGTTTTGAGCGTCGAGCAACGTCTTGAAGGGGTGTTCGACGGTTCCGTCACCGACGACGCCGTTGATCACGGGGCCGCTCGCGCTGCTGGAGACGTGTTCAAAGTAATAGGGATTGTTGGTTGAGGGGTCGATGACCGTGACACCCTTCAGCGTTGTCGAGGTCAAGCCTACGACCATGTTGTACTGACGCTGAACCGGTGTCGTCATGCGGCCGAACTGAGTCTTGCGTTGTTCGTCAGGCTGACGGTAACCGCCAAAGCTCCAGGTTGCTCCGAACACCACGTTGGTATGAAACTGAGCGTCGTCTGAGACTTGCAGGTTGATTGCAACGCTGGGAATCACATTCGCTTGAATGCGTGCTTTCCAGCCGCCGAAGCTGGTGACATTCGGCCCTTCGAACCAGTAACCGCCGCCGAAAGCTCTGACGTCGTGGCGTTTGGCGATGCGCCCGGGCAAGGGAAATCCGATTTCGGCATCGAACCCCTGAAGCGCGTTGGCGAGTTGTTTGAGTTGGTCAACCTGCAGATTGTGGCCCACGAAGGTCTGCGTGCCGTTGATGTTGCTGATGCCTAGGGTTTGCGAATTGATGCCGGTCGGCAGATAGGCATTCGCCCGGACGTCATAGAGTTCGCCCAGCGATTCAACGCCGAAGCCGATTTCGCGGAACAGGACGCCGCTAGTGTTGTCGTAGTCGTAATACGCGTTGACACCTAGGATGCGATCAAACATTGGAAGGTACCGACGATAGCCCCCCCCGAAGTTGCCGCCCCAGCCGTTACTCATGTCGGTAAAGCCGCGGATGTCTGCGAAGAACAGGTTGTTGTCGGCGAATGCGTACGGCATCAATTCGATGGGAAGAATCGGATGTTCACGCCCGATGGCCGGTCCCGTGATGATGCTTGTTCGAACTTGAGCGCCATAGGCCTGTCCCGATCGGCCCGTCAGACGGTCGTCACTGAACATCCCCATGGATGTGCTGTCGTCTTCTGTCGGGGGGCCTGCGGTGGGACCCATTTCATAGGCGGGAGCAGGATACTGAGGCCCTGCAGCATCGAGTGATGGCGATTGGCTGCGGAAGATCGAGGGCGACGTCGGGGCCGGCTGTGACGGCCGTCGCACCACAGAAATGGTCAACGGCGAGATCGACGACAGTCCTCGTTTCCGATTTCGAGGTTCCGATGCGGAAGGTGCATCCGGCTCCGTGTCCCAGATGGTCGCACTCGGTGCGAGATCTGTTCGCGGGGGAAGACCCGTTCGAGATGGCGAGGTTTGGACGTCCTGAAGGCGATCATCATCGTCATCGATGACATGTTGCGTACCGCCAGAGGGAACCGTTTCTTCTTGGCCGCAGATGTGCCGCCATGGAACCACGGCCAATAGGCCGAAGCAAATCCAAAGCAGACACTGCAAGGACAAGCCAAATCGGTGGGAACGCCGGGAAAGCGACACGTGCATCGAGGCACCTCTACGGTGGCAGGCTGGGCGCGGAAGGAACCGCGACCGGACTTCGGACGAGGGAGACGTGCTAACGAAATGTCAATTGATGGGAGAGAAGCGGTGGGGGTTGTAGTGATGTGTGCCAATCGCATCAACCCGAATCAAGCGAGGTAATCTGGACGAATCCTCAATTTCCACACCAACTTAGTACGAGGACCAGCACGAATTGCCGGAAAAACGATCTTCGCGGATCGAATCAATCCCGAATTGCTGACATTTGTGAGACAAACGGCTGTTCCAGTGATCGCCGTGATCGTTACAAGATTCCGTTACGAAGGATGCCGACTCAGCGCGATTGACGATTGACCAGAATTCCTGGTTTACCGCGGTGTTCCGATCTCTCTCGTTCCAGGCATGGTTTCCTCGTGGTTAAAAAATGAGTGGCGTCGCGGATTTCACTCTTGATTTTCTGGAATCAAAGTGACGCTGATTCGGACAATTCGGATAGTTGTTCGAGTCAAAATTGAGCACTAGACTTTGTGTCTCGACAACGCCCCTGCGGTGGGGTTCAATGGCTTTTCAATTGGACCGTGAACTCTTTCACGGGTGACGCGCCGTGACGAGAAGTCGTCATGCCCGAGATCGCGTCGGATTCCTCAAGAGGTAGAATCCACCATGTTTCACTCCTTCTTTCAGCCCGGTTGCGCCTATCGCTTTCACTACCCACGCCACAACTATCGTCACGTTCCCGTCGCGACCGAGGTGCGACGAATTCTGGTCGAATCGGTTCGCGATACACTCTACGAGCCAATCGAATCGATGACGATTTCGCTGAACCCCTTCTTGCAACGCGGGCGATGGCTGATCACTGGCACGGATCTCGACAAAGCCGATCGACGTTCGTTTTATGTCGAAGCGATGAACGAGATTCAGCCGCTGACCCGTGACGACCTTCAACCATTGAAGGGGGCCGAATACGTCGTCATCGAGCAAACGCATGTCACGTACAAAACGACGAAACTTGGCGACGCACTTCAGTTCCGTCATGAGCGCCATTCGGGAACTATCTGTGCCGTGCTGTATCACGAACCACGTGAGATTGATCTGACTCAAACGGATGATCCGCCTTTCGCTTTTGATTTTTAGCGTGGCTCGTTTCTTCGAACTTGAGACGTCTTTCGATGACGACCGGTGAGTCCGTCCCATCAGAGATTCAACGACGATGAAGGGCCGGCCTTTCCATTTTTTTTTGAGTCGAATGCGGATACGGCACTTGCCTGTCGGAGTCCTTCGGCCTCCTCTGGGTGGGGCTGGTGGACTCGCTGCGCCTTCCGTCTGCAATGCTCGTACGGGCACCCCGAAAACTGGGGGCATCGTGTGTTCGCGACGCTCGCGGTCACTGGCACACAAAGGTCGTAAGCGTCAAGGCAGGCCGTCGCTCTGCGGTGGCTTGCGATTGTTGTCGCGCACAATTATAAACGCACCCTCAATCTAAGACGCAATGACTCTGTTTTCTCGGTTGTATGGGGTGCGATATGTTCACTCGCTCGGCGGGAATTCGGCGAACGGCATTTACGTTAGTCGAACTTCTGGTGGTGATCGCGATCATTGCCGTGTTAATTGCCCTCTTATTACCTGCGGTTCAACAGGCCCGTGAAGCGGCTCGTCGAACGCAATGCAAGAATCAGTTGAAGCAATTCGGCCTGGCGATTCACAACTATGAATCGTCGATGACATGCCTGCCCCCTGCCTCTGTGATCGTCAAACTGCCAAGTGGAGCGATCTGGACAATCGACGCAAGCCCCTTTGCTCGACTGCTTCCGTACTTCGAGCAGGGCAACACGTACAACATGATGAACTTGAATGCGGACTACAACGATCCCACCTTATTCAATAAGGCGGCCGTCGGACGTGTGATTCCGATGTTTTTGTGTCCGTCAGAACCCCGCGTTCAGCCGGTTGATCATGCGAAGTACGGCAGGATTGGCGGCAATAACTATGGTTTTGTGATGGGCGATTGGTACGTCTGGTCTGGCATCAATGGAAGTGCCGCAGGCGACCCACCCACGCGGTCGGCCTTCGGTGTCAATCTGAACCGGAAATGGGCTGATTTCACCGATGGAATGAGTAACACGTTGCTGATGTCCGAGGTCAAGAACTATCAGCCGTATGTCCGCGATTGTGGTTCGCTGTCGCAGATCAACTCGCCAAACAATATTCCGTCACCCGACGCCGATCCGATGACGGTTGCTCCTGAATACAGCGGGGCGGGATGTTCGCTGTTTGACAACGCACATACTCAATGGAATGAGGTCGCCGTGCATCACATTGGCGTCACGACGGCGTGGCCACCGAACAAGAAGACTCCTGGAGGCCCGGGCAATTTGTACCCCGATGCCGATTTGAATAGCCAGCGTGAACGAATCGGCGGGCCAACGTACGCCGCCATTACGTCCCGCAGTCACCACGTGGGTGGCGTGCATTCCCTGATGGCCGACGGCGGAGTACGCTTTGTCTCGTCGTCGATCAATGGGCAAACCTGGCGCGCCCTGGGAACCGTGGGCGTCGGCGAAATTGTTGGCGAATTCTGAGTGGCACGTCCACTCCATTCCAATTGATGTGCGAGCATCGCCCGCAGGCTCGGAACGAGTTCATCGACGTCTCAATTCAAGTTTGACGCTTCACGAAGTTAAGCGGGGAGTGAGCGGTGGAATGGAAGCCTGCTTTCGGATTGGACTGTTCGCCAGTGTTTTAAGCCTGGTCGGTTGTGGAGTGAGTCAACCGAACGACGCTGGCTATTCTGCCCATGCGAAGTATGTGCTGGTGTCTGCATTGGACGCGTGGAAATCCGGAACGCCCAAGGCACTTTCGAGCCGCACGCCACCCATCCGCTTTGTCGACGACGATCTCAGCGCGGGATTCAGCCTGGTTGACTACTATTTTGAGAACGAGAGTGGGACGATCACTCCGTTTCAGAATGTGCGTATCTCTCTGTTCTTGAAAGACAATCAGGGACGCACGGCCGAAAAGCTTGCCACCTATCAGGTCGGCATTGAGCCCCGTCTGACCGTACTTCGCAGCGACAACTAGTAGTGTTTGGCTGCGACAAAGCGAAGGTGTCATCGAGACCGTCGGAATTCTTCCGTCTCCTTTGTCGGGGCGGGTGGGATTGCTGGAACTTTGGTCCACGGGGCGCGGAGACCGATCAGAGTGAGCATGTCCGAGTCGAGGGGGCTTGGGCGACGGGGCGCTTTGCTTTGTCCCGGGCAGGACTGCTTTTTCGTCTAAGGCCATCAATGATGAATTTCTGTTGCTCGTCATCATTTCTCGGGCCTGTCGGGCCGGCACCCAGGGACCGCTCGATTCGAGTGTGACACGGGGTGACTTGATCATCATTCGTGCCGAATTGAGAGTGCGGCATGAATCGACCACGATCGCAGGGCCGTCCAAAAGTGTGGAAAAATTGTGGGATTCTCGAAAAACTGAGAAAAATCGAGTTCCAAGCAAGGAGATATTCGAGGCGGATGGCTGATGGGTTCCGATGTCGAACCGAACTGACGCGAATTTCAAGGCGCCAGGACCCCAACGCGATTTTCGGCTCAGGGCACCTCTTTGAAAGGGACAACTTGATGAACTGCACTGATCAGCCTGCCGTTGCCGAGGTTCCCATCAAGGACTCTTTGGTGACGGATGGGGAGTTATTGAAACGGTTTGCCGAACATCGCGATCAGCAGGCGTTCGCAGATCTGGTCGGACAACACGGTCCCATGGTCTTTGGAGTGTGTCGTCGCATCCTGCGGAATCATCACGATGCCGAAGATGCCTTTCAGGCGACCTTCGTTGTTCTCGCCCGCAAAGCCAGTTCAATTGCGCGGCCGGCCCTGCTTGCGAATTGGTTGTATGTGGTCGCTCACCATGTTTCGACAAAGGCGCATGCCGTGGTTGCTCGAAGGAGTGTGCAGGTGAAACCAATATCGGACCTTCCTGAACCAGCGACTGTGGAATCCGAATCCTGGATCGAACTGGCACCCGTTCTTGATCAGGAACTCCGCCGCCTGGCCGAAAAGTATCGCACGCCCCTGATTCTGTGTGACCTGGAAGGGTTGACGCGCAAAGAGGCCGCGCGGCAACTGGGATGGGCGGAAGGCACAGTCTCGACACGGTTGATGAAGGCGCGTGCTGTGCTGGAACAGCGGCTGACGCGGCAAGGCTATGCGCTGCCAGCAGGGACACTCGCCGTGCTGTTGTCGCAACAGTCCGCTTCGGCGGCAGTTCCTTCGTCGCTGGCGGCATCGACAATCGCGGCGGCCAGTGCGATATCGGCTGGACAGGCGGTGCCTACGGGGGTCATCTCGGCAAAGGCGACGGAGCTTTCCCGTCAAATGCTTACCACTTTGTTGTTGGGGAAGATCAAGGTTGCTCTGGGGATCATGGTTGTGGTTACGGCTGCCGCAACCGGAGTTAGCAAAGTCGTGTGGATGAAGGCTCCTGTGGTTGCGGTGGCCGCCGATGGGATTCCCGCGAACATTCGGGCGGCCCTTGAACAGAATGCGAACGCGATCAATCCGATTGGGATTCGCTATACGACCGAGATCCGCAGCCGACTGAGTCAGCGCGAGACATTGGAAAAGCTTCAGATCGCCGCGGACCGCGTGTCGCCAATTCTTTTCGCCAAGCGTCCCTATCGGACGATCGTCGAGGGCCAGAAATTTTACTCATCCGGAACCGAGGAGTCGTTGCCGCCGCGAAGTAATCGACTGATTGTCGCTTCTGAAGAGGGGAGCTTCGACGGAGCCGTGCTCTATGGCGGAAGGAAATACAAACGTCTCGGGGACAGCATGGGCGGCGATCTGCGGATGTACGGCTGGGAACGGCAGAAGAAGTCTCATCTGTCGATCCCGACTCATCTACGTGGGCCGTACTTTACGGGCACTCCCACATATTCTGGACTTTCGTTTTCTCGGAAGGCGGGTCAGCAGAGCGAGTTGACGGCCGAATCGGACATTCTTCGTCTGTTGCGAATGAAGGGGAAGGTTCAGTCGGTGGAGAATGTCTCGCTCGATGGGCGATCTCTCGTGAAGATCGAGCTGATTGTCGAGAACCAGACTCGGGACGAAGCGGAGTGGATCGATCTGCGTCAGTTGGAAGGGGACGATTCCGAAGAGCTGGCGACTCCGGACGAGCGACGTCGCACGGCGGAGATCCTGCGCTGGCAACGGAAGCTACCGGCTACCAAGCGGGTCGTTTACTTTCTCGATCCGGCTCTCAACTATGCGGTTCGGCGGCGCGAGGACTGGTATGACCCGCACACGCTGCTGATTCGTTGCGATTGTAGTGAGTTCGAAAAACTGTCCGATCACCCCGTCTGGCTTCCTCACCGTTGTGTGAGCGAGATTCATGAGTTGCAGACAAGGCTTTTTTATCAATGGGACCATTCTCGTTTGCTTGCACCGAAACGGACCTACCAGTTTGACGACTCATTCCTGACAGAAATTGTCGAGGTCACGGAGCTAACGACGACGCCGTTTCCTGCGGAACAGTTCGTGTTGAAGTATACAGAACCGGGCATCTACATTGAGGATCACACGCTTCCAGCAGGGGACAACAGACAATTCGGAGGAATCGGCTATCGAACAGGCCAGACCCCCGCAGAAACGGCGCTGAATCTGGCCCGTGCCACGGAGCAACAGACGAACGGCAAGCGCGCGCAGCGAACCCGTGATGAGTCATCACAGGCGGCCGGTGGCCGCGGATGGACGACTTGGCACTGGTTCGTCGTCGCGAATATATCTGTCTTGTTTCTGGTCACGGTGATCGCCGGTGTGCGCCGGTTTGTTCTACGAAAAGACTAAAGGCGTCAGACCGCGTCGAATGAATGGCACCTGTCGCCCGCGGGGACGGCGTACATTGGGCTGTGTACTCCCCAGGGGCGCAATCCGAGTCGCCTGAGCGTGGCCAGCGATTGGGGGCGTCTACTTCTGGAAGGGGATGACGGAGATGCGGCCGGTGTTTTCTAGCACGGCGAATCGGACATCGGCGGGCCCTGCGCAACCGGCAGTGCGCAGGGCGGAATCCAGTTCGTGCGTTGTCATCTTGACCTGGTGCATCGCGGCGTGATCGATGCAGCCGTCGTGGACCAGAATGACGGGGCGACCTTCGACTAACGCTTCGATGCGGCGGCTGCGGAAGGTCAGCCAGCTTACGGTGGAGTTCAGGGCAATCAGCGTGAACGCCAGAATCATGCCACCGGTGATACTATTGTCGCCGCCGTTCATCGAGTTCTGGACGGCGTTGCTGAGGACGAGCAACAGCACCAGATCGAAGGGGGCCAGCTGGCCGATCTGGCGTTTTCCGCTGATTCGCAACATGACGAGCAATGCGCCATACACAATCATGCCCCGCACCACGAATTCCCACCACGGCAAGCTGGGTTGCCACATATGTTGGTTCCTGATCGAAAGTGGGGTTCGCGTTGAGACTGCAGGCGTCGGATGGCGAGACGCGCTTGATATCAGCGGCCGTTCGTGGACCGTTTGGCAGCAGACCGCGTATCGCGTCGCGATCATAGCGAGTTACGGTGCCGGGCGAGGCGAGCGATCGGCATCTTGCTTGAGTTTCAGGAAATAGCGCTGAATCTCTTGAACGCAGGACCGGCCGTTGGGGGACTGCGTGGTGCAGCGGGCCTCCGAGGACTGGGCTTTGAGGATGGCGGCTTTGGTGCGAAAGACTTCTCCATTGGCGATATCGAGTTCGACGTCTTCGCGTTTCAATCCGAAGCAACTGCAGAGCGGTGCTTCCGCGTCCTTGATGGCGATCAGGCCGTGAAACTCGCGCCGCGTGATCGCCGCCGAATAGTCGTCAAAGTAGACGACGTCGCACTGGCTGTCGGGGCAAAAGTAGGCCGTTTCGGCAAGACTTCGGCGTGTGTCGCTAGGAAGCTGGGCATTCAGCGTTTCCGGTCCAACGGGTTGTCCGATGGACTGGCAGACGGGGCAGCGGCTAGGGAACTCATCCGGTTCCCGCATAAAGGCTTTGTTCATGATCTCACGAAAATAAAAGGCTGGTCGATCCGTCGTGAACGGGAATCGTATTCCTGCGAATCCCGCTCGGAGACTCCGTGTATGGTACTCTCGAATTCTCGTGGAGCTTTAAACCCGACTGACACTTGAAGAACGCGCCACGAGCCGGCCAACGTGCCGATGAAAGAGATTCGAAAACGTGTCCGCTTTGCTGACTGTGCCACAGGCAGAGTCGGTCCACGTCCGATCGACAAGCCGTCAAGGCTGACGAATCGATTGTTCTGGTTTCAAGACGATTAACATTCGCATCCGACGAGGATCGCGCAAATTCAAATTAGAGAGCGCCAATTTCCCGGCCGGTGCCTGACGTCCCTGCACGGTGGAGTTGGCTCGGAATCCGTTGTTGAACATGAGCGAGGTATTTGACGCAGGGCTTTGGCTTAATAGTGTATTCTGCTGAGTGGCGGCCGGCTGATGATCTGTCGCGACGCGAAATGCGGCATAGGACCAGAGCGGGTCACCATTTTCCTGCCGAGCCTTATTGACGTTCAACGCTCTTGCGTCAGCAGTGTTCTCGGCACGAGATTGCTGGCGGTGTCGTAACGACTCGTTTTCACTCGGTTTGCCGGGGGCCTGGGCGACGCTAAGTGGCATGGCTGCACGAGCTCCCCGGGCGGATGTGTGTTGTTTGGGGGCCTCTTTTGCCGATGCGGACGTCTCGAGTGCCGGTGCCTGCGAGTTCACGTAGCGATTGGCGATCAGGTTACCAACCGCCGAAACTTCTTCGGGTTCTGAATTGGCTTCGTCCACGTCCGTTGGCACATTGGGGTTGGCCACGGTCTGTTGTGGATGCCGACGCGCGTCCTCTTGCAGGCTGGCCAGATCGTCAGGAGGCAGTTCGATCGGCGGTCGAGGCGTTAATCCGCGATAGATGTCGGGGTGCTGGTCCATCTGTTCACGAATCGTATCGGCCAACTCGTTTCCTGGTGCCTGAACATAAATCATGAACATGGCGTCCGTCGACTTGGCATTTTTGTCTTCGGTCGACGGGACGGGGCGTGCGTCATTGTAGGCGAGGGCGGTTTGATCGTCATTCTCGCCGATGGAACGCGTCTGCAGCTTGAGAGTCAGCATCTCCATCCCCTTGGGGACATCGACAACTTGCAGTTCAACAACCATGACCATGTTGTCGGGGTTGACCATTTGACGAACGATCACCTGGCCATTTTGAAGCGATTCCCATAAGTCGGCTTCCAGTGGGGGCAGGAACTGGTCGGCACTGACGATCAGATTCTGATCGCCCGATCCCCCGTTCGTTTGTGGCTCGAGGGCGGGGGCTGGCGCGGACCTCATCGTCGCAAGCGACGCGCTGCCATTGGGTGATGCCACGGCGGACGGTTCGGTGACGGTGTCGGCGATGGGTTGTGACAGGGCGAAGTCTGTTGCGGGTATTCCATTCAATGTGGCCGTAGGGTTGGGCGGCGTCGACTCGTACTGAAGCGCGGTGTGGTTGGCGACCGCCGTCGGAAGAGGACCGTTGGCGGCGACCGATTTCGACGCGGGCGACCTGTCTGTGATACTTGATGTACGATCCAACGGAGGATTCGCCGTCGGGTTCATGGTGACATAGACGGCTAGCGAGGCCATGGTCGCCATCATTCCCGCGGCGAAGGCTGACCATTCGCGCCGCAATGTGCGTTTGAGCGGTTTTGCTGGGGTGGCGTGCAGCGCCAGCGAGTTGATTTGTTTTTCGACGTTGGCCGCCAGTGTGGCTGGGGCCGCTTCGCGGGGAAAAGAATGCAGCAAGGCAGACAGCTTGGAGGTGTCGTCGAGCAACTGGCGAAGTTCCGACGACGATTCCAAGACGCGTTCGACCGCCTGACGTTCATCGGGCGTGGCTTCTCCGTCGAAGTACGCTGAGATCAAATCGTCAGGTATCAGATCGTCAGGAACCGAAGGATTCATGGTGCTTGCTTCTTCCCGCTGCCGCGATGGACAGCCTCTGTCGTCGATCCAATCAAAAAGGGAATCAATCCGTTCAGAGGGTGTCCGTTCCGATTTTCACTCACAGTACGTCCGATTGCAGTAATGCGTTCAGCTTGTCTCGCAGCTCAAGTCGGGCCCGATGGATACGGCTGCGGACCGTTCCCACGGGGATGTCCAACGCGTCGGCAATTTCTTCGTAGCTCATTCCATCCAGTTCTTTGAGGATCAGAGCCGTCCGGAATTCCGGAGACAGTTCCGCCAGGGCTTGCTGCACCCGTCGCTGGCGGTCGGCAACATCCATGGCATAAGACGGCTCGCTCGCCGGATTTGCGTCAGACGGCTCCATTCCATTCGATTCTCGTTGGCGATCGAGAGACGTCGACATGCGTTTCGTCTTTCGCTTCTCGGTGACCGCGCGATTGAACGCGATCCGAAACAACCAGGAATAGAATTGAGACTGTCCGCGAAAACTTGCCAGTTTTTCGTAGGCCTGAATAAAGGCATCCTGTGCCGCATCCTGAGCGTCTTCGGCCGAACCCAGCACATGCATCAGGGCGTGAAAAAGCCGGTTCTGGTACCGTTCAACGAGCAGCCCGAAGGCATCGCGTTGACCAGCCAGACATCTTTCGATCAGCGTATGGTCAGGGATCTGATTCACGGTGATTAGAGACTCAGACGCTTGGGGAAGTCACAAAGTTCCCGAATCCCGCGCGATTTCCGCGTGCTGTGTGGGAGGACGATCATAACCGATCGCCAGGGGCCGGGCGATGGAAATTCTCGGCAGTAACAATTGGCGCAGGTTATTGATATGTAATGAGATATGTTTCGCTTGGTTGGTGGCGGGAGGGAGGGGTGGGCGTGGATTCGCGGCGACGTCATGTGAAGACGTGCTTTGAAACGGTTGTCGAGGGGTTTCCCTACCACGTTTTGAACGGCGGATAGCCATCGCTTTCGGGCGGAATGAACGAGTGATGTCTTGTGATACGAAAGAATCCCGAGCGCGTTGGGGCGCTCGGGATTCTGGATTCTTGCAAGCGGGTTTCAAGTTCGCGAATCGGATGCGTCAGTTGTCGCCGGCCAGTTTGAACAGGTCGATTCCGAATTCGAGTGCCGCTTTGATGCCCAGATCTTCGTTCGGCGAAAGTTCGAATTTGAGAACGTCACCAGGGGTGCCAGCAATGCTTTTCGCTCGTTCAATCAGTTTTTGGTCGTCCCTCTCCATGACCAGGACCAGTGCCGCGGGCTTCACGTGCAGCGAAATCGGCACTTCGGTCGCCGCGGGCTTCTTGCCTGACAGGTCGAGTGCTTTCTTCAACGCGTCGAGGTTTCCGCCGCCGATGGCGACCCACAAGCTGTCGGCGCGGATCGCCAGATGGGCGGGGTCGGTGCCAAACAGTGCGGTCTGTTTGTCATTCGCGTCGGGTTCGATCGCATGAATTCGTGCCCCGGCATGCTTCGCCACATCGGGTTTCACTTTCGCGAGCTCGGGGCTCTCTTTTGAGAACTTCATGATGTCGTCGAGCAGTTTTCCGGCGTCGTCACCTTTGGCAACTCGAGTTCCGGCGACGATTCGGGCCGTGTGGTCATCCCCTTCTTCGACTCCCAGGACCGAGTGCAGTGCGCCCGATTTCAACGTTGCTTCGGCAATGTTGAACAGCCGCGTCGCGATGTCCCTGGCTGCCTTTTTGTCGGCATCGTCTTTGAGCCGTTCGTCCTTTTCGATCTCGGCCTCGGCCGTTTTTCGCATCGCGGAGAACAGTTCATTCAACTTGCCGAGGAGGCCCGTGGTGGGATGGGAGATGACGAGTCGCAACGGTGCGTCATCAGAGACGGCTTGTGCAAAGGCGGGCTTCAACTTTTGATATGCCAGCAATGCGGCCGCCAATTCGGTCTTCGGCGTCGACGTCAGTTCGAGGTCCACCGATCCCATGCCGGTTTCGCGGTTCACGTCGAGGCCAAAGGTCAGCAGGTTTCCGTCATTCGTGATGGATTTGACGACGGCCAGCATCCATTCGAGGCCCAGTTCGCGACCGCGGGCTTCGGCCTCGTTTTTCGGTTCAGGATCATCTTCCTGGCTTTTCCGCGCGCCCTGTTCGACGATGTCTAGATATTGGGATTTGGCTTCGACGGGGATGCTCGCCAGGTTCACTTCAATGGCGATATCGTAGTCTTCGTTGGTGATTTCGTCCGGCTCGGCCAACTCATCCAGAGTGTCCGCGGACGTGCTGATATAGCAGTAGTCGTTGGCGAATTTCGCGAACAGAGGCTGGCCGTTCAGGTCGATCGACCATTGATCGTCTTCGGCTTTCAGATCCGGCACAAACTTGCGAACCAGCGCTTCGAATTCGTCTTGGTCCGAAATGGGCAGAAAGCCGACAAGGTTGGCCAGGTCGGCTGCGTTATCGCCATTCATCGACCAGTAAAATCCCAGGCCGCGTGTGCGGTCGATGCCGGCGAGTCCCGCGCCGCCGGTGACCCCTTCGAGATTTTGTTCGGCGAGTGTTTTCAATCCACTCTGGCCAAAGGATTCACCGATGAAATCGGCATCATCCAGGATCTCGTCGATGCTCTTCAGAGTGACGACGAGCGTCGGTGTTTCGGCAAAGGCCGGAATTGCGAACACCGCCGCCATCACCCCAAACGTGAACGCGATCCGAAGTCCCATCGAGAGCTTCATCATTCAATCCCTTTTTCGATAAATACCAGACTCGTTCCGACGTCGAATTCTTCAAACGGCGCATGGCGTCGCGAATGAGAATTCTTGCCAATTGTTCAGGCGTCTTGTGCAGAACGTCTCCACGAGGCAATGGAATACGGCCTTATTTGCGACAGTCCGTCCCGATGGCGGTTCTACGTCGAACGTGAAATCGTCTCAAGCTTGAATTAGATAAGTACTAATGAATTTCACACAATCGAAACAAATCTCGCGTTGAGGGCTCGATTTTCCGGGCGGACAGTGGTGAAACCGATGCAATTTGCGTATTGAATTCACCGACTTTCCTTTCGATTCGTTCACGCGCGGCGTTTCCAGCTCGATAGAATAAATCCTTCGCATTTTGAAACTCGGCTGCCAAACCGGCAGTATTGTGTGGGTATCTCTGGACCCCCGTCCAATTGGTGGGGTGTCTGACAATCTCCCTACGGATATGGCGAAAACTGCATGGGTCACCATCTGAAATTGGAACCGCTGACAGGCGGCTTGGCGATCTTGACCTTCGATACGCCAGGGCAAAAGGTGAATACCTTCTCGGCCGCCGTGCTGCAGGAATTTACCGAGGTCGCGGCAGAACTTGCCAAGCGGACCGATCTGCGCGGGCTGCTGTTTACGAGCGGTAAGGCCGGGCAGTTCATCGCGGGGGCCGATCTGACCGAAGTGTCTGCCTCGCCCGAAGGGACGATGGAAACCATTGGCCGCGGGCATCAGTTGTTTACGGCCTTCTCGCAACTGCCCTTTCCCACGGTCGCACTGATCAACGGGGCCTGCATGGGTGGGGGGACCGAACTGGTTCTGGCGTTTGACTACCGGCTGGCCGTCGACGGGCCGCAAACCAAGATCGGTTTGCCGGAAGTGAAGATCGGTCTGATTCCCGGGTGGGGCGGGACCCAGCGCCTGCCTCGCGTTGTAGGCATTGATGCCGCCATTGAGATGATTACCTCGGGTGAGCCGGTCGATGCGCGCAAGGCGATCGACATTGGATTGATTTATGACGCGGTTCCTGTCGAAAAGCTGATCGCCGAGGCGACCTATTTGATCGACGAAGCCCATCGAACGGGCGAGTGGACGGCATTGCGGCAGCGTCGCAATCAGCCGCTTGGTTTGAGTGAAGACCAATTCAACTTTGCGTTCGGGGTGGCGGAAGGCGCTGTGAAGGGGAAGACGCGCGGTCAATATCCGGCACCTCTAGTTGCGCTCAAGGCGATTCGAGACGGTATCAATCGGCCGCTTGAAGAGGGGCTTGTCATTGAGCAAGCGGCCTTCCGGGAAGTGGGCAGCACGACAATCGCCGCCAATCTGATCGCTCAATTCTTCAATAATACTCGCCTGGCACGAGAATCGGGCGTTGACGATCGAACCGTACAGCCGCGGTCGATTCAGAACGTGGGTGTGCTGGGGGCGGGGCTGATGGGGGCGGGAATCGCCACCGCGTGTGCTCGTCGTGGCGTACGGGCGACGATGGTGGATGTCGATGCGGCACGCGTCGAACTTGGGATGAAGAATGCCCGGCGAGTGGTTGAAGATCGAATTGCCATTCACCGCGCCACGTCCAGCGATCTGGCCGACATGCTGTCGCGATTGACGGCAACGACATCGCGTCAATCGTTCTCGGAGTGTGACCTGGTTGTTGAAGCCGTCACCGAGAATGAAAAGCTGAAGACGCAGATCATCGAAGAATGTGCCAAGGTCGTGCGGCCGGACGCTCTGTTCGCATCGAATACCTCAACAATCTCGATCACGCGGCTGGCCAAAGCGTGGCCACAGCCCGAGTCGTTCGCCGGCCTGCATTTCTTTTCGCCCGTCGATCGGATGCAACTGGTGGAAGTGGTACGCGGGGAAAAGACGAGCGATGAAGCGGTTGTCTCGCTTGTCGCGCTCGCCAAGAAAATTGGCAAGACCCCGATCGTGGTTCGCGATTGCCCCGGGTTTCTCGTCAATCGCATCCTGATGCCGTACATGGCCGAGGCGCTGGTGCTGCTGGAAGAAGGCGTCGACATGGACCGGATCGACAAGATTGCCACCAAATGGGGCATGCCGGTCGGGCCGATCACGCTCTATGACATGGTTGGGATCGATACGGGCCTTTACGCGGGGCAGGTCTTGCAGGCGGGCTATGCCGATCGCGCGGTGGCAACGCCGATTTTGGCGCAACTGGTGGAACTGGGGCGGCTCGGCAAGAAGTCGGGGAAAGGGTTCCGCGGGGTCGACAAGAAAGGCAAGTTTGTTGCCGACCCGGAAGTGCAGCAACTGATCGCCCATCGCGTGACGAAGAAATCCGAATTGTCGGACGACGACGTGGCGGATCGCTTGTTCCTGTGCATGGCACTCGAAGCGATTCGAGCACTGAGCGACAAGATCGCGCGTCAGCCGGGTGACATCGATATGGCGATGATCCTGGGGGTAAATTTCCCCGCGTTCCGTGGCGGTCCTCTTCGTTGGTGCGACACGGAAGGTGCCGCCAAGATCGCCGAGCGGTCGAAAAAGTGGGAATCGCTTGGTCATCGATTCGATGTTCCCGCCGCCCTGGCTGAGGCCGCTAAAAACGGCACGCATTTCTATCCAAAATCCCCCAAATAGTCGTGAGGTCCACGTGAATTCTGCTGTGATTGTGGACGCTGTCCGCACGCCGATTGCCAAGGCATCGCCCGAAGATGGTTTCTTTCGTGACGTCCGTGCGGACGACTTGTCGGCCTCATTGATGACGGCACTCATCAATCGAACGGGGATCGAACCGCGATTGATCGAAGACGTCAAGTGGGGCTGCGTGCAGCAACAGGGCGAACAGGGAGTTGATATCGCGCGAAACGCCGTGCTCATCGCCGGGTTGCCGGTTGAGGTTGGCGGCGAGACGATCAATCGAAACTGTGCGTCAAGCTTGTGCGCACTAAACAACGCTGCGATGAGCATCATGGCGGGATGTGAAGACATCCAGTTCGCCGGTGGTGTGGAGCACATGCACCACGTACCGATGACTAAGGATTACAATCCGGCTCCGTCGATGTTTCGGATGAATAGTTCGGGCATCATGTACATGGGTCTGACGGCCGAATACCTGTCGATGAAGTATCGAATCAACCGCCAGCGGCAGGATGAGTTCGCACTGCGTAGCCATCAGAACACGGCCGCGTCCTACGCGGCGGGCAAGTTCGACAGTGAGATCGTGCCTTCGATGGGGCGTAATCCCGAAGGGCGAAAACGACCGATCGCCAAAGATCAGTGTTTCCGCGCCGATTCGACGATCGAAGCATTGTCGCGGTTGTCGCCGGCGTTCAATCCGGCTGGTGGCTCGGTGACCGCGGGTAACAGTTCTCCGCTGAGCGTCGGGGCTTCGGCCGTGCTGATGATGTCGGAATCGCGTGCGAAGGAGCTGGGATTCCGTCCGCTGGCGCGGGTCAAGGCCATGGCGATTGCCGGCGTCGAGCCCGGCGAGATGGGGATTGGGCCGGTCCCCGCGATTCACAAAGCATTGAAGCGTGCCGGACTTAAGCTGGAGGACATCGGTGCCATCGAAATCAATGAAGCATTTGCCGTTCAGGTTCTATCTGTATTGAAACTGCTGGGAATCGATGAAAGTCGGGTGAACACACGCGGCGGAGCGATTGCGATTGGTCATCCGCTGGGAGCGAGCGGGACTCGCATTGCAACCACGCTGCTTTACCGGATGCGTGATGAAGGCGTGCGCTACGGTCTGGCGTCGCTATGTATTGGTCAAGGCCAGGGTGCCGCGACGATTTTCGAAAGCTGCAATTGAGTTTTGCTCGCGATTCACTCTCGATGGGGCGCTTCATGTCCAAGCCTGATTTCCCAAGCCTGTGTGCCATGCATCGCGCGGCGTGCGCGAAATTGGGCCCCCTGCCCGCGTTGCGATTCAAAGTCGATGGAATGTGGCGACACATTTCCTGGAATGACTACCGGCGTCAGGCCGACGAAGTCGCGGCTGGCTTGATGGAATTGGGGGTGAAGCCGGGGGATCGGATCGCACTGCTTTCCGAAAACCGATGGGAATGGCTGGTTGCAGACCACGCGATTCTGTCGACAGGCGCATTCGACGTGCCGATTCATGCGCCATCGACACCCGCTCAGATCCAGTTTCAATTGGAACACAGCGGTGCATGCGGCGTCGTGCTAAGCTCCGTCGCTCAATTGGAGAAGGTCTTGTCCGTCAAATCGCAGTTGCCTGATTTGCGATTTGCCGTCATTTTCGATCGGTGTGCAGCGACGCCATCGGATCAACTGACGACCTATACGTTCGACGCCATCCGGCAATCGGGCGTTCGCGCAGGCGATGCGGGCCGAAAGGAGATCGCCGCTCGCGAAGCCGCGATCACCGCAGACGATGTCGCCACCGTGATTTATACGAGTGGCACGACGAACCGCCCGAAGGGCGTGATGTTGTCGCAGGGAAATCTGGTGACAAATTCGAAGGCCGGAGCCGAGGCGTACGGGTTTGATTGTACTCGCGTGTGGCTGAACTGGCTGCCATTCAGTCACGTGTTCGCGCGATTGGTCGACGACTATTCGACGACACGAATGGGTGTCACGATGGCGCTGGCAACTTCGTCGGCGACCGTGATGGACGACATTCGTGAAATTCAACCGACGTATTTCACCAGCGTGCCAAGATTGCTTGAGAAGGCCTGGGCGCATCTGGTGTCGTTCCCCGAGTCGGCACGGGTGGGCGAAGCCCGCAAGATGTTCGGGCATCGGCTGATTCATATCTCGTCGGGTGGAGCACCCCTTCCCTCACACGTTGCGACGGATTTGCGTGAGGCCGGTGTGATCGTGCTGGAAGGATATGGTCTTACAGAGTCCTCGCCGATTATCTCGTTCAACCTGAAAGACAGTTGGAAGATCGGGACTGTCGGGCGGCCGATTTCGGGTGTTGAGATCAAGATTGCCGACGATGGCGAGGTTCTGACGCGCGGGCCGCACGTCATGCTGGGGTACTGGCATGATCCGAAGGCGACTGCGGAAGCGATTCAAGACGGTTGGCTGTATACCGGTGACCTGGGAGCGATTGATTCAGAGGGCTTCCTGTCGATCACGGGACGCAAGAAGGATTTGATCGTGACGTCCGGCGGGAAAAATATTGCGCCGTCGGCACTTGAAGCACTGATGATCAGCGACCCATTCATTGAACAAGCTCTGGTATTTGGCGATGCGCGCCCGTATGTTTGCGCGATCATCGTCCCCAAGTTCGAGAAGATTGACGAAGCCGTGAAAGAGTCTGGCGGCGTTTTCACGAACGAGGGCGATGTTGTCATCGACGCGAAACTGATCGCGTGGTTCCAGAAACGTGTCGATACTGTGCTGAAGGTTGTCAGTCAGGTCGAGCGTGTCAAGAAAATTATCGTTTTGAACCGTCCGCTCAGTATTGATGCGGATGAATTGACCGTCACCCAAAAAATCCGACGAACGGCCGTGTTTCGTCGCTATCAAAAGAATCTCGAAGCACTCTACCAGGGTTCGTCTGAATGACCTCGTCTCTTGATCAACATCCTTCTGCCGATGACCATCCTTGGAAAGTGAATCAGTTTGCCAATACGCTGCACTTGCCGACTGTGACGTTCGTCGAAGGCATGTCGCGGATGGAAATGACTGTTGAAGAAATCCATCTGCGACCGGGAGGGCTTGTTCATGGTGGTGTTTTCGCCACATTGCTCGATACGGTGATGGGATATGCGGCGCACCGTGCGGCACCCAAAGATGCCGAGGTTTTGACGATCCAGCTCAATTTGAGTATGACCGCGACGGCGCGATTGGGCGAACAAGTGATCGCCACGGCGAAAGTGGTTCATGCGGGCAGGCGAACCGCCGTCGTGAACGGCGAGATTCGGCGGCCTGATGGCAAGCTACTGGTGACGGGCAATGCGACGTTTTTCATTGTCGAAGGGGGACTGGTTTCTTGAAGATTCTCGTACCTTTAAAGCGTGTCCCTGACTATGACACGAAGATTCGCGTGAACGCGGCCGGATCGGGAATCGAAACGGACGGCGTGAAATATTCGATCAATCCCTTCGACGCGATTGCGCTCGAAGAAGCGATTCGGCTGCGCGAGGGCTTGGGCGACGTTGAAATTGTGGCCGTCAGCATCGGCACGGAAGAGTGTCAGGAACAGCTTCGCGCGGGAATGGCGATGGGTGCCGATCGTGCGTTGTTGGTACGCCACGACGCGTCGCTCGACTCGCTGGCGGTCGCCAAGATCCTGGCTGCCGTCTATCGTCGCGAACAACCGAATCTGGTGCTGATGGGCAAACAGGCGATTGATGACGATGCGAATCAGGCAGGGCAAATGCTGGCCGCGTTGTTAGGAATCGGACAGGCGACATTCATTTCCAAGCTGGAACTGCCCAAAGACGCGAAGCAGGTTGTCTGCTGCCGTGAAACGGATGCCGGTTTGGAAACCGTGTCGGTGCAGTTGCCTGCCGTCATTACGGCCGATCTGAGGTTAAACGAACCTCGATATGTCACCGCACTGGGGATCATGAAGGCCAAGAAAAAGCCGCTGGAAGAAATGACGACAGCGGATCTGGGCGTCGATGCCACTTCGCGTACTCGTGTGCTCTCGCTGCGAATGGCTCCGCAGCGTAAGGCGGGTGTGCGCGTGAAGTCGGTGGACGAGTTGCTGCAAAAACTTCGCGAAGAGGCACGAGTGATCTAGATGACGAACCCGCTCAGTTCAACCAAGATTTTGATTGTCGCGGAACACGATCGCGGTCACCTGAAGCTGGCGACGCTGGCAGCGGTCTGCTGCGCCCAGCAAGTCTGTCAGGCGACGGGGGGAGCGTTCGAGATTCTGGTGCTTGGCGAGCAAGTTGCCGACGTGGTCAGTTCGCTGGCACCGTATGGTGCAGCGGTTGTCTTGAAAGCCGATCACTCGTCACTGCTGAATCCGGTGGCCGATCAATACGCACAGGTCATCTCCAAGGTCGTCAAGGACCGCGGTGCGACAATGGTCGCGGCCGCCGCGTCGACCTTCAGCAAAGACGTTCTTCCACGCGCTGCGGCGCTGGTTGATGCCGGGATGCTTGGTGATGTGGTTTCGGTCACGCCAGACGGTGACGACTTTACATTCGAACGAGTCATGTTTGCAGGGAATGTCATCGCGACCGTCAAGCTGGACGGCCCGCTGAAAGTGTTGACCGTTCGTTCTTCGGCGTTTTCCGTGCCGACCAAGGTGGATGCCGCGTCGCCAGTCATCGATGTCAGCGTGGATTCCAGTTCGCAGTCAGGCCTGACCACGTTTGTTTCGCGTGAAGAGAAGCCCTCGGGACGTCCGGATGCGACGGAAGCACGGATCGTCGTTTCGGGGGGGCGAGCACTCAAGAATTCGGAAGACTTTGAACGTCTGGTTGGTGGTCTGGCCGACAAGCTGGGGGCGGCGGTGGGATCATCGCGAGCGCTTGTTGATTCGGGCATCACTTCGAACACGCTGCAAATCGGACAAACGGGAAAGGTCGTGGCGCCGGACCTGTATATCGGACTGGGGATCTCGGGAGCCATTCAGCATCTGGCGGGGATGAAAGATTCGAAAGTCATCGTGGCCGTGAATCAGGATTCGGACGCGCCGATTTTTGAAATTGCCGACTACGGATTGGTCGCGGACGTCTATCAGGTGGTACCGGAACTCATCGGGAAGCTGGGGCAGAAATGACGCCCACGCGCGAAACATTCGGGAATATCTCGACGTCGTCACAGGTGGTGTTCTACGTCGTCGCGGTCGCGTCGATGGCGGTCTTTGGTTACGGCATCTGGCGTCGTTTCCGTCTGTGGCGGCAAGGGCAGTCGATTTCGCTGAAGCAACTTGCCACCGGAACCGTGTCGCAAATCGCGACCAAGATCGGCCCTGGACTCCGTCGGCTATTGGTCGATGGATTGGGGCAGCAACGCGTGCGAGGCCGGGGATTGCCGAGTTGGGCGCACGGATTGATGTTTGCCGGATTCATGATGTTGTTCCTGGGAACAACGTTGCTCGAGATCAATCATTTGGCGGAAATGGTTTCGAAGAATCTTGGGTTCCATCATGGTTTATATTACATCATTTATGAACTGACGCTGGACCTGTTCGGGCTGCTCTTCATCGTTGGCACGTCGCTGTTTTTCGCGCGACGGCTGTGGAAGCCGCCAAGTGTCGGGCATCGCGGAACAGATTGGCTGGTGCTGATTCTGTTTCTCGCGATTGGCATCACGGGGTACTTCGTCGAAGCCTTGCGAATCGTCTGGCAGCAGCCGACCGGCATCGGCGCGCAGTGTTCGCCTGTCGGTCTGTGGCTTTCATCTGCATTTCGTGGGTGGACCGAAGGTCAGGCGCGTGCCGCACATCTGACGGTCTGGTGGGTGCATGCCCTGCTCGTTTTCGGATTCATTGCGGCGATCCCGTTTACACGGTTGTTTCACCTGATCGCCGGTCCGATCAATTTGTTCCTGTCGAAAACGGTGCTGGGGCAACTCAAGCCGATTACGCTCGAAGAAGCCGAACGCGATGGTCGAATCGGTGTGAGCGATATCCGACATTTGACCTCGCAACAGCTTGTCAGCCTGGATGCCTGCATGGAGTGCGGGCGGTGTGAGGATGTTTGTCCGGCGTTTGCGACGCAGAAGCCCCTGTCGCCCAAACGCGTTATCCAGGACCTGAAGGGTGTGATGGAGCATCTCGCTGATGCTACGCCTGATACTCCGTTAAGTCCGCACGATGTGATCAAGCCGGAAACGCTTTGGTCTTGTACGGCGTGCAGCGCCTGCGTGTTCGTGTGCCCGGTGCGAATTGATCAGCTTACGCTGATTCTCGATATGCGCCGCCATCTGACCAGCGAAGGTGGTTTGAGCGGCACGGCGGCAACGGCTCTGCGGCGGATGCAATCGAGCGCCAATCCGTGGGGATTTCCTCAGAGCGAACGCGCAAATTGGGTGCCTGAATCGACGTCCCCGCCCCCGAATTGAGTGAACGAATGACCGAAGAACAGCAGAGCGAATCCAAGCCGGTCGCACCGACCGTCAAGCAGAATCCCGACTTCGAGATCCTGTATTGGATCGGGTGCGCCGCATCATACGATCGCCGAGCCCAGCGCGTCGCGCGGGCGACGGTGAAGTTGTTGAATGCCGCGGGAGTTAACTTTGCCATCCTCGGCAAAGAAGAGAAATGCACGGGCGATTCCGCTCGGCGGCTGGGTGACGAGTTCCTCTTTCAGGAACTCGCCGAAGCGAACATAGCGACGCTGGCCAAATACAAGGTACGTCGGATCATCGCGCACTGTCCGCATTGTGTGAATGCGTTGCTCAAAGATTACGTCCAGTTCGGCGGTGAGTACGAAGTTTTGCACCATACGCAGTTTTTGTCGCAACTACTAAGTGACGGACGCCTCAAGATTGAGGGTGAGATACCGGCGAGCCTTTCTGGTCCGCTGACGTATCACGATCCTTGTTATCTTGCCCGTGTCAACGGAATCCACGAGGCGCCGCGCGACGTCTTGAATCAATCACTTGCGGGACGCGCGGGCGAACAAGGGGTTCGAGAGATGACGCGTTGCCGCGAGAAAACCTCGTGCTGTGGTGCAGGTGGGGGCCGCATGTGGATGGAAGAACCGCCACAGCAGCGTGTCTCAACTGCTCGCGCGGGAGAAGCCCTGGCGACCGGTGCCACCACCGTCGCGGTTGGCTGCCCGTTTTGCCTGACCATGCTGACCGACGGAGTTGCCGCCAACGAGAGTTCGGCGCGTGTGCTCGATGTCGCGGAAATTTTGACGGAACGACTTGGACTTTAACGCCGTAGCGTATCGCTTGTACGTTGCATTGCATCACGCGATCCCATCGCAATCACCCTTCTCGACAATCTTCAGAGAGAAAGTGCTCGATCATGAAGCCACTGCCATCCCATCTGACCGGCGGACATTTCCTGCTCACCGAAACCGATCCCTCACTGGTGTTCACGCCGGAAGATCTGTCGACGGAAGAGCGTCAGATCATGGACAGTGCGGAGAAGTTCATGGACAAGGAAGTTTTCACGCGGTTAGAAGCGCTCGAACACCAGGAACCGGGGTTGGCCGTCAAGCTGTTCAAGCAGATTGGCGAATTGGGGCTTCACGCCCTCGAAGTGCCGGAAGAATACGGCGGTCTGGGGCTAGGCAAGATCGCCTCCACCGGAGTGGCGCAGCAACTGTCGCGTCTGGGCGGATTCGGTGTCACATGCGGCGCGCACACCGGGATTGGCTCGATGCCGACAACCTATTTCGGGACTGCTGCTCAGAAGCAAAAGTACCTGCCTCGCCTGGCGACGGGCGAACTGATGGCCGCCTATTGCTTGAGCGAAACCGGATCAGGTTCTGACGCATTGGGGATGAAGACCAAGGCGACTCTTTCGGCCGATGGCAAGCACTATCTGCTGAATGGCACGAAGATGTGGATCACGAATGCCGGTTGGGCCGACGTCTTTACCGTCTTTGCGAAAGTGGATGGCGAGCATGTCACGGCGTTCCTGGTGGAACGAACGTTTCCCGGGGTGTCGTTCGGCAAGGAAGAACACAAGCTGGGAATCAAGACGTCGTCGACGCGACGCGTGATTCTCGAAAACGCGGAAGTGCCTGTTGAGAACGTGATTGGTGGCGTCGGCAAGGGCGCCTATATCGCCTTCAATATTTTGAATTTCGGTCGTTACAGCCTGGGGGCCGGTGCCGTTGGTGGTTCGGCTGACATGTTGCGAACCGCGACCAAGTATGCGATGGAACGTCATCAGTTTGGTCGGCCGCTGGCCTCTTTCGGGCTGATCCAGCAGAAGCTGGGAGATATGGCCGCCCGGATCTTTGCGGTCGACAGCGCGGCTTATCGGACGGCGGCTAACATTGACGCGGTGATGGCGACGGGCGAAACGATGGACTTGACAAATCCTCCGTTCCCACGCGGCATGGAAGAGATGGCGGTCGAATGCTCGATCATCAAGGTGACCTGCAGTGAAGCACTTTATTACGTGACGGACGAAGCTCTGCAGATCCACGGCGGCTACGGCTTCACCGAAGAGTTCACGCCAGCACGCGCCAGCCGCGACGCGCGTATCAATCGCATCTTTGAAGGGACGAACGAGATCAATCGTTTGTTCATCACCAGCACACTGCTGCGACGGGCTCAGAAAGGTCGGTTCCCAATTCCGACGGCACCGGAGAAATTTGTACCGGCCGCGACCGATGCAGAACCGCTGCAAAAAGTGGAATCCGTTTTGAGGGGTGCGAAGCAACTCAGTCTGTTGTTGACGGGAATTGCGGTGAAGAAGTTCGGCGACAAGTTCGCGGAACAACAGGAAGTCGTCGCCGCGATCAGCGATATGGTCATGGAAATCTACCTGGATGAAAGCGCCTTGCTTCGGACGCGTAAGGCGCTCAGCAAAGGCCGCTCGGCCGGTACGATGACGGATCTCACTTTGGCGCTGATGAATGACAGCGTGTCGCGTTTGGAGCAACGTGCTGCGACGGTCTTGGCGGCCTGTACGGACGGTGAGGAACTGCAGCGATCGCTGGAACTATCGCGGCGCCTTTTGACGTGGACCCCGCTCAACTTGATCGAAGTCCGTCGCCGAATTGCGGCGCGCCTTTGCGATGTCGGGAATTATCCCGCACTTGTCGGTGGCTGAGATGAACGTCGCGTGAATGGCACATTTCAGGTGCCATTCATTTCAGCTTAAATGCCACGATTGACTTCGCGCCTTGGACACGTTAACGAAGTTTGAGCACGCTTGCTACAAACTTGGGCATGGGCGCGTATTGCGTCAGATTTCGATTTAGCCCATAAAAATAAGGGTTTTGCGCGCACTTACGTCATGCGGTTGCAATCCTTGCATTGCTGAAACGTGGTCAAAGGAGATTTGGAACGCGGGTTGCTTATCAGTCGATCCATCATGATCGCACTTAACGAATACATCACCGAACCGGTCCAAACGACATCCCGTCAACCTTCGCTCCATGTCATTGGTGGCGACGCAACCACTCGTGGTTTCGTTCTCAACCAATTGGCACGAGTCGGATTTTCTGCACAGGAGAGCGCCTCACCGGCGTCACTGCTTGTGCATGAATCCGAGCAGGAGCTTCAGCGACGACGGATGTTCTGGGCCGCAATTGAACACCGCGTTTCCAAGCTGACTGTCAAAGATCGAGAAGTTCTCGATCTGTTGATGGACTGCTTGCCAAACAAGGTGCTGGCAACGCGGCTGGGCATCACCGAGCGGGCCGTCGAAATGCGTCGTGCTTCGCTGATGAAGAAGCTCGAAGTTCGCTCGTTGACGGAACTCGTCCGACTGGTCACACGGTTTGCCGTGGTTCAGCAATACGGGCTGTTGCTTTCGATCGACTGATTCCAAAACAAGGGGATTTCGTTCCCTTGTTTTTGCAGGACCACGGTGTCGGGTTGTGGAGTCCTGTCGAGTCTTTATTGCCAACTCTCATTGTCAGTGGCAGTAGGATCTCGCGGGGCTTGTCTCTCCGTGGTGTTGAGCTGGAACTTCAGTTTTGATTGATAGACAACATCCGTTTGTGCTGCTGTCCCCCGTCAACGTGGCTCGTCGAGTTTTCCGTTGAACAGGGACGGGTTGCGGTGTCAACGTTCTTGCCTGTGAATTTGCGCCGTGACGGCCTTCCCTCACTGGTAATGGAACGAGTTTCGGGTAATGTCGATGCATGCCAGATGACATCACCCCACGACGAATTCGGGTACCGCGCGAAGACCGTTCGCTGCTGGCCATTCCCGAGCTGACTGCCGCACCAAGGCTGATTGCCGAAAACCGTGCCCTGTTTGCCGGGTCATCGTGCGCGCTCAACGGCCGCACGCTCGTCGAACTCCGTGACGAGGCCCGTCGCGAGGCGCTGGATGCGGCTCGGTCATACACTTCATCTTTGCTGCAGACCGAGATTCCCGCGTCGTGCGTCACGTCGCTGGTTGTCGGCGGACATCAACCCGAGCTATTCCATGTGGGGGTGTGGGCCAAGAATTTTGCCCTCGCCGGGTTCGCGCACAACTGCCATTCGGCCGCGATCAACCTCGTGATCGACAACGACACGATGAATGGAAGTAGCGTCCGGGTTCCTGTGGGTTCACGCGATCAACTTCGCATTGAACGGGTCTTATTCGATACCCCGCGTCCGACGCAGCCGTGGGAAGAAGTGCACGTTCGCGATGTGGAACAATTTCGGAAGTTCGGTCCGACGCTTCGCCAGCAAGTCCAGTCCGCATGGCACTTTGAACCTCTCGCCGGGTCAGCGTGGGATGCGGCGGTCAGGCAGCTTGAGGTGTCGTCCAGGCTATGTGATGCGTTCACGGCGCTACGGGCGCATGTCGAGCGGGCGTGGGGCCTTCGCAATCTGGAACTTCCGATGTCCCAGGTTTGCGAAATGCGATCGTTCCACTGGTTCTTCGCACATTTGATCGCGCGGCTTCCAGAGCTTCATGCGATCTACAATCAGACCGTGGCGGACTACCGCCGAGCTCATCGAATTCGCAGCCGCACGCAGCCGGTCCCCAATCTCGATGTCGATGGGGACTGGCTTGAAGCCCCCTTCTGGGTCTGGCGACGCGGTGACCTGCAACGCGGTCGCCTGTTTGCCCGCCGTAAGGGCGACCAGTTGGAGTTGCGAGATGAGCAGACCGTTTTTGCAAAACTTCCGCTGACGGAGGATGGGGCGCTGGATGCCGCGGTCGGCGTGCTGAACGGACTAAAGGCGCAGGGAATTCGCATTCGAACCCGGGCGCTTACGACGACGTTGTTTGCGCGTGTCTGTCTGGCCGATATTTTTGTGCATGGCATCGGCGGCGGTAAGTACGACGAAATGACGGATCGAATCTGCGAGCGTTTTTTCGGACTGCAGGCACCGCGATTCATGACCGTTTCAGCGACGCTCTACCTGCCCTTGGGCGGGCCGTTTGACACGAACGAATCGCAGCTTCGGGATGTGCAGCATCGGATTCGCGATCTGCACTACAACCCCGATCGTCATCTCGAGTCATCGCCGACAACGTCCGCGCTCATGGCGGAGAAGACTCAACTCCTGAATTCCGCCCGTACACTTCGTGAGTCGCATCTGTTGCACGGAAAACTGACGCGCGAACAACATCGGCGTTTGCAGGAAATTCGGACGGACCTGGGACGTGAGACGGCGCGAATTCTGGCGGACTATCAGCGGAAGCGTGACGATTTGCAGACGCAGATCACGGCCAATACGCTTATCAAGAACCGTGAATTTTCGTTCGTTCTGTACCCAGAAGGCGTGCTGCGCCAATTCTTGCAGCCGTTCGCGGAAAAGATCCCGCAGTGAGTCGATTCGATCAGGGGCCGCCATTACCGCTGGTTTTGTGTTGAATGACTCCTGTCTCCGCAAGGGTGTTCTCGTTGACGCGAATTAGGAAAGATTCGCGTGAGATTCAAAACTGCCTCTCGACAACGGTCTGGTACCCCGTTTAGCGTGAATCGAATCAAGGGCTCCAACAGCCGTGTGCGGACCGCTTGCGGTCGGTCAGAGTGAAGCTCGTCCGACGAATCGCGCGGTCCGTATTCGGCTTGTCAGAGACCTCATGGCCGTTTTATTGACGATTGGCCGCAAGGCATCGGGAAAATTGGGTGACATCATGCGATGGGCGTGGAAATCGGGAATGATCGCTGCGGGCCTGCTTTGCCAAGCGGCGTCGATTGGATTCGCGGCCGAAGCCGTGATCTATGAATATGACGACTGGTCAGTGACGATTGCTCCGCGTGGATCGTCGACCGCGAATGCCAAACGGGTTCGCGTCACGACATCGACGGTCAGTCCTGCCGTGCATGCGACGAGCATTGCAGCCAAGGACGACAATCGAATTCAGGTTCGTCCGGTCTCGCTTGAACAAGTCGCTCCCGCCCCTGCTCCCGAGCTCGACGCACCACCGACGCCCGCCGTGGGGGACGTCGTCAAGCCGCGCGGCACACCTGTGACATCGCCAACGACGCCGGAGCAACCGTTATCTCTCTCCGTTGATCCAGTGCCACCCTGCGTGAACTGCAACGAGCCCGTCATCACGCCTCGATTGCGAGAGCCCGATGACGCTGTGACGGCGATTCCGTCACAGGCCCAGTTGTACCGAGACATCTATTTTGGGTTGCCGTTCCTGCGCGCCGAGTACAATGCCAATCCGAGCTATCGTCACGATACGACGATGGAGCTTCTGTTCAACCAGATGCGGCCGACGGTCATTCAGCGAGGCACGACCAACGTCAACAACTACGGCCCTTACGGTGGTGGCTATGGTGCTGGGTATGGTTACGGATCATGGGATCCACCATACTACCCCTTCAGCTATGGTCTGCGGATTCATCACAGCCGATAGTCGAAGCGAGATCCGCAGGCGTTTTCTTCCGTTGAATGGAAGCGAGTACGCCATTGACGATGGATCACGGAGCGACGTGTGATTCGGAATGTTGGACGGACGCCTTGGCGCGCGACGGGTTCACGCTGATTCCTGACGCGGTTTCCCCAAGCGAGGTTGAGAGGCTGAGGGCCGTCTGTGCGTCATTGCGGCAGCAAGACTTTGCCGCCGTTCGTCGGGATTCGTTGTTTGGAATTCGTCGCCTTCTGACCAATAGTCCCGAACTTCGTGCAACGATGGCCAAGCCTCCGTTTGTGAGCTGGGCTCGATCGGTTCTCGGTCCGGCAGCAGTACCCGTGTATGGAGTCTTCTTTGATAAGACGGCGGGCGCCAATTGGCCCGTGCGGTGGCATCAGGATGTCGCAATTCATGCGGGTGGCACTCTTCCGGTCGCGGGCTACGAGGCGCGTCCAGGAAAAGATGGTGTCGCCCATCTCCTTCCACCTGTCGAAGTCTCTCAGCAAATGCTGGCGATTCGCATCCATCTGGACGATGCGCCCTCGAATCACGGAGCACTCCGTGTGATTCCAGGCTCGCACCTTTTGGGGCGACTCTCCAACGACGCATTGCGACATCTGATCGACGGCGCCCAGGCCGTTCATTGTGAGGCGCGTGCTGGTGACGTCATGCTGATGCGGCCGTTGCTGGTCCACGCGTCGTCCCCGTGCGAACTGCCCAGTCACCGAAGGGTGGTCCACATCGAATATTCCGCCTTCCAACTGCCTGATGGGTTGGAGTGGTGCGGTTGATTCGACCTTTCGCAGGTGCGTGGGGGAACGATCTCGCGTGAGGTGATGCGACGCAACAGAACAGTTGCGTCAGTCGATCGGCGGTTCCTGCAGTTCGTCCAGCTTGCGGATCGTTTGTTGCAACAGCTGCGGTAGCCCTTTTCCGGCAACGGACGAGATCTTGAGGACCGGCCGTCCGATGCGTTCTTCAAGCAGTTCTGCGGCAGCATCCGCATCTGCCATTTCACACTTTGTGATGCAGACGATCTCGGGCCGCTTCGCCAATTCTTCGTCGTACAGGCGAAGTTCTTCGCGAATATTCAGATAGTTTTCGACGGGGTCCGACTGATCATCGGGCGCGGGTTCGACCAGATGGATGAACATCTTGGTTCGTTCAACGTGCCGTAAGAATTCGTGACCCAAGCCGATGCCGGCATGTGCCCCTTCGATCAATCCCGGAATGTCCGCCATCACGAACTGGCGCTCGTGGCCGACGTTCACAATCCCCAGGTTGGGATATTTTGTCGTGAACGGATAGTTCGCGATCTCGGGAGTGGCTCGTGACAGTCGGCTGAGCAATGTGGACTTGCCCGCGTTGGGCTTGCCGATCAGGCCGACGTCGGCGATCACCTTGAGCTCAAGGATGACTTCGCGCTCTTCACCAGGCTCCCCAGGCCCAAACTCGCGCGGTGCGCGGTTCGTCGACGACATGAACTTGACGTTCCCTTTGCCGCCGTCGCCGGATTTGGCGATGATCACCCGCTCGTTGTGCTCGACGAGGTCTTTCAGGATGAAGCCTCGGGTTGCATCGCGGATGACAGTCCCGGGCGGCACACGAATGATCGTGTCCTCGCCCATGCGGCCGGCCTTCAGTGTAGGCTGGCCGGGATGACCGTTTTCCGATGTGCAATGACGCAGGCCTACCAAATGGACCAGGCTGCTGATGTTTTCGTCGGCTTCGATAATGACGTGACCGCCGCGACCGCCGTCGCCGCCGTCAGGACCACCGCGCGGAACGTGAGCCTCGCGCCGGAAGCTACAAGAACCCGGGCCACCGTCGCCTGCTTTACAGATGATTTTTACTTGATCTACGAACATTTGGCAGATGATAGCTGACAGGCCAGACAATCACGAGTGACCCGCGCCGACAACCGCGTTTGTACCCTGCCCGTGGTCAATCCTCGTTTCACCGCGACATACCCAGGTGCGTGCCTTTGGTTGTTGACGCTGACGATACAAAGACTGAATGCAAAAGAAATTAGATCAATAGATTTGTCATTCGATCGACGCCTGCATCCCCAAAACGCAGGGCGCGAAGAATCCCTGCGATCTCCGAAGGATCTCCTAATCCAGCCTCATCTCGCCATTGCGAGAAAGCCAATCATCCAACATAATTGATGCGTGCTACGTTCCTTCCCGCCGAAAACACCCGCCATGAAAACACCCGCCCGCTGCAGTGTGTGGATTGCCTTGGTCTGGTTGAGCAGTGCCGTCGCGACGGCCGACTCGCCTGGCGATTTGGTCTATGAATCGCATGTGCGGCCGATTTTGAAGGCCAACTGCTTTCACTGTCACGGCGAAGAAGAAAAAGTGGAGGGGCACCTTGATGTGCGGCTTGCACGTCTGATTGCCCATGGAGGGGATAGCGGGCCCGCAATCGTGATCGGTCAGCCGGAAGAGAGCCCGTTGCTGCAGCGCGTCATTGCGGGCGAGATGCCACCCGGTGATAAGAAGCTGACCACGCAACAGATCGACATAATTCGTCGTTGGGTCGCCACGGGTGCCAAGACTGCGCGGCCCGAGCCAGAGCATCCTCCGGTCGATGACTTCACCAAAGAAGAACGCGCCTTCTGGTCATTTCAGCCAATCCAGAATCCGCCGGTTCCTCTGGTTCAGCAGGCGAACGTCGTTCGTTCAGCGATCGATCAGTTCCTGCTCGCGAAACTCGAATCACAGCAACTGGGATTTTCCGACGAAGCCGATCGGGTGACATTGATTCGCCGTTTGACTTTCGATCTTCATGGCTTGCCACCAACGGTGGAGTCCATCGAACGATTCACGAATGATCTATCACCAGATGCGTACGAACGCCTGTTGGACGAATTGTTGGCGTCGCCGCATTTTGGGGAACGCTGGGGGCGGCATTGGCTGGATGTCGCCGGGTATGCCGACAGCGATGGGTACACCGAAACCGACCCGGTGCGAGCCTATGCGTACAAGTACCGTGATTATGTGGTCGGTGCGTTCAACGCCGACAAACCGATTGACCAGTTCATCGTCGAGCAATTGGCGGGCGACGAATTGCTGCCGTTGCCGTACGAAAACCTGAGTGCCGATGCGGCGGACAAGTTGGCGGCGACAGGATTCCTGCGCATGGCACCCGATGGAACGGGCGCCGGTGGTGTCGATGCGAATATCGCGCGCAATGACGTGATGGCCGAGACGATCAAAATCGTTTCCACCTCGCTGTTGGGACTGACCGTCGGATGTGCTCAGTGTCACAACCACCGATACGATCCGATTGCTCAAACCGACTATTACCGTTTTCGAGCCCTGTTCGAACCCTCTTATGACTGGAAGAACTGGCGCGCTCCGCAGTCGCGTCTGGTGTCATTGTGGTCGGCCGACGAACTGAAGCTGGCCCAGGCCGTCGATGTGGAGATTAAACAACAGTCCGACATTCGCCAGACAGAGCTTGACGCGATCGTTCAGGAAGTGTTCGAACGCGAAGTCGGCAAGCTGCCGGAAGAACAACGGGAATTGGCGCGGACCGCGCGCACCACGGCGGCCGACAAACGCAGTCCCGAACAGACGCAACTTCTGAAGGATCAGCCGAGCCTAAATGTCGATCGCGGCAGTGTGTATCTCTACGAACATGCTCGGGTTCAGAAGTTCAACGAAACGTGGGACAAGCAGATTGCCGACATTCGCGCCCGCCGCCCGAAAGAGGACTATGTTCCCTGCTTAACGGAAGTGCCGGGACAGATCCCGCCCACGCATCTATTCAGCCGAGGCGAATTCGCGCAGCCCAAGCAGGTCGTGGAACCTGGGGAACTTCTGATTCTGAATTCGGTTCATTCGGCCAGCGTTCCGCACGATGATCCGCAGTTGCCCACCAGTGGCCGCCGCCTCGCCTATGCCCGGCAACTGACGGATGGCAACCATCCGCTGCTCGGTCGTGTCTTGGTCAACCGGTTCTGGTTGCATCACTTTGGGAAGGGAATCGTGGCCAGCCCTGGGGATTTCGGGTTTCTGGGCGAGCGGCCCACGCATCCGGAGTTGCTTGATTGGCTTGCCACGCGTTTCACCACCGATGGTTGGCAGTCGAAGCGGTTTCACCGATTACTTCTCAGTTCGACCGTGTACCGCCAGCAGTCGGTTCGTCGAGATGAGATCGACCGTGTTGATCCCGAGAATCGCCTGTTAGGGCGAATGCCTGTTCGAAGGCTTGAGGCCGAATCGATTCGCGATGCGATTCTCGCGAGCTCCGGTGTGCTCAGTGACAAGATGTGTGGTGAGCCGTCGCCGGTTACGGTTGATGATGTCGGACAGGTGGTGGTGGGAATTGATACGCGTGATTCCGCTGGGCGCCCGACAGGAAAGACCGTCGGGCTGGGCGAAGAAGAGTTCCGCCGAAGCGTCTACGTTCAAGTTCGCAGAACACTGCCATTAGGGATGCTCGAACCATTCGACATGCCATCGCTGTCACCCAATTGCGACCTGCGACCCGTTTCGACCGTCGCACCTCAGGCGCTGTTGATGATGAACAACGATTTTGTGATCAATGAATCGGTCCGATTCGCAAAGCGACTTCAAGCAACAGTTGGGACCGACACCGCGACACAGGTCACTCAGGCCTGGTGGATCGCGTTTGGACGCGCTCCAACACCAAATCAACTAACGGCCAGCCTGACCTTCATTGAAGATCAGCGGCAACAAATTCCCGCGCCTCAACAACCAAGTGAACTGCCCGTTGCTGAACGCGCGTTGGCAAGCTTCTGCCAAGCCTTGTTCAGTTCAAACTCCTTCGTCTACATCGACTGAGTCTTGGATTTCCTCTGCGTCTCCGTGCCTCTGTGTCTCCCGCCCCACCACTGGACCTACCTCAACGTCAAACGTTGTTTGGACCACATTGGTGGGTTGAGAGACACGGAGATACAGAGGCACAGAGAATACGGCTGGACATGAAATAGAAAGTGATCGTTTGATGGCTTCTTCCGCTCATCACCGTCGGCACTTCCTTGCGACCACGGGCTTTGGACTGTCGTCTTTGGCATTGACTCATTTGCTGCAGGAAGAGGCACGGTCGGCGCCGATCAAGCCGAATCTGGAACGACCGACGTTCGATCTGACCGCCAAGCGGCCGCCGAAAGAACCGCAGGCCACGGCCATGATCTCGCTGTTCATGCAAGGTGGACCCAGTCATATCGATCTGTTCGAGCCCAAGCCGGAACTCGACAAACGGCACATGCAGACCTTTTCCGGCCAGATTCAATACGACAACGCGGCCGAAGCCAGTTCCAAGCTGTATGCTTCCCCTTGGAAGTTCGCCAAGCATGGTGAATGCGGGACGGAACTCAGCGAACTGTTGCCGCATCTGGCTACGGTTGTAGACGACATTTGTCTGATTCGTTCGATGCGCACGGGCGTCAACAATCACGGCCAGTCGATTAACGCACTGAACAATGGTCGCATCCAGGGTGGCCGGCCCGCGCTGGGATCATGGATGGCGTACGGACTGGGGTCCGAGAATCGCAATCTGCCGGCGTTTGTGATTCTGACCGATCCCCAAGGATTGCCAGTTCTTGGGGTCGAGAACTGGAACAACGGCTGGTTGCCGTCGCTCTATCAGGGCACGGTCATTCGCCCCAAGGAACCGCGGATTCTGAATCTTGATCCGCCGGTGAATGCACAGGGGCCCATTCAGAAACGGTATCTCAGTTATCTGCAGCAACTCAATCAGGATCATCTCTCGAATCATCCCGGTGAGCATGACCTGGCCGCACGGATCTCGAGCTTTGAATTGGCCGCACGGATGCAGACGGCTGCGAAAGAGGCACTCGATCTGTCTCAGGAAACGGAAGAAACTCAAAAGCTTTACGGATTGGACAACCCGGTCTGCAAGGAGTACGGCACACGTTGCTTGATCGCGCGACGCCTGATTGAGCGTGGAGTTCGGTTTGTGCAGATTCATACTGGGAATCAGCACTGGGACCATCATGGCGGCATCTTGACCGGCCTGCCGAAAATGTGTCAGGTCACCGACCAGCCTTCGGCGGCGCTCGTCAAAGATCTGAAACAACGCGGGTTGCTCGATACGACCTTGGTCCACTGGGGTGGCGAGATGGGCCGACTGCCCGTGATTCAGAATGAGAAGAACATCGGCCGCGACCACAACACGCATGGTTTCAGTATGTGGCTGGCGGGGGGCGGCACCAAAGCCGGCTTGGCCTATGGGGCAACCGATGAATTTGGTCATCAGGCCGTCGAGAAAATCGTCAATCATTTCGACTATCACGCGACGCTGTTGCATCTGTTTGGGTTGGAGCCCGAAAAGCTGACATTCCCGCGTCCGGGCGGCGTAGGCTCGCTACTCGACGGTCAGGATGGCAAGATTGTCTGGGACATTCTGCGACGTGGTCCGGCCAGTGCATGAATCGGCCTCGTCGATCGTGTTCGTCGTTGCTGTGTCTTACCAGTCTGTTGAAGTAACGGGGACTGGCTCCTGCTAGCTTTAAAAAACGCCATGACATCGTCAACGCCAAGGTGCCTGTCCCCCTGACTTCAACAGGCTGTTACATCATTGCTGGAGAACCGAACCGTGATCGTCTGCTCCTTCTTTGATCGCTGCTTTGTTCGGAACGCGTTTTTTGTTTTGAGTCTCTTGGCCGTGGCGTTGATTGCCGCGCCAACCTGGGCGGCCAAAGACGACGATCCCGTTGTGACAGAATTTGACGTTGATCCGGCATGGCCGAAGCGGCCGGACCATGTCAGCGGCAAGGGCTGGGTTTCGGGGCTGGCGGTGGATGCCCAGGACCAAGTCTGGTTCTTTCGAAAAGGTCCTGACCCGGTCCAGGTCTATACCGCTGACGGCGAATTTGTCCGGACGTGGGGTAAGGAGCAGTTCTTGAATCCGCATCAGATGCGGATTGATCCAGAGGGCAATGTCTGGGTTGCCGACTTTGGTCTGCATGTCGTCCAAAAATTCTCGCCCGAAGGCAAGGTATTGATGGTTTTGGGCACGCGCGGAGAGAAAGGCCAGGACGAGACCCATTTCAATATGCCAACCGACATGGTGGTGACTCCGGCAGGAGACATCTTCGTCACGGACGGCTACGGCAATCGTCGGGTCGTGCATTTCACGAAAGAGGGCCAGTATGTGAAGACGTTCGGAGCGGCGGGACCCAATCCCGGTCAGTTCGTGCTGCCACATGCGATCGTGGTTGATTCGAAAGGTGTCCTGTACATCGCCGATCGCAATAGCGGTCGGATTCAACTCTTTGATCAGGATGGAAAGTTCCTCGATCAATGGTCGAATGTGCTCATGCCGTGGGGGCTGTCGGTCACGAAGGACGATCAATTGTGGGTTTGTGGATCGTCTCCGCATTGGTGGTACCGTCACGGAGTTTATCCCGAGTACAAGGACCAGGTCTTTATGCGGTTTGCCACCAACGGTCGCGTGCTGCAAACGTGGATGTTGCCGTTGGGAGACATCGGCACCAATAAGGACGTCCCCGATACGTCGCGATTGAAGCCTGGAGAAACAGTGGGCGCCCACTGCATCGCTCAGGACTCCAAGGGCAACGTGTACGTCGGGGACATCTACGGCGAACGGGCTCAAAAGTTCGTCCCGATTTCGAAACGCTGACGGGGTTAGGAGCGGACTCGTGGCCGCGACGCGTTCGATCGATTGAAATGTCGCTTGAGACGCCTTGTTGCCCAAGACGGAGATTAGTCGACCTTCTCAACCTTATCGGAAACGACGGCTGCAGCGAAAAGTTTTGCAAAAGGCACCGATGCGTTGATCCGTAATTCCGTTGAGGCATCGTCCACTTTATTGATCTCGTATGATGCCGCTTCGAAGAGCGATTTCATGAGCTCAACTTGCACGAAGCTGCTCATTCGATCAGGTTCGTTTCCACTGCGGTTCAAGTATTCGGTAAGTTCGGTCTGCCAAAGTTCAAGGAGTGCTTTCAGATTGCCCTCAGACTTGGCGGCCGATTCCGGTGACGAGTGAACCATGCTGACACGAATGCTGACTTGGGGCGTTTCTCGAGCGATATCGAGGGATATCCCGGTCATCAAGCAGAGTGCACAGAGTTCTTCGTATCGTCGTCCGATTGATCGATAGGACTCTGTTTGGAGGTCCGCGCGATTCTTGAAGTCGGCCAGGGCTCCGCTGTTGTCGCACTTAGGCATGACGACACTGAACAATCCGCCGTCGATACGGTTCCAGGGCTCTGCCCATGAATTGGTTTCGGTGGCTCCAGGCACGAAATTCGTGATGGTCACGTTCGATGTCGATAATGGTGGTTTGGGGGATAAATCCAAGTCCGACAATTTTGTGTCAGCGGTGATCGCAGTTCCCTTCGAACTGATCTGAATCGTCAACGGATCTTGCATCCAAAATTGAATTGGAACCGGGCCTAAGACCGCCGACGTAAATTGATAGACATCCATCGTTTGACTAGGTTGATCGCATTCCAATGTAAACTTTGAAATCTCGATGGCGTTCTGATTGATCCAGTGGTTCAAATCGAGAGGTTGATTCAGCTTAATGATGAATCCGCCTGCTCCAAACATGACCTTTGACTTGGTCGTGTCCGTGGCAGATTTGGTGGTAAAGCAAGGCCTTGCCGCGATCCACTCGATCGTATCAACATTGATGGCCGGTGCTGTTTTTAACTTCGCTGCGGCGGCGAACTGTGATGAAAAAATGTCATTTAACGCAGCGCGGTAGGGCTGCATGGCGGGGTTCTCAAACAGTTCGCGGACCCGAATGACCACCATCCCGTAAGGATTTGATGATCCCACTGTCTCGGGATCGAGTGGCTGACGGTGAAACATCTCATTCGCCGTTCGGGGTGTTGTTGGTCTCGAGATGTTGAGGTTTCCTCTGGTCGAAACCGGCTGCACTGTCAGTTTCGGTTTCGATTCGTCAGGTGGTGATTGAGCGATTCCCCGCGTGGCGATTGCTGCCAACCCAGCCACCAGAAACGCTGCGGAAATCACTGCGGATGCGGCCGTTCGTCCTCTTCGACTGTTCATTGCTCGGATTCCTTCCTTGGAATGCAACACTTTGATCCTCTTGATCAAATGTCCCGAAAACACCGGCAGAATGCGGGGTGAAACATTTCGCCCCCATTGGTCATCCCGTCGGATCGCCAGACTCGATAACGACCGTAGATAGTCTCGTCGGCCCATCACTTCGGCCGCCATCTGATCGGTCGACAATTCCTGATAGAGCACTGCGCGGCGGAGCAGCCAGTGGACGATCGGGTTGTAGAAATGCATGGCCAGGACGCACGATGCCATCATTCGCCAGGGAGCGTCATGACGGACGATATGGGCAATTTCATGTGTGATCACCGCGCGTTGCTCGCAGGCGGTCCACTCATCCCACTCGCGCGGCAGGATCAGCATTGGTCGAAACCAGCCGATGATGGCAGCGTCACTGAACTCGGGATGGACTCGCACATCTGGAACCATTCGGCATCCCAGATTCGTCGCGGCGACGTTGACTTCACCGAGCAACGCCGCATTGTCCAGTGCCATGCTGGCGCGACGCGTTCGCAGGACATGCAGCACCTCGGCTGTGAGTCGCAATAAACCCAGCGAGATCATCGCCAGCAAAAGCAGGCTGCTCCCGTACACGATGGGACGATGTTGTTCTTCGAGTATCTCCACACGTCGGGCGACGGATTGCAACCCGACGAGCAGTCCCCTTGGATCGAACATCAGATGAGCCGTCGACTCCAATGTCGCCGCCGCCGTCTTGGAATCGGAAATCGACAATGACAACTGCGCTGAACGACTTTGAGCCGCGTCGTGCTCGAGCGAGTCGCGGCCCGCGTTAACGACGAATAGACTGTGAATCGGCAAGGGGGCCAGCACGGTCAGTACCGCCGCGGTACTCGCGGCAGAAAACAGGACCGAGCAGGCCAGTGGCGCGGAGCGACGGGCAATGAGCGAGGCAATCGTGACACCAATCAAAGCCAGCAGGCTGACCTGCAAGGCACACCAGGTCATCGTCGAGATCACATCATTCATGGCTGGTCCTCCAGGATCTGTTCCAACAGCTTTCGTTCCGCTGCAGTGAGACGGCGATTGCCGCCGAGCAGATGAACCAGCATCTTTTCGCGTGAGCCTCCGAAGACTCGGTCGATCAGATCGCCGACAAATCCGCGCGACACCTCTTCGCGGGAACGAACTGGCGCGTAGGTGAATGGTCGCTCGTCATTGGTTGCGCTGAGCGCCCCTTTCTCGATCAGAATCCGGACCAGGTTCGCCACGGTGACGTAGGCTAGATCGGTCCCCTTCTCGGCCAGTCGATCACGGGCCTCAATGGCTGTCATCTCGTTGCCGTCCCAGAAGACGTGCATTAATTGCAGTTCCCGCTCGGTCAAATCCTTTTGCGCCGGTCGACTCATTCGCCCCCCCTCCTTCGTTGTTTGATTAACCAAATTTGGTTCCGCAAACATGTAATCGAACTCAAAAACGCGAACAAGGGCAATTGCGAGATAAAATGTCTCACGTCCGATAGACTGCTGATCGCCTCAGCCGGGTTGAGGGCCACGATGGCTGCAGCACGGCGGCTTTTTTGAAACGAAACCTTATTGGCCATGAACGTTGAGCGTTGGGATCTTTTTTGTCGCGTCGTCGACAATTTCGGTGACATCGGAACTTGTTGGCGATTGGCCAGGCAGCTTTCGAGTGAATACCATTTCAAGGTGCGGTTGTGGGTGGATTGCCTCCAGACGTTCGCTCAACTGAACGCATCTGTCGACGCGGATGCCCCGGTCCAATTGATCGAGTCCATTGAGGTTCATCATTGGCATCCAGATTTTCCCGAGGTCGAGCCGGCAGATGTGGTGATTGAGGCGTTCGCGTGTGAACTTCCCGCTTGCTACGTGCATGCGATGTCGCAGCGGGCCGCCCCCCCGATCTGGATCAACCTGGAATATTTGAGTGCCGAAGAGTGGGTGGAGGGGTGTCACGAACTGGCGTCACCTCAACCCGGCTCATTGGTCAAGAAGTATTTCTTTTTCCCGGGATTCACGCCGCAGACCGGCGGGCTACTTCGCGAGCGAACGCTTCTTGAACAACGGGCGGCGTTTGATGCGCCAGCCGTCAGCGCCTTCTGGCAGGAACTGGGAATCGTTCCCGGGGCTAATGACGAATTGCGGGTCTCGCTGTTCTGCTACCCCAACCCATCGCTGCCGGGGCTTCTGGATTGCTGGGAACAGGGAACTCAGCCAGTTCGATTGTTCGTCACCGCCGGCCTGGCGACGGAGCATGTTTCAGAATGGTTGGGCGAGATGGTTTCGCCGGGAACGACGATCAGCAGGGGCTCGTTGACTGTGCATGGGTTGCCGTTTCTGGGTCCCGAGGACTACGACCGGTTGCTTTGGGCGTGCGACGTCAATTTCGTCCGCGGTGAAGAGTCATTTATTCGGGCGCAATGGGCACAAAAACCGTTTGTCTGGCAAATTTATCCGCAAGACGATGGCGCGCATCTCGTGAAACTAGATGCATTTCTGATAAGATATCTCGATGGATTTCCTGACGAACAGGCTGTTCGCTCGATTTGGCGATCGTGGAACGGTCTGGGCGATGCGGGTTCGGACTGGTCGGAATTCGCGGCCAGACGACAATCTGTACGACGGCACAGCAAAGACTGGGTCGGGCAACTTGACCGATTGGGGGATCTCGCCCACAATCTGGTGCGCTTCGTGCGTGAAAAATGAGGTCAGTGCCGGCGTGCATTTCCGTGCATCATTTTCACAGTGGGAAGATGCGAGTTTTTCACTTCGAAGGTCACATTGGACAAGTCTCATGAGTGTTAAAATCGTCGGCGAATTGCAATCGGGCAATGTTATCATCATTGACAACAACCCTGTGATTGTGATCAAGGCTCAGTACAACAAGTCGGGCCGTAACGCAGCCGTGGTCAAGCTGAAAGTCAAAAACCTGATGACCAACCGGGTTTCCGAGCTGGTCTATAAGGCTGACGAAAAAGTCGAAGGCGTGATGTTGGAAAAGAAGGAGTGCACTTACTCCTACTTCGCACCGCCGAACCACGTCTTTGTCGATGCCGAATTCAACCAGTACGAAATCGACGCGGAAACCATCTCGGACCTGGAGAAGTATCTGGTGCCGGACATGACCGATGTCTGCGAAGTCACCTTCTACGAAGGTCGCCCCATTTCGGTAGTGCTGCCAAAGATTATCATTCGCGAAGTCGAATACACCGAACCGGTGGTGCGTGGCGATACCTCGGGAAAGATCACGAAGGCCGCAATCCTCAAGGATTCGAAGCACGAACTACAGGTCACTCAGTTCGTCGAAATCGGTGATAAAATCGAAATCGACACCGAAAGTGGTGAGTTTCGTCGTCGATGCACGTGATGTTTTGATTCAATGCCTGTCCGAGTTCCGGCCGATGTTGCGTCGGAATTGGCAGATGGATTTCCCGTCAGGCGCCCTTCAATGGGGCGCCTGACTACATTTGCGGGCGTCTCTTTTTGTCGCATTCGCTCGCATGTCAGAATCGCAGCTCTCACATCGCGCGTCCGATCGGTACAGTTGTGATGATTTTTCTCTTTTTGCGGGCAGGCTGTGCAGCGCCGTCCGTTGTGAACGCGACAAATTCGCCATGCCGCGGATGCGAGGCGTGAGGCTTTTCCCAATTCCCGTATCTCCTGTTGGAAATATTGAGATAGGTTTCAGCCGGGAGCCTTTTGAGGGCGTGCTGATCGGGATGTTCATGGTCGCCATCGTCCATGGATGCGAGCGTCGACTTCAACAGTAGCGCCGCGACGCCGGTTGGCTCGCCGCGTGACCCTAGCCGGTTGGCGCGTCAAAGGGGCGTCCTTGTGGACGCGGCCTTTGGGGATGAAGCATTCGAAATCCGTATCTGCTCCGAGTGACAGGGCGCTTTCATGACGACTTGCGAACTTCAGATTGATGACCTTGAAGACTTGGTTGGCCGCGATCTCGATGGCCGCTATCTGCTTGAGGAATTCATTGATCGCGGCGGATTTGGGGCGGTCTATAAAGGCACAGATCGCAAATTCAATCAGGCGGTGGCCGTGAAGGTCGGGATGTCGTCGCGCGAATTCATGAAAGAAGCGCGACTGGCGGCCGAGGTCAAGCACAACCATATCGTCCAGGTGACCGACTTTGGCAGCGACAATGGCCTGGCCTATCTGGTGATGGAATATCTCGAAGGTGAAGACCTTGAGAAATTATTCAAGAGACAAGGCAGCCGACTGACGGACGCGCAGCTCCTCAAATTCGTGAGCGAGGTGGGGGATGCACTCGCGCACGCTCATGATGACAACTTGATTCACCGAGACTTGAAACCGCGCAATATCATCCTACGAGGATACAGCGGCAAATCGGGGTTGCTGATCGACAAAAGTAAGTTTGTACTATTGGATTTTGGGATTGCCGCGAAGCTCGATTCCGAAGGCACCCAACGAAACCACACACAAGATGGTGCTGGAACCGCCGAGTACATGGCCCCGGAATTGTTGTCGAGACAACCGCGAGCGACGACGTTGTCAGACATCTACGCGTTCGGAGTGATTCTATATCAAATGATGACGGGCCGTGTCCCGTTTCCACAGGCCGATTCTTCACACCTTGCCCTCGCTGAATGTCTCAGTGCCATTGTCAGAAATCCCGCTCCGAGATTCACCGAGGTCAACGGAGAGGCGATCTACCCCGTAGAACTCGAAGAGTTGGTTTTGCAGTGTCTCGAAAAGGATCCGGCATGTCGTCCACAGAGCATGGCGGAGTTGCGTCAGCGATTTCTGAACGCGATGAGCCAAATTGTCCCGGCAAATGAGCCACAGCGTTTGACTGACACGTTTCGAACATCAGCCAGGAACACGTCCAATTACAGCCACTTCGCTTCCGGAGCGCTGCCGCAATCACGACCTGTTGTTCGTCCATCCCAATTTCCCCGGGGCCTGTTGCTGGCAGGGGCGGGCATGGTCGTGTTGCTTGCGACGCTCGCTGCGGTCGCACTCTTCGTGTACTCGGCCGGGCAAACCCCCGCATATCCCGTTTTGACGTACGAACACGGGCACGTGTACGGACAGCAAGTTGATGAAAGTGTGCCACTGCAATTGGAATTGGGGGGAACGATTCGTCTCACGTACTTGATCGAGGGCCCTCCCGATGATGTCGTGCATTTCGAGCAACCGACGTTTCCTGACGGAATGAGTGTGCAAACGACGAATGGCCCGGTACCGAACAAGTCGAAGTGCTTTACGATTAACTGGACGGGCGAAAGCTTGCCGACGTCAACGCTTGAGCCAATCGTACTGAGTGCTCGCAGTGCCAGTTGCAAGCACCCATTCATGAAGACGCTGCGAATCAACGTCACCCCCGCCAAGTAGGTGGTCACCCGTCTGCAAAACGTGCCATATCTGCTCGCTCGAAAATAAGAATGCCCACCGCTCGTTCCGATCGGAACGAACGGTGGGCATTAAGCGTTGATCTTGTGATGAACCTGCCGAGCGAAGACGCGAAAGTCGAAGCGCGCTTCGTTCGTCACTTGGCTTTGGCAATACAGTAAAGGTTGTTTTCCCCGCGAATGAAAAGCTCGTTGTCGACGGGTGCCGGGGTGGCGCTCAGTGTTTCCTCGATATTGTTTGTCGCGACCACTTCGAATTCGGGAGAGTCCTTGATGACCACGATGTGGCCCGAGCGGGAGCTGAGGAAGACGTAACCGCCGGCGGCAACCGGTGATCCATAGGTGCTGTCGACACCATCAATGCGTCGTGCAAAATAGTGGCCTTTTCCTGTGGTGGCGTCGACGCACGACAGTAGACCGGACTTCCCTTTGTGGAAATAAATCCGGCCAGACGAAAGCGCCGGCGAGGCGATGTCAGGGCAATCGTGGTCAATGGTCCAGACGACCTTGTCGGAACCCTTGATATCCCCATTCCCGTCGAGTCGGAATGCGCCCATGTACGCGCCTTGAAAGCCACTGCCCACGATGACCATCTCGTCCAGATGGATGGGGCTTGCGACGGGGCGTTTGGTCTGCCCCGAACATTTCCAGATCTCTTTCCCCGATTCAAGGTCATAACTTCTGGCGAAGTTCGAACCGTTCATGATGACTTGTTTGCGTCCCGCATGTTCGACGACCAGAGGTGTCGACCAGCAAGTCGGCTCTTCTCGATCGGCTTTCCAAATTGTTTCCCCGGTCAACTTGTTGAGGGCATACAAGGCTGACGGGCCTTGATGGTCCCACGGGACTAGGATCTTGTCGCCTTCAAGAGTTGGCGAGCTTCCTTCGCCGAATCTGTTGAGCGTCTGCATTTGGCCAAAGTCGTCGCGTTTCCATTTCAATTCGCCATCAATGGTATAACAGTACAAGCCGCGCGAGCCGAAATGGGCGTAGACGTGCTTTCCATCAGTGCAGGGTGACGCGGATGCGAATCCATTCGTATTGTGCGTTTCCTGATGTGGGATGGCGACGGTGGCTGTCTTTTCCCAGACGAGCTTGCCGTCTTGCCGGTTCAAGCAGATGACTTTGAATTCCAGCTTGGGCAACCCCGCGCCACTCGCTTCGCCGACGGGAGCGGCGGTGACCACGAAGACCTGCTGTTCCCAAATGATCGGCGACGAGATTCCACGTCCCGCGATCGGGACTTTCCATTTGACGTTCTTGGTGGTGCTCCATTCCGTCGGTGGAGTCGCCTGCGGGGCTGCTCCATTTCCGGTGGGGCCACGCCAGTGCGTCCAATTGTCTGCAACAGCCGACGATGTCACGGTGACGAGAACTAAGAACGCTGTGACTGCAGCGATTCGCATGGAAATCCCCTGTTCGTCATGGAAAGGAGTGTTCAGCCGATTGCAGAAATCGAGTTTCGACATCGTCGAGTTGCCCATCGATTTCGCTCGAGATACCAGCACCGGGAGCGTGCGTTGCCAAGCCGGGCCATCGATGTCAATTGAGTTTCAGATCGTACGGACATCAGAAACCCTTTGCGCCAGATAGCGATGAGACGAGTTTACGAAAGCGATTCGGATCGCGCCAAGCAAGCGCTTCGGTAGATTTCAGTTGAATTCAATGTAACACTCTGAGAACGCTGCCGATCTGCTGGTCCCGAAAACCACAGGCCGCAAACTTTGTCGAGGTCACGAGCGTCCAGACGCCGTTCAAGAAGGAAGCAGAGAAACTCACATGTTGAATCCGCCAATGGTCTCTCGGTGCGCGGTCTGGGTGGTACTGGTTTGCGTGTTCTGGTCAAAGGGGGGATTGCTCGCGCAAACTTCCGTCGCCCCCGCGGGAATCCCCGCCGCCGCTCGCAGTGACTCCTTCGAAACCAAGATGAAACTCTTGCAAGAGGCCTGGGATCGAAAGGATTTCGATCTCGTTCGGTCGCTGACGCATTCCCTGCGCGATACCGCCGTACAGACGCAGACGGAAGAACAAGCACCACCAAAGTCCGTGATTGAGACCTCGCACTGGCGGACTGTCGAATCGTACGGTCCGTCGATTGCGAAATGGGCACGCGGATGGAAGTACGCGAAAGAGCTGCAAGTGCAAGAATCGGCCGGGGACGCTCGAGTGTCCGAGCCCATCGAGATGACGCTCAGCTTTCCCGCGGATCAGGTGGAGTCGCTCGCGCGTGAGATTCGACTGGCGCGGTACGTGGACGGTACGCTCACCGAACTTCCCTGTCAGGTGTTTCACGAAGTCCGCCGCGACCATGAACGCGTAGGATCAATTCTGTTTCTGTGCGATAGTCGGCCGAAGGAACAGCAGCGATTGCTGGTCTTTTACGGCAATCCCCATGCAGAGCTTCCGGAGTATCCCTCCGATTTGAAAACCGAAGGCGAGGGGTTTGGGCTGGATATCTCAAACGCCTTTTTCAAAGCCTCACTTTCGCGGCAGACCGGACAGCTCGAACGGCTGACGCTGCAGCGCGAGCACGGACTCGAAATGTTCTCGGGTGGTAAAGGTCACGGGGAACCACCGGGTATCGATTGGGCACACGACTATGTCGATGCGGGCAACTTTCAGAAGATGCGGATTTCGTTGTGGGAAAAATGCCCTGACTACGAAGTCATTCGCGGTCCGCTCTGCACCATCGTAAGACGCTGGGGCTTTCCCTATTCACCTGTGCATCCTGTCTACACACCCAGCCGCCTGAAGATCGATGTCGAGTACCGGTTCTATACCGGCTTGCCGTGGTTCCACAAATTTGGATCGATGAAAGCGATTCAAGATCTCGAAGCAGAAGCGCTGCGGGATGACGAATGGGTCTTCTCGGGACAGTCGTTCAACCATTCCCTTTGGATGGGACGCGATGGCAAGCTGAAAACGGGCGATGTCGACGCGGAGCATCAGACTGATCTATGGGGTGTCGGATTCTATCATGATGTCAGCCGCGACTCGTTCATGGCGCTCTTTCTCGAGCATCAGGCAACCGGACTCCCTGAACTAAAGCACACTGGAGTTCCACTACCGTTCTATCGCTGGCATGGGGCCGTCTGGAGCCGATATCCATTACCGGTGAAGCGGGTTCCCAAAGGCGCGGAACTGCGGCAAAAGAACGCCTACGTTTCGATCCCGTTCACTCTAAAGGATGGGGCTCCGGTGATTGAGCAACTGCGTCGATGTCTCATGACGCCCCTGAGTGTTTCCGAAGGATCAACGACCGACAAGGGGAGTGTCGATCACGTACCCACGTCAGGGCAATTGGCACGCACGGGAGAAGCTGGCGACCTCACCTTAAAGACGGCAATCTGGAGTGCGCTGCGCGATTGCAAGGATGCGCAGCTTTACACAGCGGATATTAACGTCGTCGAACTGGGACTGGTCAATGATGTTCGCGTGCGCGGCGACGTCGTGACGCTGGTCATGTCGATGCCGCATCGTGGCCGTCCCGTGTTGGGCTACTTTGTCGATGGCTCGATCTCGGTACATCCGACGTTGTCCGTTCCCGTGCGTGAACGTGTCATGAAGGTTCCTGGAGTCAGGCAGGTTGTCGTCGAACAGACGTGGGAACCGGGTTGGAACTCCAATCGTTTAACTCCAGAAGGTCGGAAGAAACTGGGACTCGACTGACGTGCGATCTGAAGATCTCGAAGTGATTGCTCCGCCATCGATCCTGGCGAGCCGAGCAGCGTCAACTCTCGGTTTACCTGCGTTGCATTGCGCGATCTCGCCAGGCGCAAAGTGAAATCAGAAGCCCAAATATCCGAGAGCTAACGCTGCTCGGCTCGCCTGAGTTTCGCTTTTTATGGGGTATCACGGCACCGAACAACGTTGAGGATGCGAACTATTGCCACGAAGAATCCAGTTGCACTGTTACTTTCGCAGGGTTGATTCAGAGCCGACGATCTGATGCCGGAACAGGGCCATGCTGCGTGGCCGCAGCACATACGGTTTGGTGACATCGACGGGAAGAATCTCGGTCTCGCCTTCGTAGGTATCAAACAGCCGGTCGAGCGTACGGAACCTGCGAACCTCCGGCGGAAGGTTGAATGTGACGGGCGTGAAGTGGGCGTTCATCAGGATCAGCAGGTTGTCGCCGATAATGCACGCTCCTTGATCGTCGATCTGACTGCAATGTCCGAGCAACAGCAGACCCAGCGAACTTCGCGTTGGCGATTCCCAGTCTGCAGGCGTCATCTGGCGTCCGGTACTGTCGAGCCAATAAATGTCGTCGACATCGTCGCCATGAACCGAGTTCTTAAAGAACCGACGGCGTGACAATGCAGGTTGATCTCGGCGGATTTCAATCAACCGTTGCAGGAATGCCAACTGTTTTTGGGCGGATTCTGTCGTGTCCCAATTGATCCATGACAGAAAATTGTCCTGAGCGTAACAGTTGTTGTTGCCTTGGGCGGAATGAGCGACTTCGTCACCGGCCAGCAGCATGGGAACGCCTTGCGAGACAAACAGCGTCGCCATGAAGTTGCGCATCTGACGGTCGCGCAGCTCCAGGATTTCCGTCTTGTTGGTTTGGCCTTCGATCCCGCAGTTCCAGCTGAGATTATGATTGTTGCCGTCGCGATTTCCCTCGCCGTTTGCTTCGTTGTGCTTGTCGTTGTAGCTCACCAGATCGCGCAAGGTGAACCCGTCGTGGCAGGTCACAAAATTGATGCTTGCTGATGGCTGTCGGCCGTTGTCTTCGTACAGATCACTGCTGCCCGCGAGACGCGTCGCCAATTCGGGCACTGTGCCCTCATCGCCCTTCCAGAAGCGACGGATGCAGTCACGATAACGGCCGTTCCACTCGGTCCAGATAATCGGGAACCGGCCGGATTGATAGCCGCCTTCGCCGATGTCCCACGGCTCTGCGATCAGTTTAACCTGCGAGAGGATGGGGTCTTGATGGATGACGTTGAAGAACGCGCTCATGCGATCGACATTATGGAATTGCCGTGCGAGCGTCGCGGCGAGGTCGAAGCGAAATCCATCGACATGCATCTCGGTCACCCAGTAACGCAAGCTGTCCATGACCATTTGCAGTACGCGTGGATGTCGCAGGTAGGGCGAGTTTCCGCAACCGGTGAAGTCGGTGTAGTACCGGCGATTGTTGTCGTTCAAGAAGTAATAGCTGGTATTGTCGATGCCGCGCCACGACAACGTGGGGCCGCGTTCATTCCCTTCGGCCGTGTGGTTGTAAACGACGTCCAGGATGACTTCGATGCCGGCCGCGTGCAGTGTGCGGACCATCGACTTGAATTCCTGCAACATGAGCTCGGGCTGGTGAGCCGCACAGTACCGCGGCTCGGGGGCAAAAAAGCCGAGCGAGTTGTATCCCCAGTAGTTGACGCGATGCTGCTGGGTCAGAAAATGCTCATCGATATGAAAATGGATCGGCAGTAACTCAACGGCGGTGACCCCAAGTTTTTTCAGGTGGGCAATCGCCGGGGGACTGGCAAGGCCGGCATAAGTTCCGCGAAGCTTTTCAGGCACATCGTGCATCAGCTCGGTGAAACCTTTGACGTGCACTTCATAGATGACGGTGCGTTCCCAAGGGGTTTCCAGCCGATGGTCATTGCCCCAGGTGTAGTCGGTGTCGACGACCATCCCCAGGGGGGCGAAGGGAGCCGAGTCGCGATCGTCGAACGACAGGTCGGTTGTGGCATCGCCAAGCCGGTAGCCAAACAGCGAATCATCCCATTTCAATTGACGCCCGACGGCTCGGGCATAAGGATCGAAGAGCAATTTGTGGGGATTGAATCGCAGTCCATTCTGCGGATCATAGGGCCCGTGGACACGAAACCCATACAGCGTGCCCGGTCGCATGTCCGGAAAGTAACCGTGGAAGACGTTGTACATCCGCTCGGGTAGCGTGATCCGTTCGGATTCGATGTGATCATCGGGCGAGTTGAACAAGCACAGTTCCACCTTCGTCGCGGTATCCGAAAACAACGCGACGTTGACGCCACTGCCATCCCAGGTGGCTCCCAGTGGATAGGGGTGTCCAGGCCAGACGCGCATGGGAATCTCCCTTGAAGCGAACGTAGGAACGACTTGAGATGAGTGTTGTCTATTCTCCGTCCCGGTTCTCATTCCGCCAGTGCTGACTTCGTCAGGACGATAGACCACATTCCGAAATCCGTGTACGGCAGCAGGGTGTTCGTTGCAATCGTCAGAAGCAGATCATCGTCGTTTGCATCGGAGCCGCGACATCGACTGGAGCCATGACGAATTCGTGATTTGAACAGGTCCTTAGACGAATTTGATCTCCAGGATCGAAAAATCGTCGACGAAGGGAGCCCCGCCCTGGACGTCGCGTCCCACGGAATGGATCCGCTCGATGGCAGATTCGCCAGGGGGAGGCGGTGCCGAGATTGCCTCCACAAATTCGCCGAACGGCCACATCGAACCATCGGGTTTGTGCAGTTCGCAAATCCCGTCACTGTAAAGGTACAACAGCGAACCCGGCGCCACATCGACCCGTTGACCGTCATACGGCATATCCTCGACGACACCTGTCATGGGGCCCTGACTTTCGAGCTGCAGGCATTTTCGGGGTGACGCACCGTCGCCGGAGAGCAGAATCGCGGGCGGATGCCCCGCTCCGGAATAGTTGAGCTCGCGCGTGTCCGTGTTGTAAACGCCGTACCAGATTGTGAAGTACATCTCGTTGTGCTTCTCCATCAGGAACGCGTTATTGAGCGCGGACAGGACCTGGCTGGCGTCTCGGAAGTCGCATCCTGCCAGACTTTGGGCTCGCAAGACGTTCATGGCCGAAACGGACATCAGGGCTGACTTCACGCCGTGCCCACAAACGTCGAGCAAATAGCAGGCGAAGTTTTGATCGTCGAGCCAGTGATAACCAAACGAATCGCCGCCCAGTTTTGACGAGGGAATAAACATCCAGTCGGTGATCAGGCGATCGCTGTTGAGCTTCTCGGGCAACAGCGACGTCACATAGCGTTCCGCCTGCGCGAGGTCTTCTGCCAGTTCTCGCTGACTCTCACGTAAGGCTTCAAACGCTTCGTTTCGCTCGAGGAGATGGATATAGCCGCTGGAATGATGTCTAATCCGGGCGATCAATTCGACGCGATTCGGCAGTTTGACGAGATAGTCACTCGCACCCAGGCCAAACGCTTTGGCTTTCGTCACAGGTTCTTCTTGTGAGGACAACACGATGATGGGGATATCGCGCGTCGCCTCGTTGGCGCGATAGAATTTCAGCAGTAGCAGGCCGTCGATGTCCGGCATGACGAGGTCTTGCAGAATGACCGTTGGCGACAGTTCTTTCGCACGAAGCAATGCCTGTGCGGGATCAGAACAGTAATGGAATTCGATGTCGTCTTCGCTTTCAAGCATTCGACGAATCGCCTCGGCCACGATCTGCTGATCATCAACCAGCAGCACTTTGATTCCGTGATTTCCCGGCGGCGATTTCAACATAAAGGGCAGGGCTTTTTCGTGATGGAGAAACGAAGACAGGTCGCGACTTCATCTCAAGACGACATCCTCTCTCTGTGTCTCCGTGCCTCTGTGTCTCCCTCACAACCAATGCGTGCCCGGTCGACACAAAACGTACCGGTGGGCCCAGCGGGGGAAGGGGAGTCGCAGAGGCACGGAGACACAGAGATCGGCAAAACTTAAAATGTGATGAGTTCTGGTCAACTGGAATGACTGTATCAATCAAAAACGATGTCGGGCAATGACCTCCATCTTTCTCAGGGCCCTAACCTGACTAGTTGTTGGAATTTGATGGATTTGCCGATGATTTGGCCTGTAGTGATTTTAGCGGAGCCGTGAACTTGGCGGGCGTAATTCCCAGGCATCCCGTCAAAGGTTGCCATGAAAAGTTTGTCCGTCCCCTGTTCACCTAGTAAAACAAGGAGGGTTCTTGAAATGTGCGATCGATGATTCTCGGGGCCGGCCATGAGTGGCGAGATATTCAATGACGGTTCGATGCTCGAGATCTTCCGAGCGGAAGTCGAGACGCACGCAGAAACGCTGACGTCGGGGCTGCTGTCGCTTGAACGCGATCCTCAGGACACGCAACAGATCAGCGAGATGATGCGCGGCGCGCATTCGATCAAGGGTGCCGCCAGGATCGTCGGGATTGATCCGGCAGTGCGTGTGGCCCACGTCATGGAAGACGGTTTTGTCGCGGCGCAGAACGGTCAACTGTCGTTGCGGCCCGAGCAGATCGATGTGCTGCTGCGTGGCGTCGATTTTCTCAGTCGTATTTCTGCGGCGTCGAAAGAAGCCAGCCTCGATTGGAGTCGCTTTGATGGCGATGCCGCTCAACTTGTGAGCAGCATCAGCCACGCGCTTTCGATGGCTTCGGAGACGTCACGACCCGTTGCGATGGCGTCGAATGCCGGTTCTGTACCTGTTGTCAGCACGGTCACTCCGCCAACTGTTCCGCGACCCGTGACGGACACGGTGACCGTTTCCGTCGCTCCATTTCTGGATACCGCAGAGGCTGAAGTGGTTCGACGAGGGTACGTCGACGCCTGCAATTCGTCGGCCCAACGATTTATTCTCGATCTGTCGCAAACGGTCGATCTGGATGCCACGGGGCTCGCGCTGTTGGCTGCGTTGCGTGACACGCGCGGGGGGCAGGGGCCGCACGTGGAATTTACGGGTGTCGGACCTGATGTCCAGTTCGTCTTGAGAGTCACGGGCATTCAGCCATCGCCTGATTCGGGAGGCCCGTGATTCCCGATGACTGATCGAACTGATGAATTCATCATTGACGCGCGCGAGCACTTGGGCGTCGTCGAAGATTCGTTGCTTAGCCTTGAAAAGCAGCCCGCGGCAGACAAAGCCTCGGCCATGATCGATCGTTGCTTTCGATCGATTCACACGATCAAGGGTGACGCAGGATTCCTGGGCCTTTCTCGAATTCACGAGCTGGCGCATGCGATCGAGTCGCTGCTCAGCGGAACCAAGTTCCCCGTTGCTCATCGAATGATCGAGCTGCTTTTCAGCGCTCGCGATCGCCTGGCGGCACTGGTTGACGACGCCTATCAAAGTTCTCAAGTCGATATTCAGGACATCATCGATCAGTTGGCGACCGCGTCGGCGAGCAAAAGAACGGATGCCGAGTTTGACGTCGATTTGTCCGATTGGAGTGCCAAGGCTGAGGGAGGACGTCTGGTCCGTCGGATGCGAGAGTATGTCGCCCAGAGAAATGTCGGTGATGCGCGATTGCAGCTCGGACCCAGTCGTTTGAGCCAGTGTCTTCCCACCGGTCCCGTGCGTTGGTCGGGTGTGTTGATCAAACCGCGTGAGGAACACGCGCCACCCGTTTTCGAACCGTTTGTGCGCGAAACCCGACAAAGGCGATCGGTTCGTTTGAACGCGGATCTGTCTGCGTGGTCTCGTCCGCATCAGGGTGTCGTTGATGCGTTTCTGAAAGTGGCAACAGCAGTCAATGTTGTGTCCGGACGCTTGACGCTGCCCGTCGTCGATCTGTTTGCCGTGCTGCCCTCGGGGAACGTCACTTGGACGGCCGAGTGCGAAGCGGAACGATCGAGCGACCAATTGCATAAGGAGCTCAACTGCCGAGTTACGGACCTTGATTGTCAGGGGGCCGCGACGAGTTCACGCGGCGACACGACGACGTCTGTGGCCGCGTCATCCTCGGGAAAGTCGGCAATCCCCGCGAATGCACGTACGCCCTTTAACGCCCCTGCCGTTGGCGCGTTGACAATGCCCAGTCTCACCGAAAAGTCATCGACACTGCGAATTCAGGTTGAGCTTCTGGATCGAATGATGACGCTGGTCGGCGAATTGACGCTGGTGCGAAACCAATCCTTGCTCTCGTTTTCGGACGAGGACGCGACGCATCGTTCAATCATCCAGCGGTTGAACTCGGTAACTTCTGAGCTGCAGGACGTCACGCTGCGTGCACGGATGCAACCTGTCGGAAACTTGTTCGCCAAGTTTCCCCGCATGGTGCGTGATCTCGCCCGGCAGCTCGGCAAACAGGTGGATCTCGAACTGCTCGGTCGTGACGTCGAACTCGATAAGTCGATCATCGAACAATTGAGCGACCCTTTGATGCACTTGATCCGCAATAGCGTCGATCATGGCATTGAGATGCCAGCAGAGCGTGAAGCGCAGGGAAAGCCACCCGCTGGTCGAATCGTTCTGTCGGCCACGCACGAAGATGGGCAGATTCAGATTCAAGTGCGCGATGACGGTAAGGGAATTGATTCGGCGGCCGTCAGGGCGAAGGCGCTGGCTGTGCAACTGCGAACGGCGGCCGAGTTGGATCGCATGGTGCCCCGTGAATTGTTCTCACTCATTCTCCTGCCAGGATTCTCAACGGCGACTCACGTAACGGAAGTATCGGGGCGTGGCGTCGGTATGGATGTCGTCAAGACAAATATTGAACAACTGGAAGGCACAATCAGCATCGATTCCGACGTTGGACGCGGAACGACAATGACGCTGAAGCTGCCCCTGACGCTTGCCATTATTCGCTGTCTGATCGTCACCGTCGGGCCAAATCGCTTCGCGGTTCCTCAGCGAGACCTCGAAGAAGTCATCTGTTTGCATCCGAAAGCCAGTGGTCATATCGAACTTGCCTTTGATACCGAAGTCTATCGGTTGCGGGATCGCCTGTTACCGATCGTTCGGTTCTCGGATGTCGTGGGCCACCATCAGAGATTTACGGCAGAAAAGAAGGCGGAATTGCTTGCCGCGCGAACGATTGCAGTCGGTGAGAGGCCCATTGAGTACATCCTGGTCCTGCGGCAGGGCAGTCGCCGTTTCGGACTGGTGGTCGATGAGGTTCGCGGCACGCAAGAAATTGTCGTCAAGCCGATGCATCCTTCGATGAAACGGGTCAACCTGTTTGCCGGCGCGACAATCATGGGGGATGGCCATGTGGCGCTGATCGCCGATGTGGATGGGATCGTTGATCACGCAAATCTGAGCTTCGATTCCGCAGTCGAGACGCTCGATGAGCGCCATACGGCACGTGACGCCGCGCAGGTTCATCGCGTCTTGCTGTTCGAATATGGTCCGCGGGAACAATTTGCATTGCCCCTCATTCAGATTCGGCGAGTTGAACTCATTCATCGCGATCGAATCGAGCGGGCGGGGGATCACGAGTTCGTTACGGTCGACGGAGTCTCGACGCGCATCTTGCGACTTGACCGATTGATTCACACGTCGACGCTGGAATCCGATCCTGCGCTGATGACGTTGATCCTGCCAAAATTTGTGTCGCTGCCAATGGGGATTCTGGTCTCACGAATCGTCGATACCGAGTCACTTGCACTCGACATTCAGCAGCATCCGGATCTGCCGGATGGGATTCTTGGTTCGGCCATCGTGCGTGATCGACTGACGCTGTTTCTTGAGCTTCATCATCTGTCGGAAAAGCTGTTCGGCACGGCGGGGACTGTTTCATCACCGGGGCGAAACTCTGAACGCACGTCGCGACGCGTGCTGCTGATCGACGATACGGCGTTCTTTCGTGAAGTCGTCAAACGGTATCTGGTCGCCGAGGGATTCGATGTCACGACCGCCATTCATGGGGCGGATGGCTTGAAGATCCTTTCGACGGGGCGACCGTTCGATTTGATCGTGTCGGATATTGAGATGCCGGTAATGGATGGCTGGGAGTTTGCACGCGAAGTCCGTCGCCGGGGGATCAAGACTCCCATGCTTGCCCTGACGTCATTGAGCGGCGAGCAGAACGAAGCGAAGGCCAAAGAGTGTGGATACGACGGGTATGAAGTGAAACTCGATCACGACCGTCTGGTCCGCAAGGTGAGTTTGATGTCCGTGAGTCAAGCGAATTCGAACTGAAAGGAGGCCGTCATGGAATCGCTGCGATTGTTCTGCACGTTCCGCTTGAACGGGCAACTGTTCGGCGTCGATACGCTGGACGTCAAAGAAGTGACGAATGAACCGACGTGGACGCCTGTTGCACATGCGCCGGAAGAAGTGCTAGGTCTGGTCAATATTCGCGGACATATTTTCCTGGCATTGGATCTCAGGCAATTGCTCGGGATGCCGTCTCAGCCAGTGACGGCACAGACGCGGCTGGTGCTTTTCAAGCCGCATGTCGGTTGTGCGTTTGGCGTGGTTGTCGATGAGATCTCCGAAATTCAAAGTGTCAACGCCGACCGACTCGAGGGGTTCGCCTCAATCCACCGCGACGACCTGAAGCTCGAGCTAACGCGGATTGATCTCGTTTCCGCAATCTGTAAGCAATTTGACGAGCTCATTGTCATTCTCAACCCACGACGGTTCTTGACGGTCGTGGAGCAAAACTTTGCGCGGTCCGACCGACGCGATTCTCTCCATCCGGTCTCAGGACCCCATTTGTCACAGGTGTCACCGTGAAGAACTTAAAACTGACGACGAAATTGTTGCTGCTCACGATGATCCTGATGACGTCGGTCGTCGTCGTCGCGTATGTCGCGATTCATCGCATCTCTTTTTTCAGCCTCCAGATTCGGCAGATCGTCGAATCGACAATCGTGAAGTCGAAACTGACATCAGAGATTCATGTCAAATTTCTTTCGAGCGTTCGAGCGCAGAAGAACGCTGTCTTATCGACCGACGATGACACTTCGAAGTCCTTCGCGGCGATTTCGCGATCGGAACTTGTCGAGGCCCACAGCCTACTTGATGAATTGCGAGAAGTTGTTGCCAAGGATCGGTTGGCCGGCCAGGCGAAGGGGGTCGAAGATGTGGGGAAGAGTCTGGATGTCGCCGAGAAGGTCAACAATACGATCCTCGACCTGGCGATCGAGAACACTAACAACAAAGCGAAAAAGCTGCTTTCAAGCGAAGTGCAGCGACAGCTCGATTTGCTCGCGAGTCGCTTCCATGTTTGGCAGGAAGAGGCCACGGCCCAGTTTGGTTCGAGCGAACAAGAGCTGAAACGACTGAAGACCGTCGATGAGCTGCAAGAAAATCTCATGGGGATCTTCTCGACCACCTTAAGGCACATCGATTCGGTCGATGACGACGAGATGCAGACCTACGAAAAGAAATTGGACGACCTGCTCGAACAGACCAAAAGTGGTCTTGGAGTTGCGTCTGGTGGATCGGTCTCGAATCAGTTCGACGTTCCGACACTTGTTCTGGATTTGAAGGCAACGCTCGCCCGCGTCATCAAGCTGTCTCGATTGAATACTAACAATCGGTCGGTCGAGATTTCATTGACGGAATCACGGGTGGCGGCCGACGAATGTGTCAAACGCATCGACGAACTGGAAAAGCTATTCGCGGTCGAGGCGAGAAACGGTCGAGATCTGGGAATTGCCGCGTATCTCAGTACTCTCTGGTGGATCATTGGTGTCGCGATCGCCGGGCTCGTACTGGGACTCGTCGCGGCCTACTTCGTCAAAGAATCCGTAACGCGTCCGGTCTTTGCCGTTCGGAATTTGGCTCAATCCATGGCGGATGGGGATCTGACGCAGCGAATTCTGCTGAAGCAGCGCGACGAAGTGGGCGAGCTCGCGACATCGACCAATTCACTGGCGGATTCATTGACGACGATCGTGACACAAATCAAATCTGTTTCGAATGGTCTGTTCGATTCGGCGATGGATCTGAATGGTGTGTCGGATCAACTGGTGTCCCAGAGTGAGACGACTTCGCTGAAGTCGTCGAGCGTCGCCAGTGCGTCCGAACAGTTGTCCTCAAATATCAGCACAATGGCTGCGGCGGCGGAAGAAATGAGCGTGAATGTCGCCTCGATCAGTTCTGCCAGTGAAGAGATGAGCGTCAACGTGGGCACGATTTCGTCTGCAGCCGAACAGACTTCGAACAACGTTGGGATTGTGTCGACGGCTGTGGGAGAGATTTCGAACTCGTTTGAAGACGTTCTGAATGACGTCCGTGAAGGATCGCGCGTGGCCGAGGATGCCAGCCGGATGGCGGATTCGGCGACGGCGACGATTCAACTTTTGAATCAATCGGGAGTGGAAATCAGCAAGGTCACTGAAACGATCAAGATGATCGCACTGCAGACGAACCTGCTGGCACTGAATGCAACGATTGAAGCGACTTCCGCGGGCGAGGCAGGAAAAGGCTTTGCTGTCGTGGCCCATGAAATCAAGGAACTGGCGAACCAGAGCGCCAAGGCGGCGGAAGATATCGCTCGTAAGATTGAAGGGGTGCAAAATGACACCCGGCAGGCTGTGCAGGTCATCCAGAATGTGTCACAAATCATCAAGGACATCAACGCGTCGGCCGGTCGCATCTCGCTTTCGGTGGAGAAGCAGACGCGGTCTGCAACGATGATTTCTCAGAATGTTGGTGAGGCGAATAAAGGAGTCAGCAATATCGCCCGGTCAATTGCCGAATTGGCCAAGGCGGCCGGTGACATGTCGCGAAACGTGGCCGAGGCGGCACGCGGTGCGACCGACGTCTCACGAAATGTCGGTGAAGCTGCCAAAGCAGCGGGGGGAATCTCGGCGGATATTCACGGTGTCAGTGTTGCTTCGAATCTGACCAACCAGTCAGCGACGAAAGTCCATGATTCCGCGAAACGTCTCGATCAGATTGGCAAAGAACTAAAGAAACTCGTGGGGCGATTTAAGATCAATCCGGGAAATGCTGATCTCGAATGAGTGGTGAACCTCTCAATGTGTTGATCGTGGATGACTCCCGTATCTTTCGAGGCGTCATTGAGGAGGCTCTTTCGCATCGTGTCGATGCCCGCGTGGTGGGTTCAGTCTGGAGTGGCGAAAAGGCCCTCGAGATGGCGCGACAGAATCCCCCCGATCTGGTGACGCTCGACCTCGAAATGCCCGGAATCGGTGGAATGCAAACCCTGAGGGCATTGCGGGAACTGTCCCGCAACTTCGGGCGATCCATCGGTGTGCTCCTGATCAGTTCACACACGCAACGAGGTGCGGCGGTGACGATCGAAGGGTTGGAGGAGGGGGCGTTTGATTTCATTACGAAACCTGATGGGCCCGATTCCCGCGCAAATGAAGAGTCGTTCCGCCAGCAACTGTTCGCAAAACTGGACACGTTCAAATCGAGCCGCAGGATTGAACCACGAGATGTCATTTCTAACGCTGCTCCGCCTGTATTTTCGAAACGAGTGGCAACTCGGTTTCGCGCCGTCGTCATCGCCTCGTCGACAGGCGGCCCCGATGCGCTAACGCGCCTGCTGCCTCAGTTCGCGCCCCACTGTCCCGTGCCGATGTTTCTGGTCCAGCATCTGCCGACGGGATTCACACAATATTTTGCATCAAGTTTGTCACGGCGTTGTAACATACCGGTCGTCGAGGCGCGAGAAGGCGGGATCGCAGAATCAGGAGTCTTGCACGTCGCACACGGCGGGACACATCTGGTTCTGCACGCACGTGACGGACGGATCACCACCGGTTTCAGCGATGCACCACCAGAGAATGGGTGTCGCCCCGCGGCGGATGTGTTGTTTCGATCCGCTGCGGTTGCATACGCCGGACAGGTGTTGGTGGTGGTGTTGACGGGGATGGGCACGGATGGAGCGAAAGGTGCAGGCGTGTTGAAACGAGCGGGCGCGCACGTGATTGCTCAGGATGAGGCGACCAGCATTGTCTGGGGGATGCCCGGCAGCGTTGTTGCCGCAGGAATCGCCGATCAAGTTTTGCCGCTTGCGGAGATTGGCCCGGCACTGATGTCTCAACTTGGGATCGGACGGTGACCGCGTGGATGTCTCGCCCCAAGAGTTTCGTGAGGTCCAGAAGCTGGTTCGGTCGCTTTGTGGCTTGGTCTTGACCGATGACAAGATGTACCTGGTGAAGTCGAGGCTCGAATCCGTCGTTCGAACTCATGGGCTTAACTCATTCGCCGAGTATTTGTCGCGTGTCGTCCACTTTAGTGCTGTGAAGATGCGGGACGAACTCGTTGAGGCTTTAACGACGGGTGAAACCTCGTTCAACCGTGATGGACATCCGTTCGAGGCACTTCGGCGGCAGATCCTTCCTGAACTGGAGGTGAAAATTCGCCACCGGCGCCAAACGAACTATCCCGTTCCCTTATCACGGATCTGGTCTGCCGGATGCTCGACGGGGCAAGAGCCTTACAGCATCGCGATGGCGATTCTCGACTACGTCGCGGGTGAGGCAGCGAATGGAGTCAGTGCCAAGTCGTTTCCCATCTTGGCGACAGATGTCTCGGCTAGAAACCTGAACATTGCGAGGGCGGGCCGATACACCGAGCGTGAACTTGATCGCGGCGTGACAATGGATCAAAAGCGACGGTTCTTTCATCGAGCCGACGACGGCTGGGATGTGAATGACAGTCTGCGAAGTCAGATTGAGTTTCGGAGGCTGAATTTTATGGACCCCGTCGATCAGATTGGACCTTTCGACATGATCTTCTGCCGCAACGTCCTGATCTATTTCGATGATGCATCACGTCAACGACTGTGCGATTTGTTCCACCGACTCTTATCAGACGAAGGTATGCTGATTCTTGGTGCGGCAGAAAACCTTTATGGTCTGGAAACAGACTTTCAGTCTGAGCCGATCGGCGGAACCTATGTGTATCGCAAACACCATGATCCATCGCACGGCGGATTCGCAACGAGTGAATCGCCTCGCGCCTGAATGCCTTTCGCTCCCGCGATGAAGCTGGCGATTCCAATTTCATCGCCGAATGTCTTGCCCGCTTCGTCTCGCGCATCGCATGGCCATCGAGGCGATTATTTGAGCAGCTTCTGGATTGCAGGCATCAACACGTCTTCTACTTCCGGTGCGGTTCGCGAAACGTTGCTGGTCTCGTAGCCACCCTGCGAATAGGCAATCTTGGTTCCGATGTAGCCTGGCCCATAGTCTCCATACCCCGCAGTGCAGATGAACCGGTCCGGCTGCATGGCTTGGGCGGCCAACTGGTATTCGACGAAAATCTCACCAGGAAGGTTCAGGATCATGGCGGACCCAAGTCGAAGTGCGCTCAGCTCGACCTGATGGCCGGATTTGATGCGTGTGGCGTAGGCGAAGTCTCGAGCGGCGCGACCGCGTTCCCGTGGAATGACGTTCGTATCGAGCATCACTTTTTCGATCTCGGTTAGATTCAGCAATCGATCGCGCAGCGGTAACGAGACAGGCTCGACGCGCCATTCCACATCGCTGGCCGAAATCGGCGAACGCTGAGTGTTCTCGCGGGCTTTCTTCATTCCTTCGGCGAGTCGCTGAGTTAATTCAATTCGAGCTTCTGGCGAGCCGTTGTTGTATTTCCCCGCGGCCAGATTACCACCTGCCCCATTGAAATGAATATGAAACACGCCAGGTTCGTCACGGTCGCGGGTCGCACGCGCCAGCCCAACAAAATCGGAACTGACGGCCCCTTTTCCGTAGTGGCTTTGTGGATGAGTCGCATAGTACGTCACGGTCGTCAACAACGAGTCGCCGTTCCAAAAGCTGATCATCTTCAGATTGGGATCGATCACGCCTTCAGGAGCAGCGATGGCCTCGGGATCTTTTGTTGAGCTCAGGCGCACAATCTTGATCTTGCCGTCATCGCCGAGAACGCGGCGATTCGAGGCGACGCGATCGACTCGTGCTTGGCCAGTTCCGATATGTGTCAGAGGATGCGCGTTCGACAACGAGGCTTTAGCGGCGGTTTCCACTCGTTGAATTGCGGACTTGAGAAACGGAATGTCGTTGATCTTTCCGCTGAGTCCTTGTGCGGCAAGAATTTCTTCGGCATCAAACTCACAACCTGGTGCATCGTGTTGATGCAAAGATTGCACGGCGACTCGAGCTCGCGTCGTTCCCACCGCACGTGCCAAGGCGTCTCGCCACGCATCGTGTCCCGTGTTTCCGATTCCGACAAAATCGACGGCGCACAACACAATCGGATCACCGGCGCCGAGCAGAATCAATCCACGTGCGAACAATGGATCATCGACCTTGGCCGCTTCGGGTACCAACCCGTCACACAGCGGTGAACCCATCGGAGGCGTGACATCAATTTGAAATGTGGCGATTTGTAGCGGGGCGGCTTCCGCAACCACAACAGCCACAAACAAGATCACCAGCGCCGACATCACCGTCCAAGGCCGAATCATAGAGATACCTTTATGCCGCGATCCAAATTGCTAATCTCGCTGCGCGAGATGAAAGTCGGGGCCAGCGTGGCACCATCCCCGGGGCAATGCTCACGCATGCTGGCTACGCGAAAGACGATCCTTCCGACTTTGTGAAGAATCCATAATGCCACGACCGCCCAATGTCCTCAAGCAGAGGCGGGTTCCGATGCGGACGACGAATCTGCCGGCTTGACGGAGATTCGCCGATTCCATGGCATGCGACGGCCGAGCAGCAACCATGCGGACAGGATCATTGATGGCACGACAATGCACATGTACGAGACGAGCCAAAGCTTTATTTCGTCGGCATCCTTCCCGATTTTCGGGAACTCATGGCTACCCAAAGCAAAGATCCCCAGTCGCCAGGTCACACAGTCATCGTGATATTGATGATTCGCCACCTCAAGGCCTGGCGAAAGCATCGTCGTCCAACGAGGAAAGAACCTCTCGTGGCTCGCTTGTTCCCTGATACGTGTCAGAAGCAGGAATCCATTTTCAGACTCAAGATAGATACGGGTGTGATCACCGCCGTGAAACTCAACACCATCCGAGAATGTGCGGCTTCGCGCCCAGACGCAGAGTGAGATACACGCCAATGCCAGAAACGCGACCCCGACCCGATGCCGCGCAGTATGCCAATCACCTGCCATTTACATCCGCCCAACTGCCACCGACGCACCTGAAACCGCTGATGAATTCGATCTCAGCCGCCTCGATCCCACATCGACGCACGACAAGTTGTCGATGACACCTGACGACAACAGCCCCCACCGCATTGTACAAAAAGTGATGGCAATTCGACGACGAAATTCCCGGCCGTACAATCAATTGCAGAGAGGCAACGAGCGACCACCAGCAAACGAAAAAAGCCCACTCAGGTTAAGGCCTGAGTAGGCTTCGTATAAACAGATTGGAGGTTTGAGAATCGGAATTACGCTTGATGCGGACTGTTTGTTATTGATTTGATTCGCTGGAAGATACGGGTTTCAGAAACGATTGCTCGAATCATCACCCCAACCAACGTCTCTGGCGCAATTGACCAATATCCTTTAGAAAGGAGGTGATCCAGCCGCAGGTTCCCCTACGGCTACCTTGTTACGACTTAGTCCCAATCACGGAGTTCATCTTCGGCACCTGTGTCCTTGCGGTTCACGCAGCGACTTCGGATGCCCCCCGCTTTCGTGGCTTGACGGGCGGTGTGTACAAGGCTCAGGAACACATTCACCGCAGCAATGCTGATCTGCGATTACTAGCGATTCCGGCTTCATGCAGGCGAGTTGCAGCCTGCAATCCGAACTGGGGGACGCTTTT